>CAKUYZ010000115.1 GCA_934717675.1 uncultured Bacteroidales bacterium
CAATGACGTTGTGGCGGGACTCGCTTTGCATGGGCTTAAAACCCATCTAAACTTTGGCTTTCCGTCGCGCCATGCACATCACAATGGCGACAAGCGTGACAGCCTCGGCGGCTGGCACGGTGAGCCACAAGCCTGCCACGCCGAGCAGCTCGGGCATTATGAGGCTAAGGGCGAAGACTAGCGCATACCCGCGCAAGAGCATAAAGATTGTGGCCTCGCGGCTCCGCTCCAGGCTCTGCAAGTAACCTATCAGCACAATATTGAGGGTGAAGAATACAAAGCCAATGGCGAATAATGGTATTCCGCTTTCGGCCAGCTCAAATGCCCTGGTCCCACGCTCCAAGAAGCATGATGCCAGAGCTCCGCCGCCTCCAAACACCGCCGCGCTGACCAGAAGTCCCGTGGACACTCCCACGGCCAGGCTCAGCCGGAAAGTCTCCCTCACGCGCCCGTCTTGTCCGCAGCCGTGGTTGTAGCTCACAATGGGCATGGAAGATTGCGCGATGGAGTTGCCAAACATAAACACGATGGGCATAAGGTAACAGGCTACGCTGAACGCCGCAACGCCATCCTCTCCCAAGGCGCCGATGAACATATAGTTGCCAATGACGAGCATGAATGATATTGCCGTGTCTCCAATGAGAGCCGGCAAGCCAATCTTGCACATGTCGCCAACTCCCCGAAGCGCGTTGCCAAGGTGGCGGCGAGAGAAATTGGGACGCGGTAGGTGGACGTTTTGGGAGAAGAAGGCGAAATAGATCGCCACAATCACCACGCCGACGAAACCAGATATTGACGTGGCCCATGCCGCACCGCCTATTCCAAGCCCAAGAGGGAAGACGAACAAGTAGTCCAAGATGATGTTCAGGACCGCCGGAATCACATTAGACATCATCGCATAGCGCGGCGAGCCGTCTAGCCTGATGACGAACATCCCCGCCACCATGACCCCGTAGCACAGCATGGCAAGTCCCAAGCCATACAGGTAGTCACGCACATAGGGCAACAGAACGTCCGACCCGCCAAATATGTAACACAGCTTGTCGGGTATGAGCAAGATTGTGGCGCAGATAACGGCTCCTGCCGCAAGGGATGTCAGCAGGGCCTGCAAGGCATATCGCCCCGCGCCTGCCTTGTCGCCCCGCGCCAGGCTCACAGCCCCTGTGACGGAGGCTCCGCCGCCAAGCATAAGCCCAATGCCTGTGGCGACCATAAAGACGGGAGCCGCCACATTGACGGCCGCCAATGCGTCACTGCCAACGCCGCGCCCCACGAAAATGCCGTCCGCCACATTGAGCAAGGCTGAAAAAGAAAGACTTAGAAGGGTAGGGAAGTAATATTCCGCAAAAAGACGACCGACGCCGGTATGCCCCAGGTCGAGAGACTGCCTTGCCATAGTCTACAAAGAATAGGTTTCTTTAGTCAACCGCCTCCCGCAGGGCCAGTATGCTATATGTTTTTCGGCGCAAAGATACAAATAAATGGCAGGCGACTTGCAAATTGTCGTAGTTTCATTTAATTTCGCCTTGACTTTCCACCACGGGGCTGAACTGGATTTGACAGCGTTGCAAAGTGGTGCGTAAGCATGCAGAGCGTCGGTATGCCGGCTCTATAATCTCGGGTACTAAACCTATAACTGGCAACAATTCTTACGCTCTCGCTGCCTAGTCGAAGTATAGTAGACAGGCTTCATCCCCGTCACAGTGATAGGGACGAGACGTCTCCCAGATGCCCACTCCTTGAGGCGGTCTGAACCGGAGGCGCAGAAAAATCAGGGATGGCTTGCGGCGTGCTCCTCGCCAAGAGCGAGATTTTAAAGGGCTAAGGTTTGGCGTTGGGCGTCTTCCCCCAAACCAGGCATGAAAACCAACGGGAGAATAAGCATGTAGAAAGCGCATGACTTCAATGTTTGGACTGGGGTTCGATCCCCCACAGCTCCACGGAGCGGCTCGCACATAGGCGAGCCGCTTTTTGTTTTTGCGGGGAAGGGTGTCATGCCGCCATATGAACCCAAATCACGGTATGTTATGATGCTGAAAATTATTCTTCTCTTTGTCTTGGTGGGAGCTGCCATCCGCTTCTTCTCCTCCAAACGGTTAGGAAGGGACTGGGTGTCTGGGTGCATAGGCGGATGGTTGCCTGTGGTCGTTGTTTTGTGTTGTGGCCTACTTGATATTTTTGTGATGCGGCCTTAAAGCCCAAAAAAGTATCGGCCAATTGCCGTTTTTCCGCCGAAAGTCGTAATTTTGGGGCGTTGCGTCCGTCATGTTGCCCGCAGGGTCGTGTGCCGGGCCATCGCAACTGAAAACCATAAAATTCAAATAAAATGTCAGTCAATTACAAGGATCTTGGCCTCGTGAACACTCGCGAGATGTTCAAGAGGGCCATCAACGGCGGTTGGGCTGTTCCGGCTTTCAACTTCAACAACCTCGAGCAGCTCCAGGCCATCATCACGGCTTCTTCCAAGCTCAAGTCTCCTGTCATTCTTCAGGTCTCCAAGGGTGCGCGCAACTATGCCAACGCCACTCTCCTCCGCTACCTCGCCGAGGGTGCCGTAGCTTTCGCTAAGGAGCTCGGCTGCAACCATCCTGAGATTGTCCTCCACCTTGACCACGGTGACAGCTTCGAGCTCTGCAAGAACTGCGTGGACATGGGCTTCTCTTCTGTCATGATTGACGGTTCTGCTCTCCCTTACGAGGAGAACATCGCCCTCACCAGGCAGGTTGTTGAGTACGCTCACAAGTTCGATGTCACCGTTGAGGGTGAGCTCGGCGTCCTCGCCGGCGTTGAGGATGAGGTAAGCTCTGAGGTTTGCCACTACACCAAGCCTGAGGAGGTTATCGACTTCACCTCCAAGACGGGTGTTGACTCTCTCGCCATCTCCATCGGCACCAGCCACGGCGCTTACAAGTTCAAGCCCGAGCAGTGCACCCGCGACCCGAAGACCGGCCGCCTCGTTCCCCCGCCACTCGCATTCGACGTCCTCGACGCCATCATGGAGAAGCTCCCTGGCTTCCCCATCGTTCTCCACGGCTCTTCTTCCGTGCCTCAGAAGTATGTTGACATCATCAACAAGTACGGCGGAAAGCTGCCTGACGCTGTCGGCATTCCTGAGGATCAGCTCCGCAAGGCAGCCAAGAGCGCAGTCTGCAAGATCAACATCGACTCCGACAGCCGCCTCGCCTTCACCGCTGGTGTCCGCAAGGTTCTCGCTGAGAAGCCGGCCGAGTTCGATCCCCGCAAGTACTGCGGCCCTGCTCGCGACATGATGATCGAGATGTACGAGGAGAAGATCACCGATGTGCTCGGCTCTGACAACAAGCTCGCAAATCTTGACTAATATGCAGGCAAGCCGTTAGGCCTTTGGCTCGGCGGCTCAGCATAAGTTATAAGTCTGGTATTTCGCCCGACCGGCATTGCGCCGGTCGGGCGTTTTTTTGTTTATCACCGGCATGGCGTCGTTTAATAGTCACGACTTTTTGTTGTCGTCAGTTTGTAACACCGCAAGGCCATCTTTGCATCGACGAAAAGAAAAACGTAGATATGAAGCAAAGACGAATAAACGTTCGCAGGCTGCTTTCGGCATCCGCCGCCTCGCTGTTTTGCGCCGCCGCCTTGGCCGGTGGGCCTCTGAGGGGCAAGGTGGTGGACAAGTCGACGGGGGAGCCGCTTTTTGGCGTGACAATCCAAGTGGAGGGGACTGCCAACGGCACTGTCACCGACCTAGACGGAAACTATGAGATAAAAGACACGCCCGATGGCGGCTATAGCGTGGTGGTCAAATATATTGGCTTTCAGACGCAAACCATAGCCTGTAAGGCGGGACAGGGCAGCCTGGACGTGAGCATGGAGAACAGTGACGTGACCGTGGAGGCCGTGACGGTGGTGGCGCAGGCTCGGCACAATACGGAGAACGCCATGCTCAAATCAATGAAAAGCAGCTTGTCCGTTGAGAGCGGAATATCGGCCCAGCAGATTGCAAAGTCGCAAGACAGCAATGCGTCCGAGGTCGTCCGCCGAATACCCGGCATATCCATAATTGACGACAAGTTCGTCATGGTTCGCGGGCTCTCACAACGATATAACAACGTGTGGGTGAACGGTGGCTCCGTCCCCAGCTCCGAGGCCGACTCCCGTGCCTTCTCTTTTGACATCATACCGGCTTCACAGCTAGACAATATGGTCATTGTCAAGTCGCCATCGCCAGAGTATCCCGCTGATTTCACGGGCGGCTTCATAATCATCCGCACGAAAGACGTGCCGCTCTCCAACTCCATCAGCTTTGGCGCTAGCGGAAATTTCAACACGCAGACGCATGGCCGCACTTTTCTCGAGGGCAAGAAAAGCCCTACGGATTGGCTGGGCTTCGACAGCGGGATGAGGATGATAAACGGCGGCATCAAGGCCACGCCCAAGAGTATAGCTGGCGAAGGCGTTGACTTGCAGGGCAACGGGTTCAACAACGATTGGGTAGCGCGCTCGTCAAAACCATTGGCAGATTTCTCCGCCAATTTCTCAATCAACAGGGTGTGGGAGGCCGACGGGCGCAAGCTGACGCTTATGGGCGCCGCCAACTACGCCAATCAGTACCGTCGCTACGCCAATATGCGCAACTGCCTCTTTGGCGTCTACGACACGAGCAACGACCGCAGCAACTATCTACATGACAATACCGACCAGCAATATAACCACAACGTCAGGCTCGGAGCCATGCTCAATATGGCCTTTATCGGCCAGGGCGGGCGCAACCGCATTGAGTTGAAAAATATATTCAACCAGTTGGGCAAGAGCCGCTTTACGAGCCGCGAGGGTGTCAATGCGCAGGGCGACAACATAAAGAGCGCAGAGATGCTCTACCAGAGCCGCATGACGTATAACGGGCAGCTCACTGGCAAACACGCGATAGACGATGGCTCGATAGACTGGGGGCTAGGTTGGGCAAAATCGAACAGGAATATGCCAGACCGCAAGCGTTATATGCTCAATGACAAGATGGAGACGGGTGTCATAGCCCTCTCGTCGAGCAACGACATAAGCCGCGAGTTTACGAAGCTCGATGAGAACGTGGGTTCCGCCAACTTCAACTTTGAGCATGACG
>CAKUYZ010000116.1 GCA_934717675.1 uncultured Bacteroidales bacterium
TTTAAATAATCATTAAGTCCTTTCATCAGCCTCCCCATTTCCCCAATGAGCGCCCTCTGAACGGCTATCCGCTCGTCTAATGCAAATAGCAGCTTGCTTATTTTCTGCTGTTCTTCTATATGCGGAATATGAACCTTTATCTTTTCTATTGCGTCTTTTGAAAGGCTTGGCACTCCTGATGCCTCATTGTATCGCAACCAATTTATTGTTTGAAATATACAGTAAACAAATCGAGGCGTGACTCCATTAAATAAATGAGTATAGAAAAGTGTATCAACAGTCCAAAACTTTCCTTTGTAATAGAATGGTTTGTTGATTGTTCCCTTTCTACCAATAAAAGTTGTTTCGCCATCATATAAGTAATCGTTTACAGAAGTCATATATCCTCCAGTTCCGAATACAGGGATGTCCCCTTTTGTAAGATGCTTATAGTCCCTTCCATTGCCTATAGTGCACACCTCCCCCAGCCTCCTTTCCTCCCACTCCCCCGTGAACCCCGGGAATCTGAGAGGCGGGGCATTGGGGCAAATTTTTCCTTAATCAATGGCACATCCCTCCGCCCCAAACGCGGCCTTTCGCGATGAATTGGCGTGATAAAAAATCGTTATTTTAGCGTAATAAAGGCGTAGGGCAAAGATGGGCAGACGCACGGACGGGCTCAGTCACGCCCGGCAAATGGTGTCGCGACGCCACACGCACGTGGCTGAGCCACAGAAAGGAGGACAATGGAAAATACAGAGCAACAAGACAAAGCGGTCTTTGTGTCTTTTTGCATAGAGCAATATGCGAAGACGAAGAATATGAACACGGAAGATGTGGTGAATCTGCTTGAACGCTACGGAATAACGGAACATTTCTGCGAGTTTTATGACGTGCTTCATACGCAAGGCGGGCCGTGGCTCGTTGAAGAAATTGACAAAATGATAAATGACAGGAAGAGGCGATGAGCAAAGTCTACCACGGAAGCATAGAAGAAGTCAAGAATCCCGAAATCCGTGAGCCTAATTGCTCTCTAGATTACGGTTCTGGCTTTTACACAACGACCTCATATGAGCAGGCAAAGAGGTTGGTGGAACGGAGGATAAAAGACAAAGGCCTCTCCGTTGGTTATGTGAATGTATATGAGTTGGACGATGAAGCTGTAAAACATATGAATTCCATTTTCTTCGAGGAACCAACGGAAGAATGGGTGAATTTTGTGATGAGGAACCGTACAGAGAGAGGGTTTTCTCATGACTATGACATCGTGTACGGGCCAGTAGCAGATGACAGCGTCTACACCCAATTCACGCTCTACGAAGGGAAATATCATCAGCATGCCAACACTCATTCAAGAGCTTAAGACTTACAGACTGGTGGATCAATATCTTTTCCACACGGAGAAGTCGTTGCTCGCAATCAAATTTATTGAATCAAAGACTATCAGGTTATGAGCGCAAGAATAACGCAGGACAACTTGTATCTGTTGATTCCCATTAAGATTGGATGGTTGGCCCCATGGCTGGCAGAAGACAAAGGCATAAGCCTTACGGAGGCGATCAACCGCATTTACCACTCACAGCTATACAAGAAGCTGTCAACAGAAAGCACAAAATATTGGCATCTGGGGCCTGTGGACCTGTATAATGAGCTGATAAAGGAGTTTTAAGACACCGCCACAGCCCACGCCGGAAGGCAACAAACCCATCTCTTTTCCTTATCTAAGGGCGAATAAACCTTTAATTTGGAAGAGTATGGAATCAAGAACTTTGGGCGAGATCGCGGAAGAGTGGCGGGCGTATAAGCGGCGGCTGGTGAAGCCGGCGTCACTGGCGGCCTACGGGCTTATGCTGAAGAACCACATCTTGCCGTGTTTCGGGGAGTGCCGCGCCCTGAGCGAGAGCGGCGTGCAGGAGTTCGCACTGCGGAAGCTGGATGAGGGTCTGAGCGTCAAGACGGTGAAAGACATCCTCATTGTGCTGAAGATGCTTATGAAGTTCGGCGTGAGGAACGGTTGGATGGCGCACTGCGAGTGGGAGGTGAAGTACCCCACCGTGGCGGAGGCTGCCGCCATTGAGATATTGACCGTGGCGCAGCACCGCAAGATTTTGAGCCACATCCGCCGCAATTTCTCATGCGACGGGCTGGGCATATACATCAGCCTTACGGCGGGGCTGCGCATTGGCGAGGTGTGCGGCCTCCGCTGGGCTGACATCGACACGGAACGCGGCGTGATATGCGTGCGGCGGACGCTGGAGCGCATTCCCGTGGATGGAGCGGAGGGGCGGCGTACGCAAGTGGTGGAGGGACCGCCCAAGACGGCCAGCTCGCGCCGCGAGATTCCGATGTCGCAAGAGCTGATGGCCATGACGCGCCACTTGAAGAAGGTGGTGAACGATGACTTTTTCGTCATCTCTAACAGCGAGCGCCCCACCGAGCCGCGCGCCTATCGCAACCATTACTACAAGCTGCTGGACCTGCTGGGCATCCCGCGCATCAAATATCACAGCCTGCGGCACAGCTTCGCCACGCGCTGCATTGAGTGCAACTGCGACTACAAGACGGTGAGCGTGCTGCTGGGCCACTCTAACATCTCCACCACCCTGAACACCTACGTGCACCCCGACATGGAGCAGAAGAAACGCTGCATCTTCAAGTTGGCAAGGCAGTTGGACAAATAGGGATGAAAAGAGGAAGCCCCTCCGCGTCTGCTTGACGCGGAGGGGCTTCCTTATGGCTCGTTCCACAGTGGCGTGGACGGCCTCGCGCGGGCTTAGGCCTTGCGGTAGTCGGCGAGGCTCTCCTCTTGGAACTTGCGGATGAAGGTCATGTGCTTCTCGACCTCGGCCTCGGCGTAGCGCACAAAGACGCGCGCGGAGGTGCCGAAGAGCTCGGGGGCGTTGGTGGCATCCTGAAGGATGAGGTAGCCCATGACGGTGTAGGCGGTCATCTCGTAGAGGCGGCGCGCCACAAGGTCGTGAAGCTCCTGGTTCTTGGCCTCGTTGACCTGGTTGACGGCCATCTGGGTCCTGTCCGCCATGTCTTTGAGCTTGTTCTTGAAGACGTCTAGCTCCGGAGCCACGGGCATCTGGTCATACTCGCTGATCTTGGCGGCGTAGGCGCCGCTGGTGACGTAGCGGATGGCGGCCACGACCTGCAGCTGTGTGGTGCCCTCGTAGATGGAGGTGATGCGCGCGTCGCGATAGATGCGCTCGCACTTATACTCCTTCATGAAACCGGAGCCGCCGTGGATCTGGATGCAGTCGTAGGTGTTCTGGTTGGCGAACTCGGAACCCATGCCCTTGGCGAGAGGCGTGAAGGCGTCGGCGAGCTTGGAATATTTCTTCTGCTCCTGACGCTCCTCCGGCGTGAGCTTGCGCTCTTTGCTGATGTCATCCAGAGCCTTGTACACGTCAACAAAACGGGCGGTCTCGTAGAGCAGGGCGCGGCTGGCGTCGAGCTTAGCCTTGATGGTGGAGAGCATGTCGGCCACGGCGGGAAACTCGATGATGGCCTTGCCGAACTGACGACGGTCTTTGGCATAGGCCAAGGCCTCGTTGTAGGCGGCCTGGCTGATGCCCACGCCCTGCGCGGCGATGCCGAGGCGGGCGCCGTTCATAAGCGCCATGACGTATTTGATGAGGCCCAGCTTGCGGTCTCCACAGAGCTCAGCGTGAGCGTTCTTATAGACCAGCTCGCAGGTGGGCGAACCCTTGATGCCCATCTTGTTCTCGATGCGGCGGACGTCCACCCCACCCTGACGCTTGTCATATATGAACATTGAGAGTCCTCGGCCGTCTTTGGTTCCCTCTTCGGAGCGGGCAAGGACGAGGTGTATGTCGGCGTCGCCATTGGTGATGAAACGCTTGACGCCGTTGAGGAGCCAGCAGCCGTCGGCCTCGCTATAGGTGGCCTTGAGCATGACGCTCTGGAGGTCGGAACCGGCGTCGGGCTCGGTGAGATCCATGCTCATGGTCTCGCCGGCGCACACGCGGGTCAGGAAACGCTGCTTCTGATCCTCGTTGCCAAACTCATAGAGCGTCTCGGCGCAGTCCTGCAACCCCCAGAGGTTCTCGAAGCCCGCGTCGGCGCTGCTGACCATGTCGGCGGCCATGATGTAGGGGACAATGGGGAAGTTGAGGCCACCGAAGCGGCGCGGCATGGCCATACCCATAAGGCCCGCCTTGCGGGTGGCGTCGAGGTTGACACTGGTGCCAGGGGCGTAGGTGACGCGGCCGTTCTCGCACTTGGGGCCGTCATGGTCAACGCCCTCGGCGTTGGGGCCGATGACCTCGCCACAGATCTCGCCGACAATGTCGAGGACGCGGTCATAGTTGTCCAGGGCGTCGTCGAGGTTCTGCGGCGCATAGTCGAATTTGTCCTTGTCGGCGAAGTTCCGCTCCTTGAGCTCGACGATTCGCTTCATGAGGGGATGCCCGAGGTGATACTTGAGCTCGGGGGTCTCGCTATAATAGTTGGCCATTGGTTCTCTCTTACTTGCTGTTTTTCTTGTAATACTTAATCATCTTGGGGATGACCTCCTCGACGGTGCCGGTGATGACGTAGTCGGCGATCTTGTTGATAGGCGCCTCGGGGTCGGAGTTGACGGAGATGATCATGGAGCTGTCTTGCATTCCGGCGATGTGCTGAATCTGCCCGGAGATGCCGAAAGCGATGTAGAGCTTGGGCCTTACGGTGACGCCCGTCTGGCCGATCTGGCGGTCGTGATCGACCCACCCGGCATCAACGGCGGCGCGGCTGGCGCCGACCTCGGCGTGGAGCTCCTTGGCCAGCTCGAAGAGCTTGTCAAAGCCCTCTTTGGAGCCTACGCCGTAGCCACCGGCCACGACGATGGGCGCGCCCTTGAGGTTGTTCTTGGCGGCCTCGACATGGCGGTCGATGACCTTGACGACATAGTCGGTCGAGGGAACGTATTTGGCCACGTCGTGGCGGACGACCTCGCCCTTGTAGTTCTCATCGAGAATCTCTTTCTTCATGACACCGTCGCGGACGGTGGCCATCTGCGGGCGATGCTCAGGATTGACGATGGTGGCAATGATGGAGCCGCCGAAAGCGGGACGGATCTGGTAGAGCTGGTTC
>CAKUYZ010000117.1 GCA_934717675.1 uncultured Bacteroidales bacterium
GACCTGCTCACACCTTAATCGTGACCAGACATTTTGCTATAATCATTTTCGATTGCAGCTAGCGGTTATGCACAAAAACTGCCGTGCGGGATGTCACTCCGCACGGCAGAATATGAGAGTTTTGTCTTGATTTTCCTATCAACACTTGCGAGGTGCCAGTTTCTTCACAAACCACACGACGCAGGACGCATTTTTGTTAGTGTTTTTCTTTTATTTTAAGAATGAAAGAGTTACGCACATCGTCCTGCACTTCCTGAAGCCTAGTCACCGGCACATACTCATAAGGAACGTACTCCAAGAGCATTGTCGAGGCATAACTTCCGTCCTCCGTAAACCATGCTCGGAGGCACAACGGCAGCGTAGATGTTGTTTGGCTTCCTTTGTTTATCTCTTTCCAATCGCCATTGCTTATGGCGTTCAAGATCGCCGCCTTTTCTGACGATGGGAAATATATGTTGCGGGTTTCCACTTTCGCCCCCGACTTGGTATCGGTCAATACGGAGCAGCCGAAAGCCATCTTGGCCACCCCATACAATGCAAGGACGAGGCCTATGACAATGGCCGTGTAAAACAGTGTGTCGTTGTTGCTGAACGCGCCCGCGAGCGCCGCAGCCACAAGCCCTAAGCCCATGACGGCAGACACAAGGCTCACGATTCTTTTTTTTGCGTCACACTTCTCAGCGAACCGGCCATTCTGTTCCTTGGCCAGCAAATCATTTGTTTGGGACATTTTTACCAGTCTCTTTCTTTGGGATATGTCGTTCTTTTGCCGCTCAACAAGAGCGGCACGAATGGGCAAACAGCCCATCTTCTGAAGCTTACAATGACGCAAGCCCCACCCCGTAGGCATTGGCCGCAGGGAAAATTCGCATAGTGCCCACCCTCGGCTCGCCACCACGGTGACGAAGCCACGGCCAGCACACGCAAAACTTGCGCTTTCGGCCTAAATGATGAGAACGTCTATGATTAAAAGAAAAGAGTGGCTTGAATGAATGATGTGTTTGAAATCTAGCAGACCAAACCGGCATTCCGTCACGGTGGAACCAATATGGTCGGCCAGGGTGCGGGCCAACGAGCCTCGCTCGCCTCCCGTAGTGCGCCGTTGCGCAAAAACCTGTGCAGGTGTAGAAAGTATGTTACTGCTGCTTAATGCGGTCTCACCCGTCCGCCCAGACAGAATGAAGACGGCGGAGACATCGGAATATGCGCGAGACTCCGATACGGAAGCCTCTGCTTTCTGCTCAACTCCACCCTCTCCGGCTGCCAACGGCCCGCACAAGACACGACCCACCGCCCATATGACGGCGACCAAGGCAAAAGCCAATGTCAGGTATTGTGCGAAGCGTTTCATATCAAGCCGTTCCAGACTCACATCACTTTCAAATATAACACTTTAAATTGGGAATTCAAGTCACGGCGAGCAGAAAAGTGTCATTTCCAACCAATGAGCCTGAGTTTTTCTTGGCGTCTCATCCGCTTTATGTGCCATTCTCGGCTCATGGCCTCCTGTTTTGTGGCGCAGCTCTCGGCATAGACAAGCGTCACCGGACGACGCGCGCTCGTGTACTTGGCTCCCGCCCCGCCAGCCCCATTGTGCGCCGCCATACGTTTGGGCAAGTTTGTTGTCCACCCCGTATATAACGACCCGTCAGAACACTGCACAATGTATGTGAAAAAACCATCCATCACATTACTCGGCCATTATCACCTTGCGAAATGCCGACGCGGAGCAACTAATCAAACTCCACGTCTAGGCTCTTCACGCAACACGCCGGAGCCCCATGGCACCAAGGCAAAATCTCGTACGGTTGATAGGTAAAGATCCACCCCATCTCCGTCAGCCACGGGGCCGCGGATGGCAAGGGCAAGGCGAAGAAGCCATCGGGCAATGTGCAAAATTTTAAATCGACAAGCAGCATGCCCTTCAACTCATCGTCACTGCCAATTCCCTTGGCCTTTTTCAGGTCGTCCGTTATCGTCTTCCGCAAGTCATCGTCAGCCTTCACGCACGCCCAGGTCACATGCCGGCCGTCACTTTTCCGAAACGTGACGCCACTCACATTGTATCGGCCATGCGCTCCGCCGCTAAACGCATAGCGGCTAAACTCATACGAGAGGTATTCACTGTCTTCATACACCTTGCGGAGAGAGTATGACACCTCCTCGCCCCATTCGTTCCCCTCGCTCTCCCCAAAGAACACGTTGGCGGCCACGTCAAGCACCGTCTTGCTCATCACGGGCTTCGCGCCATCTGGCAATAGGATCTCAGACAGGCACCGCTTCACGCTGTCTGCGAGTGCTGTGGCCTCACCACCCTTCACCTCCTTGGGATAGTCTATCTTCACGTAGAAATGTGAGCGCCCGCCTAGCACGTCGTTTTCCATCGCATTGGGCAAGGCCCAGCTACGCTCAAACACCAGACTGTCCACGCCAAAAGAGTCTTGCGAACGCAATGCGCACGACTGAAGCAGGGGCAGCGGGGCGCAGCAGGCCAATAACGCCGCCGAGGCGGCTCCTATGCGGAATGTCATACCTAACATTTGTTAAAGCATATTCGATTGCGAATGTAGGAAGAAAATGCCGCCCCTCAAAAGGTTGGGTACGAAAATAGAGCTACCTTTGGGAGAAAGGGATAATGACCTTATGTTAAAAAGTGGAGATATGAAGCGTGTTTTAAAATTCTGGGCGGCGGTTTCGGCTGTTGCCATATCGTCATGCTCCGCGGGGCAAGACAAGGCGGCAGGTCAGTTTGAGAGTTTGCCGGCGAGTCAGTTCGCCCTTGTTGTGAGAGACAGTGCCCATTGCCAGATTGTGGACGTCCGCACGGCGGAAGAGTTCGCCACGGGGCATTTGCCTAGCGCGATAAACATAGATATTCACCGCTCTGACTTTGAGCAAGAATGCCTCGGTCGGCTCACCCGAGACCAGACGGTGGCCGTATACTGCCGTTCGGGCAAAAGGAGCAAGGTGGCGGCCGGACGGCTGACCTCAATAGGTTTTAAGGTCAAGGAGATGGATGGCGGCGTGATGGCTTGGGAGGGGCCGTTGACAAAATGAGTGGCGTTGTGGTCGTGGCCGATGGCGGCTCCACCAAATGCCATTGGGTGATCTTTGGTGGCGGTGTGGATATGGACATTGTCACGGAGGGCGTAAACCCCGTCATGATGTCAGCGGAGCAGATATTCGACGTTTGGAGCGGCGCATTGGCGCACATCTTGCCCCGAAAGCTAGGCTTCGAGGCCGTCCACTATTATGGGGCGGGCTGCGTGGGCGGCGACGCCAATGAGAAGGTGAGGCAAGCGTTAAGGCGGCTCACGTGGTGCGACAGCATTGAAGTCTGCTCAGACATGCTCGGCGCCGCGCGCGCCACCCTACGTCATTCCGCCGGCGTGGCCTGCATCCTTGGCACGGGTTGTAACTCTTGCCTGTATGACGGAAGGGACATAGCATCTAGCATACGCCCTCTGGGCTACATCTTGGGCGACGAGGGGAGCGGGGCCGACATTGGCAAGCACATTGTGGCCGACGCCCTCAAAGGCCTCTTGCCAACAGTTGTCACCGAGGCTTTCTTTCGCTTTGCCGACGCCGACTACCGAGGCATCATAGATAGGATATATTCGCAGCCACGCGCCAACGCCTATCTGGCCACATTCGCTCGTTTTGCGGCCCAATGGGCGAATGACGCGAGCGTGTCCTCCATTGTGCGGGAGCGTCTGGATATGTTTCTGCGCCGCAACGTCTTGCTCTACCCGCCAAAGAGCCTTTCTGGCGGCGTCAGTTTTGTCGGAGGCGTAGCCCATCAGTTTGAAGACGCGTTGCGCGGCGCATGCGCGGCCCATGGATTAGAAGTCAAGGCTGTGGTGGCAGACCCTGTTGCCGGCGAGCGCAGATACCATAGCGTCTGGGAGGTCAACCCTACTCTTTAGGCAGCAGCACGGTGAGCGTGTCTTGCGCGTTTTTGAGCTGCGGCTTTAGCAACCATGGGTTGAGCAGTCGTAAAGCTCTGTATGTGGTGCCGTTGTCTTTAGCCCACTGGGGCAAGTCCGCCATTGGCGTTGGCAGCTGGGCCTCCCTGGTGTCATATGGCCTATACATATCGTCTTGGCCTATGTCGAAGCCATAGTCTGACGGCGACGTCATGATGGCCTTTAACGCCATTATTCTGAAAACGTAGCGGCGCGTTTCCTCCGCCCAATGGATGTCATAGTAATCAGCCTGCCGCTGCTGCTCAATGTTTTTGCGCACCCGAGTCAGCCCACCGTTATATGACGCTGCCACAAGCGTCCACGAGCCCAGCTTCTGATAGTTCGCCCGGAGCATACGGCACGCCGCCCGCGTGCTTTTGACCACGTCTAGCCTCTCGTCAATCTCATCATTTACCCGCAGACCGTACTCTTTTGCAGTGACCTCCATAAACTGCCACAGCCCAGCCGCCCCCGCTGGCGACTTTGCGGTGGGTTGCAAGTTGCTCTCCGCTACGCACAAATACTTCATGTCCGCAGGAATGCCATATTCCGCCAAAATGGGCTCAATTTGTGGGAAGACGCGCCCCGACCGTTTAATGACGAGAAGCGTGTTAGAGTGGAGGAATGTGTTGGATATTATCTCACGATCCATACATTCGAAAATGTCCTGCCTGTCCAGCGGGGCCTCCTCCCCACAAAAATCAGCGCGCTCCGGAACCGTAGGGAGCGACGTCTCATGCGGACGGCGCATGGAGGCGGACGGAGACGCCGACGTTGGCCTCGTGGCCGTGCAGAGCAAAAAGACAGTGGCCGTCAGCGCAAACGCCGCGACGGCAAGAACCATATTTTGTTTCTTCATGATTGCCATTTCTGTTGGCAAACTTACGGAATTTGGCGCGTGTTCTGAAAAATCACTACGGAATCCGAGCAAAAAGAGAAGCCCCCTCCCATGCTGTTAAAATCGCAGGGGAGGGGGCTGTAAGTATACTTCAGCTATCGCGTCACTTCCGTCACGTCTTTGTCACCAGGCTTGAAGACCAGACCTCGGCATTTCTTCGCGGAGGCTTTGTAGGCTTTCAGCTCCATCTTGTCCCATTTTATCTCGGACGTGC
>CAKUYZ010000118.1 GCA_934717675.1 uncultured Bacteroidales bacterium
AATGAGCCCCCCCGCCCCAGGCCCGACATTGTAGATGGCCGTCAGCAACCCTATGGCCTGGAGAGTCTTGCCCAGGCCCATATCGTCTGCCAAAATGCCGCCATGGGAATTTCTGGCCAGCGTAAGAAGCCATGCGACACCCTCCGACTGATAGTTTCGCAAAGAGGCTCGCAGGCGGACGCCACCGCCAACAACACCATCTGAAAATGGCCGCTCAGACCCCACGGCGGCAGGAGGAAGAATTGCGCATGGCAAATTTGCACTATTGGCGGCGGCCAACCGCAATGCGCCATCGGCTTGCACTGACATGAGAGGTATCACGCCACTCCACTGCTCAAACCACTCATCTGGAATGAGGAACACGCCTCCGTCTGGCAACACAAAACAGTTGTCTCCCGAAGATATGTTGCGGAAAAAGCGCTGAAAGGGTATGCGATATTGTCCGGCCTCCACAACTATGCGCAAGTCAAACCAATCGGCCCCCTCTTCCACCTCTGTCAGCAACTCCCAATTGCCTACAAAATAACGACGCCCATCATCGTCAACATCCACTCCAACATCATTGGCCGACAGCGCATCGCGATGAGCGTAGGCCCACTTGACCAGATCTTGCATATCTGCTCGCCCTCCATCAACGGCATAGGCGTCTCCCATAGGCGACAAGCCCAAATCTCGCGTGAGCAAATCAATAACCCTGCCCTCTTCATACGGATTTCGCATAATGACATTGAATGTATATCGCCCATCGTCGTCTACCGACAAAGAGGCCGGTCTCAACTTGCTCAAAGCCGCGCACTCATTGCCATCATATGTGAACAGCAACTCAAAAACGGCACCAAACACCGACTGCCTAGCCCTGAGCGACGCCCTGAACTTTGGGGACTTCCGCTTGATGGCAAAGCCGTAGGCAGAGACCCAATATGCCCTCACACAACCGAGCACAAATTTGCTCATGTAGCTATTCACAATCTTACTCTCAACCCGGATGCGTTGGCTGGCGTCAAATGGCCTAAACTTTGCGAAATGTGCGTCAGACACCGAATATATGGTGCGACCCGAGACAAAAACGGCTGGGCTCGAGGACAGCTCGATGAGGTGTGAATGGAAGAGTGAGACATCGGCGGCCCCATCTGATACTTTTAGCGTGTAGAGCAAATCGCCACTGTCTGCCAAGGTGAAGAAGAATTTAGGACGGCTCTTGAAGACCGGGGCCAAATCTAAAGCGTCGGACACGTTGACAGTCTGATATTTGTCGGGCCGCAAAAAGACACGAACAGAAGCCTTGGGAATGAGCGTCAAAGCTTCGCAGATTATTTGGTCAACAAAAGGGCGGACATGGCTTTTAAGCATCTCGGCAGACAGCCCGTCCCAAAAGGCCTTGACTGACTTGCCACGCGCAAAATTTCGGGCAAGTCGCTGCTCCGAGATACGGTCCAAGACATCTACCAAGCCTTTCACCTCTGCAGTCAGGCCATCAAGCCTCGCAATTGTGAGCGGGGTGACCAGACCCAAAATCTCAATTACGGCATCGGACAAACGGGACACGAAATATGGAGCCAAGGTGAAACCAAGGACTCGATGCCGCACGACAGCCACTATTATTTCTGACCCCATCTATCGAAGTTTTTTAAGACAGAACACAGTTGACCAGACAAAAAAGAGACGCCGCGGGCCACGGCCCACGCGTCTCGTAAACTAAGGCTATTTTGCAAGCAAAGCGCCCTAACGCACAATGACCCTCTCGCCTATGCGCAAAAGCTTTGATTGGCGGAAACCATTGAGCCTGCAAATATTCGCCACCGTGGTGCCATATCGGGCCGCCAAGCCGCCGAGGGTATCGCCACGGCGAATGACGTGAATCTTGCGTTTTGACGCCTCGAGGCTTTCCTTTTCGGACTGTCCGTAATGAGAGTATATGCTGAAATAGTGCTTCTTGACCAAGAACTGCTCCTCACGAAGTTTGCCAGCCTCAAAATCAATTATTCTCTCAGGGTCGAAAGCCTGCCCCATAAATCGGGTCTCGAAGTGGAGGTGTGGGCCAGTGCTTCGACCCGTGCTGCCACCGTAACCTATTACGTCGCCAGCCTTCACAACGTCATTCTCGACCACAGCATGACGGCTCAAGTGGCCGTAATACGTCTCCAAGCCGCTAGCGTGGCGTATGACGACAAGGTTGCCATATCCGCCCGACTGCCTCGTGGTCTTGACAACACGTACTTTGCCGTCAAAAGCCGCCCTCACAGGGTCTCCAACCTTCAGAGGTATGTCAGTGCCCTTGTGGGGGCGGCGGCGGCGAAAGGCGTAACGAGAACGCACAGGGCCGACAACAGGAGAGACAAAAGAGTGAGCGGAGTCGGCCAAACTGATGATTATCTCATCTGGCACCTCGTCCAGACTTATTCCTTTGTAGGCATGAATGGCCTCATTATCCCAATAATCCTCAAAGTCTTCATCGTCGAATGAGGGATGGCCAAGGTCAACAAGTCTCCACGTCTTGTCTGAATAGAGGACAAGTTTTGTGTATCGATCATCGGTATCTAGTGTGTCCATAACGGCCCCCGCCCTTAACGTGTCTGCCAGCAATACCACTTTTTGCGCCATTCCGTGCCCACAGACGAATGTGGACGAGGCAATCATTGCCAACGCGTATATGAAATTCTTGTTCACAATATTATTACTGTTTACAACCCAAAAGCGACGGCAAAGTTACACATTTTGTGCCGAGAAGCCTCAAAGACTAACCAGAATAGCACCTTGCCCACATCAGAGTTATGCGGCCCAACGCCCAATCAGCCAAAAACCAAACGCAACAAAAGCCACACCCAGAACCAGACTGAGAGCCATGTAAGTGACAGCAACGGCGTACTGACCAGACGCCAGAAGGTCAAACCCCTCTCTGCTGAACGTTGAAAAGGTGGTGAAACCGCCACAAAAACCTGCGACAAGGAAATTTTTCAGTTCGGGTCTGACACTCGAGTCAAGAAAGAGGGCGGACAGAAGGCCAATGAAAAAGCACCCCAGAATATTGGCTAAGAAGGTCCGGAAAGGGAACGCGCCCAAATGGCCTGACGGCACGGGCATAAGAGACGAGATGGCGAAGCGGCAGACCGACCCGAGGCCGCCACCAAGGAAAACAGCGAGGAACGAACAGAAAGACATGGCTGCAAGAAAATGAAAACAGGCCCCACCCTTTTGGGGCGAGGCCTGCCTTGTGTGTGTGTTGAAAATGTATCTGCTTTGAAAAATGCAAATATACGTCAGCGTACCCAGCCTTTTGACTATCACAATCAAAAAGCTTACAGCCCCGAAACTGCCTTAAAGGCAAGAAACCAGCTAAAGCCTGACGCTCTGGTTATTACTCAGCTACGACATCGAACTCGACGTCGACAGACACCTCGCGGTGGAGCTTGACGACAGCCGTGTAGTGACCGAGCTCCTTGATGGCCTCCTCTTTGACGAGGATTATCTTGCGGTCAATATCGAAGCCTTTCTCCTTGAGAGCCTCGGCGATCTGAATGTTGTTGACAGAGCCGAAGATCTTACCCGTGGAGCTAGCCTTGGCGCCGATGGTGAGGGTGATGCCCTGCATCTTGGCGGCGAGTTCCTCAGCGTCTTGCTTAATCTTGGCGAGCTTGTGCGCGCGCTGCTTGAGGCACTCTGCGAGCTCCTTGCGGGCAGACTCAGTTGCAAGGATGGCGATTCCTTTTGGAATGAGATAGTTGCGGCCGTAACCAGGCTTAACGGCGATGATGTCGTCCTTATGACCCAGCTTGGCTACGTCAGTCTTCAGTATAACTTCCATTGTAGTTTATCCTCCTTACAGCTTATTTCAACAAATCGGTAACGTAGGGCAGAAGAGCCAGGTGACGAGCCCTCTTGATGGCCCTTGCGACCTTGCGCTGATACTTCAGCGAGGTGCCAGTGAGACGGCGAGGCAGAATCTTGCCCTGCTCGTTGAGGAACTTCTTGAGGAACTCAGGGTTCTTGTAGTCAACGTACTTGATGCCACTCCTCTTGAAGCGGCAGTACTTCTTCTTCTTGACCTCGACAGTAGGAGGGGTGAGATACCTGATCTCTGAGGATGCTTGTGCCATTGCTTAGTTCTCCTTTACTTCTTCTTTTTTAGCTGCGTTTCTTCTAGTCTCGCTGTACTTGACAGCGTACTTCTCCATCTTGAAGGTAAGGAAGCGGAGGAGACGCTCGTCTCGACGGTAAGCGGTCTCAAGCTTCAAGATGAAGCTCGGGTCAGCCTTAAACTCGAACAGGTTGTAGAAACCCGTCGTCTTCTTCTGAATCGGGTAAGCCAGCTTGCGCATGCCCCAATTCTCTTCGTTTACCATCTCGCCTCCGTTAGCAAGGATCAAGTCCTTGTACTTCTGCACCGCTTCCTTCATCTGTGCATCAGACAAAACGGGAGTTAAAATGAAAACGGTTTCGTAGTTGTTCATAAAACTTACGTTGGTTATGTGTTTATAAAAACGGTGCGAATTTAGCCAATATCAGCCAATAAAGCAAGACGGGGCGGTCGAAAAGACGTCATTACCGCACAAAATAGCCATTGAGCATTGATGGCTGCCACATTCTTCGCTTTATTTTGAGACGCATTGCGCAAAAATTTATGACTTATGGCGCAATATCTCGGCCATTTCGTCGCCGCGCCATATGCTGTATAAACTCGCCGTCCGCTTGGTTTTCCGAGCCTCGGAGAGCCTTAATGTATGAACATTGGCCTGGGCATCGAGGGGAGACTTCGACATCCTCTCAATTGTTCAGACGCGGCCTTCAATCCTCCCCGATAATACATTCCATTCCCACAAACACGAAAGGCTTCAAAGTTAGCAAATCACTGTTGTTTAACCTTATACACCCTTCACTGCTTCTTGTCCCTATTGATTCAGGCCTGCAAGTGCCATGAATGCCAATGCTCTTAAACCCAGGAACTTTAAGTCTAAAAAATATGGGCCATAAGCACCCTTTTGCAGACCCATCCCGTCGTTGAAGTCGTGCTTCCAATACGAAGAGTTCTCAATAGAGCATATTGTAAAC
>CAKUYZ010000119.1 GCA_934717675.1 uncultured Bacteroidales bacterium
CAAGGGGGCGGGGCGGGATTTTTCAGGGAGGGGGAGGCGGGACAGGGGCGGGGGCGGTGTGGTTCAGGGGGTTGGGGATTTCGTTAAAGTTTGTTAAGAGGGAATTTTTGAAGTTTAGGAACGATTACCCTACCCCATCTTTTGCGCCATAGCCTGCGCTGCCACGAAAGCCGTGGTCCATGCGGCTTGGAAATTGAACCCACCCGTGACTCCGTCTACATCCAACACCTCGCCCGCAAAGAAAAGTCGCGGTTTGCTCTTGCTCTCCAGCGTAGACGAGTTTACAGCGGTGAGCGCGACTCCGCCAGCAGTGACGAACTCATCCTTAAAAGGCGCACGTCCGTTTATGTGATAGGAATCGGCAGTGAGAGTCGATACCAACCTATTGAAATCTTTTTTGCCCATCTCGCACCAGCGTCTTTTTGTCCCATCGGCCAATGCTCGCGCGGCGATATATTCCCACAGCCTGGACGACACTCGCTCAGGCCGAGCGTTGGCCACCATTTTGCCTCCATTGACCTCAGCCACGACTTTCAACTCCTTGAAAATCTGCTCCTCTGCCTCTGAGAGCCAATTTATGATGAGCTCCGCCCGATATTCCGCTACAGCCAACTCTCTTGCGGCATAGCTGCTCAGGCGCAGAGTGGCGGGACCGCTCACTCCCCAATGTGTGAGCAAAAGCGGGCCAGAGGCTCGGAACTTATGGCCGGCCAGGGAAAGCGTGACGTTATCTGCCACAGTCCCCATGAGAGAACGCAAGCCATCATCAGCAATGGAAAAGGTGAAAAGTGACGGCACGGGCGAGACGATGTCTGCCTCAGGCAGTCCGAGCCAGTCTAGCATAGCGCGCCTTGTGGCACCTCCCGTACACACGGCAACAAGCGCGCCACCATCCAAAAGTTCGTCAAGCGACTCTAGGCGTACGCCCGTATGCAATTGCACTCCAAGTCGTTGCGCCAAACCAGTCAGACAATTGATGATGGATCGCGAGTCTTGCGACGCGGGGAAAACACAATGATCTGGCTGCGCCACTAGCCTCACTCCATGTGCCTCGAACCACTCGCGGGCATCTGATGGGCCGAACGCGTGGAAGAGTTTGCGAAGGAGACGGTGTCCGCGCGGGTAGACCGCGGACAAATCTTCCACACCCTCAAACGTGTTGGTGCAATTGCATCGTCCACCGCCAGAGACTAGCACTTTGGACAAGACGTTTGCACCGCGCTCCAAGATTGTGACCTCGGCATTTGGGCGCATCTGCTTGAGCGTGATGGCCAAGAAAAAGCCCGCGGCCCCGCCACCCACAACGTATGCTTTGTTCATGGAGTTCACCACTCTATGGGGTTGCGCCCCGTTTTGACCAAATAGTCATTTGCCTTGACAAAATGTCCGCAGCCGAAAAAACTGCGATAGGCCGAGAGTGGCGACGGGTGCGAAGCCGTGAGAACCAGATGGCGCGAGGCATCTATGAGGGCGGACTTTCGGATGGCCGGCGCCCCCCACAGCATGAAGACTATGCCAGAGAACGCCTGAGATATTCGGCTTATGACATTGTCGGTAAAAGTCTCCCACCCGTGCCCCTGATGCGAGGCGGGCTGATGGGCGCGGACAGTGAGCGTGGCGTTGAGCAACAAGACACCTTGGCGGGCCCAGCGCGTGAGGTCGCCATCTGGCGGGCAAGGGCGACCCGTCTCTTGGCTTATCTCTTTATATATGTTGGCAAGAGATGGCGGAATGGGTACTCCATGGTAAGGGTCTTGCCCCAAGATGACCACTTTGAGACTCTCAGGGGGGCAGGCATCGAAAGCATTGAAAATCTGACGGGCCGGTGGGAAGACCTGCGTGGTGGAATATTCCGCCCTAACAAAATCTGTCAGAGGCTTAAAATATGGGGCGTCGAACTCCGGTTGGAGGAGAGACTGCCACTGTGGTGAAATTCTGACGTTCATTGCGCAAATGGTTTGGAGGCAGAAGAATCTGGCACAGAGACGGATGCTGAATCTGGCACCACATCAGCCGACTGCGCACGTCGCGCCCTCTCGGCCTCGCGGATCTCCTCTTCCGTGGCCTCGTCAGACTCAACGACAACAGCGAAACGCGGGCTCGCCTCCAACCCTTTCATCGTCTTGAAAAAGTCTGGCATCGGTTGGCCGGAGAGGATGTAGGAGTCTCGCAAAACGGCCATACGCATCATGAGCGACGCAGTGTCATTTTGCGCCATTTTTTCGGCCGTTACTTGTTTTTTGAGCTTTGCCGTCGTTATGTCCACGTCGAAATTGCTGGGAGAGCCGACAATGTTTACTCCGGCTTTGAATGGCAAGGGACTCTTCAGAACCGAAATGTGGTACTTCATGTTCATGTTAAGATCTTGACTGCCACCAACAGCGAGGCGGTAACGGTCTATGTTGACCACAAAGGGCAAAACCTGAACTCGGCCAGAATCTAACAACACGTTGAGCGACAATGTGTCAATGACATTCTTATCCTTGTTTTTGAACATCAGTTTCTTGCCAATTTTGCGGAAATCGTCATTCTCCATCAGCGTGAGCTTCTGCCCGCCAAGGTGTATGGCCGCCCTGGCTGTGGCGGGGACTACAGCCATGGAGCTATCTAACTCCACCTCTGCCGCAAAATAGCAGTCGAGTTTGCCTTTCATTGGCTTTAGAGCAGGCAAAAGGGAGTCAAGATGCAACGCAGAGGTCAGCGTGACAATATCCGCCCTCTCCCATCGCGAAAAGATGTTGGCCCTTGCCTTTCGGGCGTGTGGCCAAGCCTTGTAGGCGAGCGTGGTGATGGCCTTGGCGTTTCCCATTGAGAACGAGAGGTTGGTCATGTGCGCAGCTCCATTTTTGGTCTTGACCACGCCACGAATGTTAGAGAGCGAAAGATTATCCCACAAAAGCGTGCCGACATGCGCGTCTACGCTCAACATGATATGCCGCGGCACAAGAATCATAGCGGGCGGCAACCCAGCCCCCCGAGCCACATCGGCAGAATCCGCCATGCTGGCAACCGCCACGGTGTCTAAAGCCTCGGCATCCGCCTGCCTCGCCAGGGCCGCAGAGTCTGTGACTATTGACGCCAAGATTTGATTGCAGTCGATGGTGTCGGCTACGGTCTGGATGCTGAAAAGCATGGGTTTGCGCCTCTTCAGCGAACTGAAGAGATTGCCAATATGCCCTGTGGCCGTAAGACTAGACCTCCCGGCCCTGACCTTGACGCGTTCCACGGCTACGGAATCTCCGTGAAGCGATATGCGGATGTCATCGGTCTTGACAGGAAGAGAGAAGACAGGGCTTTTGAGCCCAAGATGGTCATATTCTAGGAGCGCGGAAGTATGCCACGAAGTGTCAGAGACAGCCGTCTGGTGGGCAGATATGTGCAACCCGCGGCCAAAAGTGCGATTTCCTATGATACCAGCAAAAACAGTATCGACACGTAGATCGTGCATGGCCATGGGGCGTGACGGCATATCAGGAACCGGCTCCAGGTGATCCGTCGTGCGGATGTTTTTTGCGAAGACAGCGATACTGTCCGCCTTGAAGAAAGCCCTATTGACCTCGACCTTGCCGAGCAGCGGCACGATGCGCGTGGTGTCTTGCTGAAAGGCGGAGCGCACATCGACCTTGCCATCGCGGACGTTGAGCACCATGCGACCCGCTTGCACCTGCAGGCTCTCCAAAACGCTCTTGACCTCAATGACGCGGTCGGTCTTCATTGAGAGGGACGCCTTGACGTCCACATCGAGACCCAAAGAGTCGTTTCGTATGCACATATTGTCAACGCTCACATAGCCATCTAATTTGGCATGGCCATAGTTTCGGCGCATAACATCCTCTATGGAGAAGAGCGTGTGCACATTGGCATCGACGATGCCGCTCATGACGGTGTTGTCAAAGGGTATGACTCTCTGCAAATTGTTCAGATCGACATGGGCCTTTACATCACAATCCATCAGAGCCTGCGAGAGCAGGCGCGAGATGCGCACCACGGCAGAGATCTCCGACTTGCCGCCCTTGAAGTGGAAGATGTCAAGATTTACATAGGAAGAGTCTGGCAAACTCTTGTCAATGAGCATATTGAAATCGGCAGTCACATCCTCAATCTCATCAGGGCGACCCTCATACTGAGCCCGTATCTTGTCAAGATACGCCTTGCCGCTTATGACAGGCAACTCGCAGGCCGAGGCACGGCCCACAACGGCGCCTTTTAAGTCCACAGCGCCCTGCTTGACCTCCACCGGCGTGCTGACCACACTCTTGGGAATGGCCGCAAAAAGCTTTTCGGCGCTAGGTGAGTCAAGGCAATAATTGACATTGACGTACGCCCCTGCCGAATCTGGACGAACCCAACCATCCAGATCAATGTCGGCTGACGCCAACCTGAGGCATACGCCCTTGAGATCATATCGCAACGAGTCTCCCTCGTAAGCCACACGACCACTCAGCCCCACGGGCATCTTGCGGAGGTAGCGCACATCCTTATGCCCAAAAGAGACACTGCGCGCGTCAAAATCAATATCCGCGTCAAAAGAGTCCAAAGCCAAATCTCCACCAACGTTGAGGTTGAGGCTGTCAATGAAAAGCCCCATCTGATCAGGACGACTGAAATATGCCACACGCCCGTCCGTCACACAGAAATGGCTCACACTGACCCGCATGGAAGAAGAAGACGTATCGGACTGCCCCGACGGACGCAACACATCCCACCCCGCACGCCCAGCCGAATCGGTGATGAGCCGCAGATGCGGGCTCTCAAGGCGCACTAAGCCGATATTGAGGTCATCGCCACCGCCAAAAAGATATTTGACAAGGTTTAAGCCCACGATGAGATGGTCGATCCGCACCAAGGTGTCGCGCCGCATGCGCAGGCTATCGGCCACGGCCGGCACACCGTCTGACAACAGAGACGGCTGATGGTGAAAAGCGTTGGTGACTATGACACAAGAATCTAGCTTGACACCCACGTATGGGAAAGAGCGGAAAAAAGCCCCCTCGGCATGGGC
>CAKUYZ010000120.1 GCA_934717675.1 uncultured Bacteroidales bacterium
CCACAACGTGGGAGACCTAGAATATGCTGACATTGTGGCCGTCACCAACAGACTCACTAACAAGGGACAAAAAGTCGTGAAGCTCACAGATGTCGCGACTGACTGTTCTTGCCTGTCGGCACGATTGGCGGCCGACTCCATAGAGCCTGGCTCCAGCGTGAGGCTAGACATCGAGTTGGATACTCACGGCGAGATTGGAAAACAGTTCCACCTTGTCAGCATAAAGGCAGGAAATAGCCAGACAATTAAAATTTGCATATCCGCGAATGTAGCGGAGCCCAAGAAATAACTCAGAAAAAAACACCTAGAGTAATGTTCAACACTTTGCTTCAGGCCGCACCACAGGCCACCCAGGGGAGCGCACTAATGAATTTCTTGCCCCTCATCCTCATCATTGTGGTTTGCTACTTCTTTATGATTCGCCCTCAGCAGAAGAAACAGAAGGAGCTCGCAAAGATGCGCGAGGCCCTCAAAAAAGGAGACCACGTCGTCACCACGAGCGGGCTTATGGCCAAGGTGGCAGAAGTAAACGAGAAGTATGTAGCCCTCGAGATTCAGGATGGTGTGATTGCCAAATTCGACAAAGCAGCCATCATGACCGTTGAGCCCAAATAAAGGGAGCATCGCCTGGCCGCAAAGCCAACAGAACCAAACATCCCGAGAGGTGCGCGTCAGCTTTCGGGATGTTGCTTTTTTATTTACACGAAGATAATGGAAGCAAACAATAGGCCTCTGCCACCATACTACGACAAACTCAAAATGATGCCTGGCGGCTACGTGCCGCTAGACCACATCTCCTATGGTCAGGATGACCCGCACGCACACCTGCTGCCTGTCAAAAAAATATATGACGTCAACATAGACGCCAACTACCCTTATGTAGACAACTCACTGAAGTTCAAAATTCTCAATTGGCTTTACTACTTTCAGTCAAAGACTCTTATCGTCTTCCTGAACAAGTTTCGCTACGGCTTCAAGATGAAGGGTCGTGAGAATGTGACACGAAACATGGACAAACTGAAAGGTGGCGCCATGACCGTGTGCAACCACGTGTTCCGCTGGGATATGTGCGGAGTGTTCAGCGCCGTGGGCTGGCGTCAGCTCCGTTTCCCTATATTCCGAGGGCAAATGGCTGGCAAAGACAGAACCAGGATGGTTGAGATGGGAGGTGTGCCCATACCAGAAAAACTATCGGATCTGAGGGTCTTCTACAAGGCGTTCGATTACTTTCACGAGCATGGCTTTTGGATGCACTTCTTCGCAGAGGAGAGCCGTTGGCAGTTCTACACCCCGATAAGGCCTTTCAAAAAAGGCGCATTCATTTTTGCAGAAAGGTATAACTTGCCCATCATCCCGATGGCGTACTCTTACAGAGAACGAAAGGGATTCTTAAAATTGTTTGGCAAAGAAGCCTGCGTGACGCTGAATGTCGGCGAACCCATATTCGCCGACCCGGCTCTCAAAGGCAACAGGGCCGCCACGATTGACGACCTCAGAAAACGCACCCACGCGGCCATGGTGAAACTGGCGGGCATTGAAGAGAACCCATGGACTTATAACCAAACAGAAAAGTGATGACTATCAAGAGTTTCTGTGTTAACATGAAGCACGAGAACACCTATGTGGTCTATGACGACACCAGAGAGTGCGTCATCATAGACTGCGGGTGCTTCGGGCTTCACGAACTCTATGAGCTCACCACATTCATTGACGGACACGGACTCAAGGTGAAGCACTTGCTTTGCACGCACTTCCATCTCGACCACACTTTCGGCAACGATTTTGTGTGGTTTCGTTACGGTGTCAGGGCCGAGGCTAACGAAGCGGACAGAATCCTGTGCGAACTCATGCACTATCAGGCTGTCGCCTTCGGGCTGGACGAGGACAAGCTGAACATCCCGTCTCCGGCCTACACGTTGGCCGATGGCGCCACAATATCTTTCGGCCACTGCACCCTGAAGGTGGTCACCACCCCCGGTCACTCTCCCGGGGGCGTATGCCTATACGATGAAAAAAATGGAGTATTGTTCTCCGGAGACACTCTGCTGAAAAGTGGCTACGGGGCAACAAACCTACCAGGCGCCAGACTGTCTAAGCTATATAAGTCCATAACCGACAAACTATTCTCATTGCCAGATAGCGTGGTTGTATACCCTGGCCATGGAGCGACAACCACAATAGGAGCAGAGAAGGCTTCAAACCCAATCCTTGTTGACGGACTTATCCAAAAGGCAAAGAAACAAAAAACGGAATAGCCCACCCGAAGCAAGAGTTTGCATATCGTCACATTTGTTTGTAACTTTCATTACAGATAAGACGAAGCCGACATATGCGGCACATAGAATGCAGTTTACCAAACAATTTGATATTCTAAGTTATGCTTACTAAACAAGACGAGCAAGACTTGCAGAAAAGAGGCAAAAGCCTTGAGGAGACCGAGCGGCAGTTAGAAATGATTGCTCGCGGCTTCGCCCCCGCCGACGTGAGGAGGGCCGCCACCGTAGGGGACGGAATTGTGAAAGTTGACGCGGCAGAAGCCAAAGTTCTCGCCGCTAAATATGATCAGGAACTTGCGGCTGGCCTTAAAATAGCCAAGTTCGTACCGGCTTCCGGAGCCGCCAGCCGAATGTTCAAACCTTTGCATCAGTACCTGGCTGCAGACGCCCAGAAACGGGCGCAGATGGAGCACGAGGAGCCGATGGCGACGTTCTTCTCTCGACTAGACGATTTTGCCTTTGCTAAGCAGCTGAAGCTATTGGCCCCTAAAGACAATGATGAGACCGTGAGCCTTGTGCTGTCTGACAAAGGTTTGGCCTACGGCACTCACCCCAAAGGGCTCGTGGCGTTCCATAAATATGCAGACGGCTCAGTTCGCACAGCGGCAGAAGAGCATATTGCCGAGGCGGAGGCCTATTGCCTGTCACAGGGCAAGACGCACGTACATTACACGGTGCCCGTTGGCATGGAACCCGCCTTCCGCCAAAAGCTGAAGCCCATACTGGAGCATTTTGGCGGCAACGTGGATGTCTCATACAGCATACAGCCGCCTTCCACCGATGTCCCAGCACTTACCCTCGATGGTAAGCCCGCACGAGACAAAGACGGCCACTTGGTCTTCCGCCCTGGCGGCCATGGCGCGCTCATCGGGAACTTGAACAACGTGGATGCCGATGCCGTGTTCGTAAAGAACATCGACAATGTGGCGCACGGACGGATTCTGCCCGAGGCGGCTGTTTGGAAAAAGGTGATTGCGGCTTGCGGCCTTGACATAAAGCACCGGGTGGACAGCTTACTGAATCAGATAGACCGCGGCAACGAATCCGCAATTGACGAAGCCATAAACCTCATAGAGAAAACATTCAAGACGCAGGTTCCAAGCGGCGCAGACAAACGCAACTTCGTTGTGAACTTCCTAAATCGCCCGCTGCGCGTCTGCGGAATGGTCAAGAACGATGGAGAGCCAGGCGGAGGCCCATTCTGGGTCATGGGCAAAGACGGAATCCTCTCTCTTCAGATTGTCGAGAGCGCGCAGATGGACCTCAACAACCCTGCCGTGAAAGACATTGTGTCACACAGCACTCATTTCAATCCTGTTGATTTGTTTTGCTGCCTCAAAGATTTCAAAGGCAACAAGTTCAATTTGGCGAACTACATTGACCACGATGCCGGCTTCCAAACCCACAAGAGCGTCAACGGAGTGGATGTCATTGGCATGGAGTTGCCCGGGCTATGGAACGGCGCAATGGCCAAGTGGCTCACGCTGTTTGTCGAAGTTCCCATCGTCACTTTCACCCCAGTGAAGACCGTCATGGATCTCCTTCGTCCCGTACACCAAATGGCATAGCGTAGAGCTCATCTTCTGTAGCGTCGGTGTCGCATACAAATGCGACACCGACGCTTTTTTATCAAGCTTTCGTCAAACACCCGAAGCGCAATTTGATATTTTTAGAAAGATTGCTAATTTTGCCTCGTGCCTGCGGAGGAGATGCACCCAGATGTATGTTTCCCTCTCTACGCGGCAATGGCGCAGTTTGAAGATTTTTTTTGACCTACCTTTCGATTATCTGCCGCCACTCGAGCTTTCCCTGCTCATCCATCATTCAGAACAAACGAAATACTTTTCCATAGCCAAAGCTGGCGTCGTCAAGCGTGTGCGGCGATTTGATGTCTGGGCATGGGCTTTGCTCTCTTATTGAGAATCCATGACACTGGCCAACGGCAAATAACCCCATTCCTCACAAAGTAATGTATAATCAACAAGAACTGTCTGAACAACTCCTGGCAAGGCTGCGCGAAATAGCTAAAGAGCTTGGCATCAGAAAAGTTGAATCCTTCAAAAAAAAGGAACTTATAGATAAGATTTTGGAGCAGCAGGCCGACGCGGCTAATAACGCTCCCGAGCAAGACCAGACCCCAAAAGAGAACCAGAACGCACCTAAAGGAGGACTGAGCGCAGAGGAGAAAGAAGACCTCATTGCCAAGGCTTTCAGTCGTTTCAAGACAAACGACACGACAGACGATGACGCTCAAGCGGCTGCGCCTCAAAAGAAACCTCGCCAGAGGGTGCAGGTGACAACCTACACTACTAAAAACGCAAAAGACTGGAAAAACACCAGTAGCGACAGCGTGAAACGACGCAGCATTGACGAGACATCCGACGCCGATGAAGAAAGCCAAGAGCCAACAGGGTCTAACGACCCTGGCATGCAGTCTCTAGCCGAAAAACTGGCCAGCTCGGGACAAGGCGGAATATTCGGTGGCCTTGGCTCGCAGCAGCAATACTCGGCGCGCAGCCAAGAAGACATGGGCTACGATGATTTTGAGGCCGATGACCAATCCTCCCGAGGGACGGACAACAGGATGTGGGGCGGCTATGAGCGCAACCGTCAGCAAGACGTTCGACGTGAGCCGCAGCCACGAC
>CAKUYZ010000121.1 GCA_934717675.1 uncultured Bacteroidales bacterium
GTCCGCGCATCTGCACGTCATACACGCCGTTCGTCTTCTCGGCCACAATCATGCCCGGAATCAGGCGAAAAGCCTCCTCCAGGGTCGAGATGCCGTAGGTGCGCATCTCATCGCGGGTTATGACTGTCGATGATAGCGGCGACGTGAATGAGTTCTCCTCCTCTTTAGATGCCGAGGATACGTTCTTGTTCATAATCAGGGCAAAAAGCTCGTCAACGCTGCTTACGCCGAGCGTCTCCACGGCTTGCATGAGCTCGTCGAGGGGTAGCTCGGCCAGCTGGTCCGTGCTCAAGGCCATGATTTCTTCCCGCGTCAACCTGTGGTCTTGTGCCAAGGCGCAAGCGGCGACGGCCAAGGCCACGAGAGTTGTGATGATTTTTTTCATTGTTGGTTGTAATAGGTTCGCTTGTATTTCGTCATCCCAAATCTACTCTTTCTTCATTTTGGAAACAATGCTATACGGCATATCTTTTAATTAACTTCTACATAAATGGCGAGTGCCGCGATTCCGCGGTGCGCAAATTGCCTATTTTTGCGCCACCTATGTATGCCGATCTCATACTGCCACTTCCTCTCCAGAAGCTCTTCACCTACGAGGTGCCGCCATCTATGGCGCAACTCGTCAGGAGGGGGGGGCGCGCTCTCGTCCAGTTTGGCAAGAAGAAGTTCTATTCCGGCATCATTTTCGAGGTGCATGACCGCAAGCCGGACTATGAGACCAAACAACTGAGCGAGGTCGTAGACTCCGAGCCCATCGTCACCGAGGCGCAGCTCAAGCTTTGGCAGTGGATCTCAGACTATTACATCTGCACCCTCGGCGAGGTCATGAAAGCGGCCATGCCGCAAGGGCTCAAACTCGAGAGCGAGAGCCGCCTCATGTATAACGCCATGTTCGAGGGCGAGGACGGCCTCACGCCCCGCCAGTCCGAGGTCTTGGCCTTCGTCCGCGAGAAAAAGGCCTGCACCATAAGCGATGTGGCCGCGGGCCTGGGGGGGGCGAGCCCGATGGCCCACATCCGCGCGCTGCTCGATGCCGAGGCCATATACATCAGTGAGGAGTTGCGCAACGCGTATAAGCCCAAGACCGTCACGTCTTTCAGCTTGGCTCCGGCTCTGTGCGCCGAAGAGGGACTGGAGGCCGCGCTAGATGATTTGGAGCGGCGCGCCCCAAGGCAGATGGAGGCGCTCATGGCTTTCATGCAGGCGGCCGGAGGCATGGGGCGGGCCACTGCGGGGCGATGGCTCACGCGAGAGCAGATAGACTCTGACAAGAGGCTGTCGCCGTCGGCGCTTATGGAGCTGGTGAAGAAAGGCGTCTTGGTGACTGAGAAAAAAGCCGTCTCGCGCCTCGCCCCACAGTCCGATGGGCAAGCCCCCCTCAACGAACTCTCCGAGGCGCAGCGGCGCGCCCTGGAGCAGATTATCGAGGTGACGGACGCGCGGCGGCCCGCGCTCCTCTACGGCGTCACGGGCAGCGGCAAGACGGAGATATATATCCACCTCATCCGCCAGGCTCTAGACCAGGGGCGCAACGTCCTCTACCTCTTGCCAGAGATCGCGCTCACCACACAGATAACGCAACGCCTGCAACGCCATTTTGGCAACCTGATGGCCGTCTACCACAGCAAGTTCTCCGACGCGGAGCGCGTCGAGGTGTGGAAAAAGATGCTCGGCCCATGCCCGCCAAGGCTCATATTGGGCGTCAGGTCGTCCGTCTTGTTGCCACTCACCAATTTGGGACTCATCATTGTGGATGAGGAGCATGAGGGCAGCTTTAAGCAATATGACCCCGCCCCGCGATACAATGCCCGCGATATGGCCGTGGTCATGGGACTGGGGCAAGAGCTGCCGTGCCGCATTGTCTTGGGCAGCGCCACGCCGAGCCTAGAGAGCTGGGACAACGCTCAGAAGGGCAAATATGGCCTCGTGAGGCTCGAGTGCCGCCATGCGGGGCAAGAGTTGCCAACGGTCGAGGCCATCGACATGGCCGACGCCCGCAGGCGCAAGGCCGTAAATGGCATCTTCTCGTTCCGGCTCCGCGAGGCCATAGGCCAGGCTCTGGGCGGCGGCGAGCAGGTCATCCTTTTTCAAAATAGGCGCGGCTTCTCGCCCGTGGTGGAGTGCAGGCAGTGCGCCCACGTGCCCAAGTGCGCGCATTGCGATGTGAGCCTCACATTCCACAAGTCGTCGGGGCAGCTCGTCTGCCACTATTGCGGATACTCCATACCCATGCCCACCACGTGTCCCGCCTGCGGCAACCCGTCTCTCGCCCCGCAGGGCTTCGGCACGGAGAAAATTGAGGAGGAGTGCCGAGAGTTGTTTCCGCAAGCGCGCGTGGCGCGCATGGATCTTGACACGGCTCGCAGCCGGCGCGCCTTTGAGGAGATAATATCGCAGTTCGCCATGCGGAAATTCGACATCCTCATAGGCACCCAGATGGTCACCAAGGGCCTCGACTTCGAGGGCGTGTCCACCGTTGGGGTCATGAACGCCGATGCGCTTGTCAACATGCCCGATTTCCGTGCCGATGAGCGCGCCTATCAGCTCATGGCGCAGGTGAGCGGCAGGGCCGGGCGAAAAGGCGCGCGCGGCAGGGTCTTCATTCAGGCGGCCAAGCCTGCGCACCCCGTCATATCATGCGTCGTGGCCAACGACTATGAGGGCAACGCCAGGCGCATATTGGCAGAGCGCGAGGCATATCACTTTCCGCCTTTCGGGCGCATGGTCTCGCTCACGGTCAAGCACCGCGACGCGATCACGGCGCTTGACGCCGCCCGCGGGCTGGCCCTCGCCCTCCAAGCCAGGCTGGGAGCCATGGTCAGCGGGCCCATCGCGCCCGTGGTGGCGAGGGTGTCTAACCTGTATATGCAAGAGATTGTCGTAAAAGTGCCAAAGACAGCCTCACCGGCCAAAGTCAAAGCCATCATGATGGCCGATGTCAACGCAATGTTGGCCGACCTTAGGTTCCGATCTGCCGTGGTGAGGATTGACGTAGACCCCTATTAGCGCATCTAGCACAACATTAATGAGACAGCAAAGATGAAAATTGTTGCAGACGATAAGATTCCATTCCTTCGCGGTGCCTTGGAGCCGCTAGCCACTGTGGTCTATAAAGAGGGCAAGGCCATCTCCCATGCCGATGTGGCCGACGCCGACGCCATCCTGACCCGCACGCGCACGCGCTGCGACGCCTCTTTGCTCGACGGCACCAGCGTCCGCGCCATCTTCACGGCCACCATTGGCTATGATCACATCGACACGGTCTATTGCCGCGACCACGGCATCTATTGGGAAAACGCTCCCGCTTGCAACTCGCTCTCTGTTGAGCAATATGTGGCCTCGGCTCTGGCCTCTTTGCGGCTTCACCACGGCGTCGCCCTTCGGGGCAAGACAGTGGCCGTCATTGGTGTCGGTCATGTGGGCTCGCTCGTGGCCTCGCTCTGTGAGCGACTGGGCATGAGGGTGTTGCGTGTAGACCCTCCTCGTGCCCAGAGAGAGGGGGCCGATGGTTTCACGGCCTATGACGAGGCTCTTCGGCAGGCCGACATTGTCACGTACCACGTGCCTCTCGTCGCCGGTGGCGAGTGGCCTACGCTTCATATGCTCAACAGCCGGGCCGTGGCCCTTATGAAACCTGGCGTCATCGTCGTCAACAGCAGTCGGGGTCCCGTCTGCGGCACTCGCACGCTTGTCAGTGGGCTTCGTAACCACCGCATAGGCCATGCCGTAATTGATGTGTGGGAGAATGAGCCAGACATCTCGCGAGACCTGCTCTCTCTCGCCACCATTGCCACGCCCCACATTGCCGGCTACAGCACCGACAGCAAACTTCGTGGCACGGCCATGGCCGTCGCTGCGCTCTGTCGCCATTTCGGCCTCTCGTCCGCCTGGCAGCCTCCAACGCTGCCCGCCCCGCCGGCGCCTGTCTTCAGCGCGGAAGGCTGTGCCGATGATGAGGAGGCCGCCTGCCGAATGTTTCTCCACGTCTACGACATTGAGGCCGATTGTGCCGCTCTCAGGGCTCGAACCGATGAGTTTGAGCGCCTTAGGGGAGACTATCACCTCCGGCGCGAGATAGGCTCTTTCTGCCTTGCGCCAGGCTCCCCGTTTGCCGACCATCTGGTTGGTTTCGGCATTCAAAAAGGGTAGGGGCTGCCATCTCGTGCCGAGAAAGGATGCGAATTCGCCACGGTGCGCGGCGTCAGAATGGTGGCGCCTGTCTTTGTCCTGCCCCTATGACTGAAATGAAAAAAATTGTGTCGTGACGGCAAAAAGAAAGACGCCGAGCTTCGCTCCCAATGGGGCGGCTCGGCGTCTTTTTTGTTGTCTAATATGCGCTCGCCTGGCTGAGCCAAGGCTTGGGGTCAGTTCCCCACCTCTGTCACAAATTTAATTCTCACGAGGCGTATCATCTCCTCGGGGTAGTCGTCGCCAGACAGCTCTTCCATCGCCAGTTTCATTGAGTCGTCATCGGCCTCTTTGAAATAGGCAAAGACGTCGTCAATCTGGTCTCGGTCATATTGGTCGTTAAGGTAGTAATCCACATTCAGTTTGGTGCCAGAATACACAATGGCCTCCATCTCTTTTATCAGCTCTTCCATTGTCAGGCCCTTGCTGTCGGCCAATATGTCCAGCGGCACCTTGCGGTCCACTCCTTGGATTATTCCCACTTTGTTCTTCGACTTGTTGGCCACCGTCTTGATCACGGTGTCCTGAGGCCGCTCAATGTCGTTCTCTTCCACATATTTGGCAATGTATTCCACCATCTTTTTGCCAAACTTGTGAGCCTTGCCCTCCCCGACGCCCGGGATGTTCTTCAGCTCTTCCAACGTCATGGGGTAATATGTGGCCATGCCGTCCAACGCCTGGTCTGAGAATATCACGTAGGGCGGTAT
>CAKUYZ010000122.1 GCA_934717675.1 uncultured Bacteroidales bacterium
GGAATATGCAGTTGACCTGAAAACAGTTGTGGACATTTACCATGTGAAGCGAACAGAGATCGATGGCTGTATCATTTCTTCCGTAGTTCCGCAGATTACCAATGCGGTGAAGCTTGCTGCCGAGAAGGTGCTTCACAAGGAGCCTATTTTTGGGGCAATAGCTTTATGGCCGGCCCGCAAGGCGAGTTGCTCTACCATGCTCCGGCAAAGGAGGAGGTCAACGTGGTGGTCGAGGTAGACTTGGAGAGGTCGGAGGCCGTAAGGCGCATCTGGCCGTTCTTGAGAGACAGGCGCATTGAGTGTTACTCTGACATAACCAAAAGATTTAGGATTTAAGCGAGATGATCAAAGAGACTAAAATATTGGGTATCATGGGTGTGGCATTGCTGTCTGGCTGTTCTTCATCTGTCAACCCGCTTCTTGACAAGGAGTTTGACACGCCGTTTAATCTGCCGCCGTTTGAGCAGATTCAGAACAACAACTATGTGCCAGCTTTTGAGGCGGCCATTCGTGAGAGTAATGAGGCCATCGCTCTCATTGTGCAAAACAGTGCCGAGCCGACATTCGATAACACCATCGTGCCGTTTGATCGTTGCGGGCTTCATCTGTCGCGGGTTTCGTCAATATTCTTCAACCTTATGGAGACTGACGTCACCGACACCATGAACGTGATGGCGGAGACCATTTTGCCAATGCTCTCGGCGCATAACGACGACGTCGCTTTTAACGAAGGTCTGTTTAAGCGCATTAAGCACGTCTATGACAATAGGGCGGCGGCGGGGCTTGACAGTGTTCAGATGCGCGTCTTGGAGCTATACTATAAGGATTTTATCCGCAGTGGCGCCCTCTTGGGCAAGGCGGAGAAAGACAGGCTGAGAGAGATAAACACCAAGTTGTCTCTCCTCTCCCACACTTTCGGCTCGAATCTTTTGGCCGAGACGAATGACAGTTTCCGACTTGTGATTGACTCTGTGGCGGACCTTGCCGGCTTGCCAGATAACCTTGTGACCGCCGCCGCAAGTAAAGCTGAGGAGTTGGGGCTGAAGGGCAAATGGGTCTTCACGCTCCACAATGCCTCCATCATGCCGTTTCTCCAAAACTCGGACAGGCACGACCTGCGCAAGTCCATTTTCGATGCCTATTGCCGCCGCGGGCGCAATGGGGGCGAGCATGACAATCGCGATATAGTGCGGCAGATCGTGGCTCTTCGCATCGAGAAGGCCCACCTGCTCGGCTATCAGTCCTACGCTCATTATGCTGTGGAAGAGAATATGGCCGCCACGCCAGAGGAGGTAGATTCTTTCCTGGCCAAAGTTTGGGCACCCGCGCTCAATAAGGCAAAAGATGAGCTGGCCGAGATCCGCAAGTTTGCATACAAACAGGTCAAGGTCTCAGATATTGAGGCTTGCGACTGGTGGTATTGGGCAGAAAAGCTGCGCAAGGCGCAATATGACGTTGATGAGGCCGAATTGTCGCAATACCTTGAGTTGAGCGGCGTCCGAGACGGCATGTTCGCCACCGCCACCAGGCTCTATGGGGTCACGTTCAGCCAGCTGAAAAATGTCCCTCTTTACAATAAAGACGACAACGAAGTTTGGCAAGTGACGGATTCTGACGGGCAGAGCCTTGGCGTGGTCTATTTTGATTGGCACCCAAGAGAAACCAAAGGTGGCGGTGCGTGGTGCACCACTTTCCGCAACCCTCTTGATAATCCTGACGGCTCACATACGCAAGGTCAGGTGTCTGTCGTTTGCAACTTCACCAAGGGTGCGCAAGGTCAACCCGACCTGCTGACCTACGATGAGTACTTGACCATGTTCCATGAGTTTGGCCATGCGCTCCAATCTTTGTTCACCAAGGGGCGTTACGTCCGCACGGCGGGTAATGTGCCGGGAGACTATGTTGAGATGCCATCTCAAATAAATGAGGAGTGGGCGGCGGATTCCAGCGTCATCAAATCCTTTGCGCGCCACTATCAAACAGGGGCCGTCATTCCCGATGCCATTTTGGAAAAGTTAAGGCGAGCCTCCAATTTTAATCAGGGCTTTGCCTCGACAGAATATTTGGCGGCTTCGCTTCTTGACATGCGTTGGCATCTGCTCACGGACAAGGACAATGTGCCAGATGTGGATGCCTTTGAAAAAAAGGTATTCTCCGAGATTGGCCTCATTGGAGAGATTGAGCCTCGCTATCACACAACCTATTTCGCTCATATATTCGATGGTGGCTACGCTGCTGGATATTATGACTATGAGTGGTCGGAAATGCTTGTCTGTGACGCTTTTGCGGCGTTCAAGGAGTCTGGCGACATCTTCAATCGCCAATTGGCCGACAAGTTCCGTAAGTTCTGTCTCGGCGAGGTGGGGGATGGCGACCTCATGAGCCAGTACGTCCTTTTCCGTGGCCGCAGGCCAGATATGTCATATCTCATGAGGCACCGCGGCTTCATATCGCCCAAGGCCGATAAAAAAAACAAAACCGCAGCGCCTTCCAAGGGCGGCGTAAAGCAGCAAGCTGAGAGGTCGAACGCGCAGGGGGAGTAAGAGCTGCCCACCCGCGTCGCGCAGAGCCCCGTCCATCACAATGGCCTAGTTGTGATGGATGGGGCTTGTTGTGTCTTTAAATGTGAAACAATCAAAAAACAACATCGTAAAAGGGGGCAAGCGGAGTCGTGGTAGACAACGGCTCCGCAGCCCCCTATTATCAACTTAAAATAACGATAACGAAATGCCTAAGACAATAATATATCAGTTGCTGCCACGTCTTTTCACCAACACGAGAGAGGTCAACAGACCCAATGGCACCTTGGCCGAGAACGGTTGTGGCAAGCTCAACGAGATAAACGACGCCGCCCTGGCGAATATAGCATCGCTTGGCGTGTCGCACGTATGGTACACTGGCGTCATCCGCCATGCCTCCACGACAAACTATAACTTCATAAGCCACCCCTCCAACGCAAATGTGGTGAAGGGCAAAGCGGGAAGCCCGTATGCGATATGCGATTACTATGACATCGACCCAGATTTGGCCGACAATGTGGATGCCAGGCTGGACGAGTGGAAAAGCCTCGTTGAGCGTACGCATAAGCATGGAATGAAGGTGTTGATGGACTTCGTCCCAAATCATGTAGCGCGTCAATATCATTCTGACGTCAAGCCCGATGTGCAGTTCGGCCAAAGTGACGACACCACCAAGGCCTTTGCGCCCAACAACAATTTCTACTATCTCCCAAGCAAGAACTTCGTCCCGCCAGTCTCCAACCTAGACACACCCTACGTCGAGAACCCCGCCAAGGCCTCCGGCAATGACGCTTTCACGGCTCAACCATCTGCTTTTGACTGGTATGAGACTGTGAAGCTCAACTATGGGCGAGATTATGCGCCGGGCGGCTCGGACCACTTCTCGCCAAAGCCCGACACCTGGGTCAAAATGCGCGACATTTTGCTCTATTGGGTGCAGACCGGTGTTGACGGGTTCCGTGTAGACATGGCGCACATGGTTCCGGTTGAGTTTTGGAACTGGGTCATTGCCCAGGTCGTGAATCGCCACCCGAACGTCATTTTTGTGGCGGAGATCTATGACACGGCAAAATATGCCGATTACATCGGGGCCGGTTTCAACATCTTGTATGACAAGGTGAACTTCTACGACATTGTGCGCAGCGTCATGACGGAGAAAACGCCCGCCAGTTGCATCACAGACATTTGGCGCCGCACTGGCAATGTGTCCGCCAATATGCTCTACTTCTTGGAGAACCATGACGAGCAGCGCCTCGCTTCTGATTTCTTCGTGTCCGACCCGTGCAAGGCGCGTCCGGCGTACTTGTTGGCGCTCACCATGAGCCGTGGAGCCACAATGCTCTACGCCGGCCAAGAGCTTGGCGAGAGGGGTATGGATTGTGAGGGATACAGCGGTTGCGACGGCCGCACAACCATATTTGACTATTGGACGGTAGCCTCGTTGCGGCGAAATGTGAGCGGCTTCAAGTTCGACGGCTCCTCACTCACCGCCGATGAGCGTGAGCTCCGGGCTTGGTACGCCAAAGTGAACGGAATCGTGCAACAATATGAGGCTCTGTCTGCTGGCGATTTCTATGACCTCATGTGGATCAATCAGCACATTTGGGTCGATGCCGCCAACGTCTTTGCCTACCTCCGTTTCTTGAATGGGGAGCGTTTCCTTGTTGTGCTAAATTTTGCGGCGACGCCGCGTCGGCAGAATCTTCGCATTCCAGAAGACGCTTGGCAACTCATGGGCAGCACGTGGAATGAATGCATTATGCCATACGATATGCTTGGCAACGCCTTGAGGCTGGGCCGCGACTCTGTCAACAACATCAAGGAGCGCGGGTTGGAGGTTGAGATTCCGGCTCATGATGGCATAATCTTGAAAATTTGACACCTTGGCCTTTCGCTTCTTTAACCCCATTTAGCGTCACTGAGTTTGTCGAGTTGAAGCCAACTGCGTAACTTTGCGGCTTCATAACCAATGACATTGTAATGCGGATTAAAAACGGGCAGGCTATAAAGACCTCGGATATTGAGGTCCTGAGCTACCCTGCCTTCTACGATAGTGTCTTGGGGCTTTTAAACTCCGAGACTCGCCATTGCCTATCTTACTTTGCCAAGCCAGAGGGAGCCTACGTGCGCCTATATGCCATCATTGCGCTAGATGAGCTCGGTCAGATTGAGGTTTTGGCCTCACAGGTGAGCCCGGGCGAAGTTTTGCAGTCAATGACGGGGGAGCGCGATGAGTTGCATGCCTTTGAACGCGACATTCATGAGGCCGTGGGGCTGAATTTCACGGGGCATCCGTGGCTCAAGCCTTTGCGCTATCCTCATGACCGCAAGGCTGGTGGAGATATTTATGACTACCCGTTCTTCAACATTGAGAG
>CAKUYZ010000123.1 GCA_934717675.1 uncultured Bacteroidales bacterium
TACCGCTCTTGTCAAGCACAAGCGCCTCTTTCACATATTTGGAGTAGGCGGCCTCGACATCGGCCTGGTTGACAACGTTGATGGCCGCGAGGATCTGAGCCTTCTTGTCAATCTTCTCGTTGGCCAGCTGCCTGTCATGGAGCGTGCTGGACACGAAAGAGAGGAGGAATGCGACGATGATGACGAGGACAGCCGCATAGATCAGCGTATAGGCGTTGCTATTGGTAGACAAGCCTTTCTTTTGTTCGTTTGCCATTTTCGTCTTAGTTATTTTGCTATTGCACGTTTCTTCCTACGGCTGACATTGGCCTCGACAATGACGTAGTCAATGAGCGGAGCCATGGTGTTCATGAAGAGGATGGCGAGCATCATGCCCTCGGGGTAGCCGGGGTTGAGGACGCGCACCACGATGGCCACGAAGCCGATGAGCAGGCCGTAGATGTATTTGCCACACTCGGTGCGGCACGATGTGACAGGGTCGGTGGCCATAAAGACAGCGCCGAAGCAGAAGCCGCCATAGACCAGGTGGTCATACCAGGGCAGCTGCGCAATTCCTGTCTCAGGGCCGAAGACGTTGAAGCCGTAGGCCGTGAGGGCGCCGCCGACGAAGACGGAGAGCATGACCTTCCAGCTGGCCACGCCCGTGAAGAGCAGGAAGAGGCCGCCGAGGAGGATGCAGAGGGCCGAGGTCTCGCCAATGGAGCCCGGGATGGTGCCAAGGAAGGCGTCGGTGAACGACGTGTAGTTGCCAGCGGCAGCCTGCGAGAGCGCGGTGGCTCCCGTCACGCCATCGACGCTGCCATAATACCAGACGGCGTCGCCAGACATCTTTGACGGATAGGCGAAGAAGAGGAAAGCGCGCGCAATGAGGGCGGGGTTCCAGATGTTCATGCCAGTGCCGCCAAAGACCTCCTTGGCGAAGATGACGGAGAAGGCCGTGGCCACAGCCACCATCCAGAGGGGCACGCCGGCAGGCAACACGAGCGGGATGAGGAGGCCCGTGGCGAGGAAGCCCTCGTTGACCTGCTCTCCGCGGATCTGCGCCGTGGCGAACTCAATGCCGAGGCCGACGACGTAGGAGACGATGACCATCGGGAGGAAGACGTATAGGCCATGGAGGAAGCAGTCGAGGGTGGAAGCCTCGACACCCGCATGGGTGAAATACTGGTAGCCAGTGTTCCAGATGCCAAAGATGGTGGCAGGGATGAGCGCGAGGATGACCATGGAGATGACCCTCTTGAGGTCTACGCCGTCGCGCACGTGAACGCCACCCTGGTTGGTGGTGGCCGGAGCAAACAGGAAGCTCTCGAACGCCTCAAACGTTGAGTGGAACTTCTCATATTTGCCGCCCTTCTCGAAGTTGGGCTTCACGCTATCTAAGTAGTTTCTTAACGCTTTCAATTTGTGTCAATTTAATGAGTCACAGAATCTTAAATTGCCTAGCCTACCTCCTGCATCATGAGGTTGAGGCCGTTGCGGAGAATCTTCTGGACGGGCGTCTTGGACGTTGAGACGAACTCGCAGAGCGCCATGTCCTCCTCGACAACCTCATAGATGCCAAGGTCGATCATCTTGTCGATGTCCTTGGCCAAGATGGCTTTGATGAGGTGCTCGGGGTAGATGTCCATGGGGAAGACTTTCTCCATCTCGCCACTGACGACGATGGCGCGCGGCTCACCGTGGGTGTTGGTGTCGAGAGTGTACTCTTTATTGCCGCTGAGCCAAGTGAAGAAGGTGCGGCTGGCGGAGAACTTGTTGAGACCCGGCGTGATCCAGCCGAAGAACTCCGGCTTGTCGCCCTCGGGGATGACGGTGACTTGGCTGTCATAGTAGCCGAGGAAACCGTCGGCCTCGACCTTGGTGCCGGTGAGGACGTTGCCCGATATGACGCGGGTGTCGTTGGTGTTGATGTTGCCCTCAAGGATGGGCTTGAGCTGCGCGCCGAGCGTGGTGCGGTAGTAGGCCGGTCTCTTGACCTCGGAGCCGTCAAGCACAATGACGCGCGAGAAGTCGAGCTTGCCCTCGGCAAAAATCTTGCCCACGGCCACCACCTCTTGCGGCTGGATGGTGAAGACCTTCTCGCCCGCGTTGATGGGGTTGACGTGATTGATCTGCACGCCCACGCACCCTGCGGGGTGCTTGCCCTCGAAAGCCGTCACGGTGGCGTTCTTGACGTCGGCGAAAGCCTTGGCCGCACCCTGCTCGCGCACGCCGACGAAGACGGGGGCGAGCTTGGCCAAGACGTTGACGCCGTCTTGGAAAGCCTGCTCGTTGCCACGGATGATGTGGTCGTAGTCAGGAGCCAGTGGCGCGGTGTCGAACGTGGAGATGAAGATGGCCTTGGGCTGCGCCGTGGGGTCGGCCACGACATTGTAGGGGCGCTGGCGGAAATAGGTCCACGCGCCTGTCTTGAGCAGCTTCTCGACCACCTGCTCGCGCGTGGCGGAGGCGACGTCGAGCTTGCCCACCTCAACGGGAGCCGGAGAGGCGGAGGCCTTGACGATGACGGCCTGGATGGCCCTGCGCTCGCCGCGGACCACGGCGGAGACCTCGCCCGCTACTGGCGACACAAATACGATTTCGGGACGCTGCTTGTCAAAGAACAGCACATCCCCCGCCTGCACCTTATCGCCATCCTTGACCGCCATCTTGGGCTTCATGCCCCAGAAGTCGGTAGGCTTGATAGCGTAAAGCTCCGGCTCAGAAGCCTGGCCATACACCGTTTCGGCTTTACCCTTCAGGCGTATGTCGAGGCCCTTCCTCAGTTTTATTACGTCAGACATTGTTAAGAGATGAATGTTTGTTTATATCCGGCTACATTGCCAGCCGCGGCGCGCCACAGACCCGCCCCGGGGCAAAAACGAAAAAACGACGGCGTCCACAAGGAGTGGACACCATCGGGATGCTGCTTCGGGAACTCGCCAGCCACGCCACCGCGCGCCCATCTTGTTGACACGGAGCGACAGGAGTTGCTTCCTATCGGCATAGTGGCTACTTTTGCAGCGCGCATCGTGACTGGCTTCATGTTTCTTCTGGGCGTGACCCTACCCTCTAGTCCGCCCGGCGGCGCGACGCGGCCAGCGACAAAGGCGAGGGGCCATGCGGAGGTTCTTGGTTTTGACGAAAAAAATGGAGACTCGGCGGCCAGCAGGCCACACTTTCCCCCTGCAAAGAAAACGATTATTGCGATGATAAACGAAAGTTTAGGCAAAAAATTACTTAACGCGGCACTGCCGGCATTGCTGGCCGCGCACCCCGCGCCAAGCGCGGCGCAGACGCCGACTTTCAGGGCCGCTGGCGTCATGACTGTGGAACTACGGCACGAGGCGGCGCAAGACAGGCGCGAGGGCGAAGTGCCGAGCTGCGCGGTGTGCCACCTTGGACAAGATGAGACGCTCACCCTCGACTTCGACGTGGTGGAAGGCAACACGGAGGCCCTGTATTACAGCTTCGTACACTGCGACGCTCATTGGGAGCCGTCGGACCTGATGGAGATGGAGTTTGTGGAAGGGCTGAACAAGGCGTATGGGCAAGACCGTTGCCGGGCGTCATTCAACACCACGGTGGCCTACGTCCACTACACCCTCACGATAGACACGTCGCCGCTTAAAATATCTGGCAACTATATGGTGGAGGCGCGCGCCGCCAATGACGACCGCCTATTGGCCCGCGAGCCCATGTGGATGGTGGAGGACAGGTGCGGCGTGGGCACACGCGTGGAGCGCGACGGCGGGACGCAAGCGCTAGACGTGGCCGTGGTGTGGCCGGGCCACAGGATGGCGTCGCCCGAGGCGGAGATGACGGTTTGCGCCTGGCAAAACAAACGGCTAGACGACCGCCGCTATGCCGAGGGGCCAACCTTCGTGAGGCCAGACGAGGTGGTGTATTTGCGCCAAGAGGCGTTGACCTTTTGCGGCGGCACGGAGTGGCGGTGGCTAGACACCAGGAGCATACGCCAACTGGGCATGACGGATGCGGACGTGGAGTATGTGGGCGGCATGTATCACTACACGGCGGCACCCGACGAGCGGCCGAGAGCCTACTCCTATCACGAGGATTTTGACGGCGGGCAGTGGATTGAGACCCGCGACAGGCGCAATGACGACGCCCAAGTGGTGGCCGACTATGCCATGGCACATTTCACCCTCTTGCCAGAAGACCCCACCTTGCTGTCGGACTTCGACGTCTTCGTGCTTGGCGACGCCACAGGGTGGGAGCCGACCTCGGCCAACAGGCTGACGCCAGACGGCGAGGCCATGGCCCTGCGCGGCCAACGACTGGTGAAGCAGGGGCTGCACAACTACCTCTACGCGGCGCGCCCCAAAGGTGGCCGCCACCCCGCGCCGCCTCAGATGACAGAGACGGAGGGGTGTTACGGCCAGACGGAAAACGACTATTACGTGGCCGTATATACCCGCCGCCCAGGCGAGACGTATGACCACCTGGCGGCCATGAAACGCCATAACACGCTGCGCACCATCAACGAGTTCATTGACTGAGATTGGGAATAATTGCTACATTTGCCATGCGCATGGACGTGGCGACAAGAGTTTCGCCAACATTCGCCACAAGATGACACTTGACCGACTGAACATAGTAAATTACAGGAACATAGCGGCGGCAGACCTAGATTTGTCCGCCGGGATAAACTGCTTCGTCGGGCCAAACGGCGCCGGCAAGACGAACATTTTGGACTGCGTGTATTACCTGTCTTTTTGCAAGAGCTACTTCGGGCTGGCCGACTCGCTCAACGTGAGGCACGGCGAGCCTTTTTTCGTCATCCAGGGCACGTATGCCTCCGGCGAGGCCAAGACCGAGATCTACTGCGGCTTCAAGCGCGGCAGCAAGAAACAGTTCAAGCGCGACAAGAAAGAG
>CAKUYZ010000124.1 GCA_934717675.1 uncultured Bacteroidales bacterium
GTCATGGTCAATGCCGCCACGGATATGCGAGTGAACGTAGTTGACTTTGGCCCTCAAATATTTATTGAAGAAATAGTTGACGCCAAGAGTCAGGTCGTTTGCCGCACCATATTGATCCAGGTCTGTTCGGGAGAATCGGGCCAAGACCTCCATGGCCTTTGCATTGGGGTTGCCTGCCAGGCCTGTCTTGCGGTTATAGTTCTGATTCTCGCCAAAGATGCGCCACGAGGCTTGGGCGTAGAAGCCATAGGCGCCGTCATAGTTGTCTTGCGCAACCTCTACCTCTTCTCCACCCGCGCCAACGGCGGTGACTGAGTTTGGCGTATTCACCCACGCCTTGAGGTAACGAGCCTCGGCATAGAAACGGCGCACTATGATCAAGGCTTGCGCCTCCAACCGGCCATAATTGTACGCCTCCATGGCTGGCGTCTTCACGAGCGAGCTGGAGATGAACGTCTGCGGCTCGACAGCCGAAAAAGAGACTGTGCCAGACGGGTGTGTGATGATGGCGGAGGCTCCGACGTGAAATATGGTGCCGGCATTGTCAACGGGGCGCAAAAGGCCATAGGCACTGACTGAGTAGCCCTGATTTGTCTTCTTGCCGTTGTCTATGTCGCCATCGGAATAGAGGCCCACGCCCCAGTTGAACTTGGGAGAGTAGGTCTGATAGGCCACGCCCATCTTCCTCCAGGGTGTGAACGCGGCGTCGGCCGCTGAATTCTCAATGAACTTGTAGGCCAAGCCTGCTCGTTTCATGCCAAAGGGGAAGAAGAAGTTGCCCAACTGCACCTCACTGCCGGTGGACTTGAACGTGCGCTTTACGTACACATCGCGGAAAGCTATGGCCTTGGAGCCAAAGCTAACCTCAATCTTGGCCTGCCACACGGTGTCGATGTCGGCAGTCAAGCCTAGGCGTGTGTCATTGACACACACGCCGTTGCGATTTGCCCGCCCGTCATCGGCACCAAGATAGGAGCCGAAATCGAGATTGGTTCTGCCACCGAACTTCAACTTAAACTGCACATCTCCAACCTTGGTGTTAACCTGCGCGGAAGACGCCAAGGGGGAAACTGCCGCGGCGAACAGGAACAATATTCTTGTGAGAATTTTCATTGATTCACTTTTTAATCACACTTTTTAGACCACAAATATCATTTGCGACCGATAACACAACTAACAATCCGGCCAAATGATATTGTCTTCATCGTCATACTCCGGGCCAATCTGGATGGTGTCCAACCGACCGTTTCGGAACCAAAGGTTGACATTCACCTCCGGCAACTCGTACTCAGTCAGGCCGCGGGCCTCCTCAAGCTCCTGCTCGTCAAGGCCGTCCTCGTCCAAGTCATCCTCAATGTCACGCTCCTCCATGGGGCCATAATCGGCATTCTGCACGGCAGCCGCTACCTGGTCAAAGGTGTCGCCAAGCTTTATGACCCCATCGAGAGAGAATGGGCAATCATCTTCCGTCATGATGTCTACCAGCCTAAAATTCACAGCCTTGTCAAAAGAGAGTGAGAGGCCGAGTTTCTCGTAGATCAACTGGGTAGAAAGGTCATCGGGGCTATCGCCAAGATCCTCGTCAAATTTCTCATCGGGCTTGCCGAGCAGGCTCTCAACTTCTTTGATGGTCATGCCGAAGCGGACTTTGCCAAATCCGACTGTCGGAATTAGTCTCTTTTCGTTCATATATTCAGCGTTTATTTTCTTCAACTTCTTTGTCTGCAGGGCTACTTGGCGTCGGCATCCGCAAGCCTAGGATTGGTCTCAGGATATTGGATGCGCGCGTGATAAATGTTGCAGAGCTTCTCCTTGAGAACCTCTTTTGCCTCCGCAATCTCGGCGAACGTTATAGGCGCCTTTTGGAACTGCGCGGCAGACATCTGGATGTCGACAATCTTGTCCACAAGGTTGGCAATGTCCTCATCGCTGTGCCGAGCGAGGCTTTTAGAGGCCGCCTCCACGGCATCCGCCATCATGATGATGGCCTGCTCCTTGGTGCGCGGCCTTGGCCCGGGATAAGTGAACGCGGCTATGTCTGGCGTCTGCTCAGGGTGCTCATTGCACCACTTGAGGTAGAAATAGCGCGTCATGGTGGTGCCATGGTGCGTGGCTATGATGTCGCGGATCTGCGCGGGCAAGTTATGCTTCTTGGCCAAAGCCACACCATTCTTCACATGAGCTATGATGAGTTTCGCGCTTTGCTCATACGTCATCTCGTTGTGAGGGTTGACGCCTTTGACCTGATTCTCAGTGAAAAGCATCGGGTTCAGAATCTTTCCGATGTCATGATACAGTGCCCCGGCGCGGACAAGCAGCGCGTTGGCTCCTATCTTGTACGCAACCTCTTGCCCAAGGTTCGCCACCTGCATGGAGTGCTGAAACGTCCCCGGAGCTTTTTCAGACAGCTGACGCAGCAGGACGTTGTTGCCGTCCGTCATCTCAAGCAACGAGACATCGGACACAAAGCCAAATATTTTCTCAACCACATAGATGAGCGGATAGGCCAGCAAAAGGAGCACCGCACTTATGGCCAACTGCACATAGACTGTGGCATTGACCGTCAGCTCGGCGCTCTGCCAAAATGCGTAGCCACAATACATTACACTGTAAAAAAGAAACAGGTATACCGCCGCGCGGAAAATCTGTATGCGCTTATTGAGCTGATAGAGCGCGATGCAGGCCACAAGGCCGGCCGGCACGTGCATGAAGATGAAGAGCTGGCTATTGTAGGCGAAAAAGGATATGATGAGCACGGTGACGATGTGGGCATACATGCCCAATCTCGCATCCGTAAAAATCCTCAACATGACCGGGAGGACGGCATAGGGGACAATGAAGCTGATGTTGGCGCCCGTGCCGGCCAAAAGTCCTGTGACGCAGACCATAAAGGTCATGAGCATCAGGATGAAGTTGATGAAATGGAGCTGCTTGAAATAGTCCTTTCGGAAGTAGCACAGGAAGAGGAACAACGAGAGCATGAGCGAGCCGACAATGAGCAACTGGCCCAGCATAATGGGCAGCTCATGCTCATTGGTGCTGAAGCCGCCTTCCGTCGCAGCCTTGAGCGAGATGAGGAGTTGAGCCGTGCGCGCGGTCACGATGTCGCCCGTCCGGACGATGAGCTGGCCGGACATGACCTTGCCGGAATATATTGCAATGTTGTCCACCTTCTGCTTCGCCGCCGTGGCGGTCTTGACCTCGTCAAAACGCACATTGGGGTCGAGAGCCTCACTCACGGGCATCATGGTGACAAGCTGACGGAAACGCCGAGACTCCATGCCATAGTAGTCTCGCAGATCCGCCTCTGTGCGGTCAACGACCAACGTGTAAGCCGACCTCGGGGTGACAAGATCTTCAAACCGGTATGCCGCGGCCACGTTCGCCTTAATGAGCATCAGCTCACCCGACTCCGAGAGCCGCCCCCCATCTTTGACCCCGACATCAACAATGCCGTCATTGCTCACCTCAATCACATTGGCCGCGAGGGAACTCTCCATCACCGCCGCCAAGGTGTCCGCATTAATGCCTTGCGGGGCATATTGAGCCAGTTTGGGACCCAGACCATGCACCATGGCGTGCACCTTCATGCGGATGGCCATCTCATGCACCGTGTCTATGACAAAATAGGGCACCACGGTCTTGAGCAGGCTGTCGCGCTCCGCCGTGACCTCCGCCTCGGGCTTCAGCACGGGGAAGTCAAATGGCGCGATGACGTCTTCATATCGCCACGGCCTCTTGATCTCATAGTCGTAATTGAACCGTCCGGAGCTTGGGAACGACAAGACCATGAGAAAAGTGCACAGCGCGAAAGCCGCTATGCGGTAGAAGGCCTTGTAATATGCCTTCCATCCTTTGCGAAAGAAATCTCTAGACATCAGCACCCTTCAGTTTTTTCCGTAAAGCCCCCCACCCTACGGCCTCCACGTCTTCTCCAAGAGCAGGGCATCGGCCATCACCATGGCGGCCATAGCCTCGACAATGGGCACCGCGCGGGGAACTACGCACGGGTCATGCCGCCCCTTGACAGTCGTACGCACCTCCTGATGAAGGGAGTTGACGGTGGGCTGCTCCATCAATATGGTGGCGGTGGGCTTGAAAGCGACTCGGAAATATATGTCCTCGCCGTTGGATATCCCACCTTGGATTCCGCCACTGTTGTTGGTACGGGTGCGAACCCTGTCGCCATCCATATAGAAAATATCGTTATGCTGCGAGCCTCGCATGGCCGAGCCTGCGAACCCGGAGCCATATTCAAACCCTTTGACCGCGCCAATGGACAGCATGGCGTGCGCCAACAGAGCTTGGAGCTTATCAAAACATGGCTCGCCGAGACCCACCGGCGCACCTTTGATGACGCAGGTGACCACGCCGCCGACGGAGTCCCTCTCCGCCTTGACACGAGAGATGAGATCAATCATGCGGGCAGCCACATCCTCATCGGGGCAACGCACCATATTGTCCTCAATCTTAGACAAGTCCAGCTCTCCATACGGACGCTCCAAGACAACGTCCCCCACCTGACTGGTGTAGGCCGCGACAGAGACGCCCTCGCGCCGCAGCACAAGCTTGGCCAAAGCGCCGCCCACGACCCTGGAGATGGTCTCGCGCGCAGATGAGCGTCCGCCGCCCCTATGGTCGCGCCGCCCATACTTGGAATAGTACGTGAAGTCGGCATGAGACGGGCGGAAGACATCCGCTATGTTGTCATAGTCTTGCGAGTGTTGGTTGGTGTTTTCCACCATAAACCCTATCGGCGTTCCCGTAGACTGCCCACGAA
>CAKUYZ010000125.1 GCA_934717675.1 uncultured Bacteroidales bacterium
GTTCAAAGGGTGACGTCGCAGCAACGTTTACGCTTTCTATGTAGGCTAACGAATGAAAGTTTCATAATGCCAGCACCGCGCAGGTGCTAAAACGCCGCTAACTGTGGTTCGGAACCTTAAATTTGAATATTTTTAATAGAGAACTTGGACTCCATGATATACCTTTGCCGGAGGAAAATTAAAACGAAGGAACAAGATGAAATCTATCAAACTTTTGGCGCTGTCCGCTCTCGCCGTTTTTGCGGTTGACGCTTCGGCGCAGCTCACAAAGAACACAGAGGAGTGGACCCGCGTCGAGCTCTCATTCAACGCCCAGAAGATGAAGGCGAAGGATGACGATCACTCCACAGACGGTCAGAAGACTAAGGGTGCCGCTGTCGCCTTCATGAAAGGCGTCAACCTCACGACCAAGTTGCCGCTCTTCCTTGACCTTGGCGCGCGCCTCACTTGGAATCATGCCAAGGAGAGCAGGACGGGTGGCGACGAGAAGTGGACGTTCATGAACATTGCGGTGCCTGTCAATGCTGCATATAAGCTCTCGTTCGCAAGCTCACCAGTAACCATCGTCCCATTCTTTGGCCCAAACTTCAAGTTCAACTTCCTTGCTCGCCACAAGTGGGAAGGCAATGACGGACATGACGTCAAGCATAACCTTTTCAAAGAAGATGAGGGTGACGCTAAGATATTCCAGTTCGGCCTCAATTTGGGTGTAGGGGTGAATATCCGCAAGTTCTATGTGGGTTACCATTTCCAGCCGGATCTCTCTTCTTTCCAGAAGGACGGCGACTACAAGGTCAAGACACTCAACAACTACGTGTCGGTCGGCCTTAATTTCTAGGCTCTTTCCTGAAGCATACGGATAAAGAGGGCGGGGTGGAATCTTGGCAAAGGATTCTTCCCCGCTTTTGTTGTGGCCCGACTGCATTTTTGCGAATGCGCCATTCTACCTACTTTTGCGGAAAACTAGCTCAAAAATCAGACTCTATGGTTGAAAGTAACGACACTTTCCTCTCGGCTCTAAAACGTGGATTCTTGTTCTACGTGTTGTCCACTTTCCTCATTGCGACCCAGTTCGGGTTGTATATTGTCGGCACCACGGTGCTGAATTTTATGGACTTCGAGGGGTGGCTGTTTTATGTGGCGTCTTGCATAAGCCATGCCTCGCAGTTTGCGCTCATCCCGTTTTTAGTCTATGTGATCCTTGCGGCGTGCAGGCTACGCCGTGTGGCCATCGTGGCGCACATTGTGTTCGTTGTGGCCCTTTGCGTCGTCAATTACCTGAATATGCAGGTTTTCGCATTGTACCGGTTCCATATCAACGGTTTTGTGCTCAACATGTTTTTCGGTGATAGCGCCGGGGAGATATTTACCTTTGACACGATGTTATATGTCAAAGAGTTTGCGTATTTCTTGTTGTTAGCCGCAATTGTTTTGGGACTGTGGTGGCTTTCCGTCTTGGCGTGGAGGCGTTGGCATCGCGCGTTCGCATGGCTTTTTGCTGGCGTTTTTATAGGCTGCGCACTCTTTGCGCATGGTTGGCACGTTTACGCCTCGTTTATGCAGCACCAGTCAGTCGTCAAGAGCGCAAGGCTTTTGCCTTACTACTTTCCGACTACTGCCTATGGTTTCATGGTGCGTCACGGATTTGTCGCTCCGGAAGATTATCATGACTTGGCCTCAGGGCGTGAAAGTTCGGATGTTCAATATCCACTTCATGACCTGATAACAGAGACTCAGGACACACTACCAAACATTGTCTTCATCCTTATAGACTCGTGGAACTGCCGGGCATTCACTCCCGAGTGTATGCCAGCCGCATATGATTTCGCGCAGCGCAACCAGTGGTTCGCCAATCACGTCAGTGGCAGCAATGGCACTCGCAGCGCGGTCTTTAGCTTGTTTTTTGGCGTCCCGTGCTACTATTGGGAAGCATTTGAGTCTTCGCACATAAAGCCGCCTCTTGTCAGCCTGCTCCTCAAGCTTGGTTACGATTTCCGGGTCTATCCCAGCGCGTCGCTTCTTGACCCTCCTTTTGCAAAAGTGTTGTTCTCTGACGTGCAAAACTTGACCATAGAGACGGCCGGGGAGACTGTTTTGGAACGTGACAACAACTTGGCGGATAATTTTCTGGCCGATTTGAAGTCTCAAGCCAATTCGGGAAAGCCGTTCTTCTCATTTCTCTTTTTTGATCTGCCGCATAGCTTCCAGTTGCCCAAAGATAAGAACAACGTCTTTCAACCCGCATGGGACTATGCCGACTACACCAAGCTGAGCAATGACTTGGATCCCACTCCGTTTTGGAATCTCTATCGCAACTGTTGCCGTCAGGATGACGAGATATTGGCTCGCATTTTCAAGAGTTTGGAAAATATGGGGCTTATGGAGAATACTATTGTCATTTTGACTGGCGACCATAGTCAAGAGTTCAATGAGAACCATAAGAACTACTGGGGACACAACGGAAATTTCTCAAAATATCAGATCGCGGTTCCTTTCGTGTGCCACATTCCATCAGAGGCGCAGCCTCACAAATATGAGCACCGGACAACTCACTACGACCTGGTGCCGACCCTTATGAAGAACTATCTTGGCGTTAAGAACGACATTGGGGACTATTCCGCAGGACATTTGCTGACAGACACCGTGGCTAGGCGGTGGCATGTGGTTGGCAGCAATTTGAACTATGCCTTCATCATAGACGGAGATTCAATATTGGAAAAAACGGCGGACGGCGCATTGGACGTGTACGATGCCAACTTGAATCCTGTCGTTGGCTACAAATTGCCTGTGAAGGAATTCAACGAGGCTATGGATCAGTTGAATAAATATTTCAAGTAAATTGCGCAATGACAGATAATTGATTATCTTTGCGCCCGTTCTGCGTAGTCTCTGGCCGAACAAGGGTGTCGGCGTATACTGCGTCATTAATAAACCATATTGTTCTACAAACAATGGATTTAATCAAAGTTGCTCAAGATGCCTTCAAGTCTGGCATCGAGTTGCCCGTCTTCAGGTCAGGAGACACCGTTTCCGTCTCTTACAAGATCAAGGAGGGCAACAAGGAGCGCATTCAGGTATTCAAGGGTGTGGTCATGCAGATCAAGGGCGAGGGCGTAGGTAAGCGCTTCACAGTCCGCAAGATCTCCAACGGCATCGGTGTTGAGCGTATCTTCCCGATGAACTCGCCTTTCATTGAGAAGGTTGTCGTTGATCGTCTTGGCAAGGTTCGTAGGGCTCGCCTCTACTACCTCCGTGGCCTCACCGGCAAGAAGGCTCGCATCAAGGAGCGCAGGAGCTAGTTTTTCTCCTCGCAAGAGCAAAGAAGCCCGCTTGGTTATCCAGGCGGGCTTTCTTTGTTTTGGAGTATCGGCTTTTAGCTTGCTGCTCCAGATTGCTTGGCCATGTTTTTGCGCAGTGAGAATTGAAAAAGGAGGCCTCCGCCTTTTCTGTTGGTCACAGATATGGTGCCACCGTGAAACTGCACTGCATTCTTGACAATGGCGAGGCCAAGTCCAGTGCCTCCCATGGCCCGGCTGCGCCCCTTGTCAACACGATAGAACCTTTCGAAAAGGCGCGGCAAGTGGCAGTCTGCCACGCCTATGCCATTGTCGGCGAACTCAAAGAACCAGAAAGATTGCGTCTCTCTTGCGCTCACAGAGATTGTTGTTCCCTTGCCGGCATAGGCTATGGCATTGTCTGTCAGATTGCGGAATATGCTATATAGCAGAGATTGGTTGCCATCTATTATGATGTTTTGCGGGAGGCGATTTTTAATTGTCATCTCCTTTTCCGCCACTTGGAGTGCCGTTTCTTTTACAATGTTCGCCATTGTTTTTGAGATGTCGACGGGTTCTATGGTGCTGTTTGCCACGGCGGCGTCATCTAGCCTGTTGAGGGTTGAAATGTCTTGCAGGAGAGACGTCAGTCTGTTGGTCTGAGCGTAGCAGCGATCCATAAACTGCTGACGGGTGGCGTTGTCAATGTTTGGGTTGGCAATGAGGGTCTCAAGGTAGCCGTGGATGCTGGCGACGGGTGTTTTTAGTTCATGAGCTATGTTTTGCGTCAATTGCCGCTTCAGCAGGGTCTGTTGTTCCTGCGTCTCTTTCAGTTTCTTATAGAGTTTCACAATTCGCCGGGCAATGTCGCCGAGTTCGTCATTGGGGAAAGACTCAATTTCGTCATCTGTCAGCACTTCATTGTGATCCGCCCGTCTGGCGAACATTTGGAGTTTTGATATATTCTCCGCCAGCCGGCTCAAGAACCGCCACAACACAAGCGTTAGAAGCACAAGAATGCCAAGCGCGAACCATAGGTAGTGCTGATCTGCGCGCAGTGAGTTTGCGAGGTCGGCATCGTAGGGCAATGCCGTGCGGACAATCAGACTGTCTGTTGGAAAATGCGTGGCGGAGTAGAAGTATTTCCGCCTCAGTGTGCTGCTAAACCGGTCATAGTCGTTGCCGCTCCCGTGGCTCATGGCGTCGTTTATCTCTGGGCGGTTTAGGTGGTTGGCCATGGAGAGGACGCTGTCCTCTTTGCTGTCGAATATCACAGTGCCGTTGTCCTTAATCAGAGTAAGGCGCAGGTCATGCTCCGGCAATGCCGTCAATATCCTCTTTGCGGCGCCCCGGGCCGAGGTGTCTAGCCTCATGGCCTCGTAGATGCGGAAGTTATACTCCTGGAGGTGCGAGTTTAGGGCCTCGCGCCTATATTGTTTTTCTCGGCTTTGCTGGAACATGATAAGGCATGCCGCAAAAACGATGAAAATGCCCAGGAC
>CAKUYZ010000126.1 GCA_934717675.1 uncultured Bacteroidales bacterium
GCTTTCACCTTGCCTAGGATGCTGACGGCGCACGTGTCTCGCAAAATGATTCCCAACCCCCATGTGTCCAGATAGTCATAAGTGACTTTGGTGGAATTATTGGAGTGCAAGCAATACTTGCATTTCCCTGTGTATTGGGGTGATAGCAGAAAATAGCTGACTCCGCCTTTTATCTCAACGTTTGGGAAACAGTCTGTTGCCGACAGATAATCTTCTATTCTGATGAAATGGTTTCCATGCAGCATCTTGTCCACCCATTCATCATTTACGCCTCGGCCAGATTTTGTCATCCATCGGCTGGGCGTGATCATGGAGACAAATTTGGCCCCGATGGCCACCGCCAGGTCAATGAACATGGGGTATATGGCGCCGGCCAAAGCGGCTTGAGCCGATGTCGTATTGTCTGTCGTCTGCATCTCCTGATACGGCGGGTTCCCCACGACGGCATTAAACTTCATATTGTCACACGCGTTAGCGCCCCAGAAGCCCCTGCCCATGCGCAGGCGGGCAATGAGCCGCGGCTGATTGTTCTTGATGTCTGAAAGAAGATTCGGATAGTGCTTGGCGTTGCACTTGACCTTGCGGAATCCGCAGAGTGTGCGGCGCGTTATGGCGGCGGCCATGGGCGTTTTGCAGACGACGAAGATGTTGCTCGCCACCGTCTCGTCCCACACGTTGTGCTGCTCCCGGAGCGTCAGCCTCTTGGCGGCTTGCTCCAGCCTCTTGCGGTAGATGGAGTATGCCACGTAGAGAGGGTAGAGGCCGGACTTTGAGTTAATCTCCAGCACGCGGCTGTTGGTGGCGAAGACCTCGTCCGTGACGCCCTCCACGGGGCAGAAGACGGGCTCCGGGCTCTGAGTGTCGTCATAATACGTCTCGCCAAACTCGTTGATCCTCCTGTAGAAGTTCCAGCCGCCAAGGGTGTCGCCCATGTGCATGTTCACCACGCGCGGAGGCGTAAGCACCGTCTCTTTGTCGGGGTTGCGGAAATAGTTGAAGATGGTGTAGATCTGCTCAATGCGCTCCTCAATGTTCATCTCGTCGGCCTCGCGCGCCAGGCTGCGGATGCGGAGGCTGGCGGCCGCGAAGATGTCCTTGTCAAAAAAACGCCGAAACTCGCCAAACTTCTCCTTGCTCACCCCCTCGGGCATAAACTCCGCCCAAGACTCGTCATCCACCAGGTTGGTGAAGTTGTCTATGGTCAGCTCCTTTTTCTCGTCTCGCAGATTAGCCCCATAGACCATCAGGGGCATGCGGATGGAGATGCCGCGGAGGATGCTGGCGGCGGCCTTGGCCTGCTCTCGTTGAGCCTTTAGCCGCTCCAGGTTTTGCCTCTGCTCCTCCGTCAGCTGCGCTATTTTTTTCTTGCCCCTCTTTACCTCGCTTTCTGTCTCTTCCGCCTCCCTATACTCCTCCTCGGTCATTCCGCTCGCCGCCAGGTCCACGCCTTTGCTCTTGGGCATGGCTTTGGTGGAGCCTATTATGGCGCGCAGGTTCTCAAACCTCCGCGCTTCGTCGGCGTTGAGGTTGCGGAGCATCTGCTGGTTATATATGTGGTCGTCTTCAAAGCCGCTCTTCACCACTCGCTCCACGAACACTCGCTTCATCTTCTGGAAGAGGAGGTCGGTGTTGTATTGCTGCATCTGAGAGTCATCGTAAGATATCACGGGGCAGAAGTTCAGGAAGTCGCCCAGCGCCTTGCGCTCCGTGTCCGATGTGCCTTTACCCACGTTCTCCACGTGAGCCACGTCGGCAAGCACCTGCAGCGTGCGGTCCGGAGCGAAGTCGAAGACGTAGCAGGTCTCCTTTTGCAGGCCACCCAGGTTGCACGGCGTCTGCACTCGGAAGATGGTCTGCATATATGCGCTGGCGGCGGTGTTCACCGAGCCGCTGAGCATCAGCACGCCCGTCCATGCCGGCACGCTTACCCCCGTGGTTAGTTTGCCGCAGCTCAGCGTTATGGTGCGCGTCTTCGTGGGGTCTTTGCCAATGGCGTTCTCCACCTTTCGCAGGGCCTCATCGCGCTCCTCCTCCTCGTCACCGTCTCCCGCCACGTTGACAATGGTGTATCTCCCGAACGTGTCATGGTTTTTCAGCAGCGCGCTCAGGGCGCGGGCCGCTTTCACGCCCGGCACCATCCACAGAGTGTGGCGGAAAGTGTTCTCGAAGCGTTCGTTGGAGAATGGGTACATGCTGTCCGCGTCATTGTCCACCAAGAGGTTGAGGAAGTCTTTGACGCGATCCTCGTGCACAAAGTTGTCATAGTCCCCATTGATGCGGAAGAACTCGCGGAAGTTGAACGCCGAGTCCTCCTCCACCTCGTCATTCCCCAGGAGGCGCGAGATGTCGTAGGTGTAGATGCACATGGCCGGGAGCGTGGAGTAGGGGTTTGGCTCGTCGGGGTGCTCCACGTCCCATTGTTTCTTGGCGCGTTGCTCCATGACGTAGTCCCACGTATATGTGTTTGCCGCGCTGAACTTGTCAAGGAGGTTAAAGGGCGTGCCGGACAGGCGCAACACCTTGGTGCGCGGCTTTTTCAGCCTCTCAAACACCTTCTCGCCAATGTCTGTGAGCGTGCCCTCGTGCGCCTCGTCAATTATTATGCAGTCCCAGTCCGTGGCATAGAGTTCCAGGTTCTTGTCATAGTTGCCGCCCACAAGCTCGGAGCCTCTGAGGTCTTGCAGCGAGGCGAAGAAGACGAAGTTCCTGCCGCTCCTCTCCAGCCAGTCAATGTCCGCCCCAAAACCCATCTTGGAGCCGAAAGCGTAGTCATTGCGGTCAAAGAATATCTTTTGAAAATCCTCGTGCCACCCTTTAGCCACCACGGGTCGGTGGGTGAAAATGAGCGTCTTGCGGAACTCCATCTCCCTGACCAGTTGCAGTGCCGTCACCGTCTTGCCAAAGCGCATCTTGGCGTTCCACAGCATGTCATTCTCCTTGGCGAAGATCTTTCGGGTCTGTTCAATGGCTTTAAGCTGCTCGGGGCGGAACTTTATGGCCTCGAAATCGTCCCGGACCTCTTGGGCCAGGAGAGACTGTCGGTTCTCCTTCACGGCCCTGATGGCCGCCCGCGCCGTCTCCATGGAGCATTCGAACCACTCTTGGGCGTTCGTCCCGAATTTCTTCTTTCTGATGCCGGAGCGCAGAAGCACGTCATGGACCTCATGGTCCCAAAAGGAGTGGAGCACGCCGTCCGGGTCCGTGCGAATGGCCACCTCGGCATAAAAACTCTTACACCTTATGCCCGCAGTCCGCAGTTGGCTGGCAATGCGCTCCTTGGCCGCGTTGTCCACCTCTTCGTCGGTCGGGTTCTGCTTGGCTATGCTGGCTTTGCCCACCTTTACGCAGCCCGCGTGATCCTCCGCGTCTATGGTGTATATGTATATGATTTTTGTGTCATATGCCCTGTCGAACGAATAGTCATCGACATTGGCCGCGTCTCTCGCAATATCTGCCATGGCGGGTCTATTTTGTCGTCACGCTTTTCTTGAACTTCTCCACCGTCTTAGACTTTTTGCTCCAGTCTCTTATCACGGCGTCCACTCCTTCCACTTTCTCTTTCTGAACGCCGAACAGGTTCTGTGTCTCAATCTCATATTCGCTATACGGCACTTTGAATGACGTGCCGTCCATTTGAAAAAGATTCCAGGAAATAATGTAGGCCCACATCTTGCAGGTGGCCAGGTCTGGCATGTCTCCAAACATATCGTGGAAATACCTGACCATGGTCAGGAAGACGGCCTCGCGGGCCAAGAGGAGGTTGTCTCCCTGAAACTCAAATCCGTATGTCGCTTTCAGTGCCACATCGGCCCACTCCAGCCAGTCGCTTTTGACGCCGCAATGCTCATTGACCACTCTCAATTTCCTGTCAAGCAGGCCAATCCGGTGGCCTGTGGGCTCAATCATCTGCCCGCTTGTGGCGTCATATCTCGAGACAAGGTATGGGGCTTCGCCGCAGGTGATCTCGAGCCTCACGTCTCTGACATATTCTTTCCAAAGTTCGCCGTCGGACTCGTTGAAAATGGGCAACTCATTGGTTTTCCACTCCTTGTCTGTCACCGACTCCTCATTGAACCACCCCCCGTCGCGCAAAGATTTGCCGTGAGCCTCGAACCACGCGTTGTCAACAAGGTTGTTCTGTGCGTTGCAGACCCATGCCGGCGTGAAGACCTCGGCTCGCTGTTGCGTCCTTAGCTTCTGCACCTCCGCGCTCTTGACGGCCCTTGGCTGAATCAGTTGGCCATATTGTCCTGTGATGCACCCGATCTTTATCTGATCCTCGGCCTTGAAACCCGCGCCTAGGCCAGCATAATCGTCTGTGGCCCAAGTGATATGGTATTTCAGATAATCATTGTCGTCTGCTTTCTTCCCGCCCCTGTCGGCATATTTGCGGCTGTGGCAACGCAACAGCCGCTCCAGCACCTCTTTGCCAAAAGTGCTCAATATCTCATCTTCAAGAATGTCCGCTTTGAACTCCATAACGTTGGGCGTTATCACGCTATAAAGGTACACAATAATTAATTATGGAGATTCCTCACCGTTGCGTGAGACGGCATTATGCCGCCTCTGCATTGTGGTTTTGAGGCGTACCCCATCACAAAACGCCATGTCGGGGCGGCGATGTAGAGACGGGTCGCAACCCGTCTCCCGCCTTGGTCGGGAATTTCTCACAGAGGTCAGAGACGGCATGCATGCCGCCTCTACATTGTGGTTTGATGCCTACCCCCAAGAAAAAACGCCCG
>CAKUYZ010000127.1 GCA_934717675.1 uncultured Bacteroidales bacterium
ACCATTGAGAGCTCGTTCATTCCATTCCCGTCTGAGATTGTGGTTCCGCCTGCCGCATATAGGGCGGCGTCATCGCCAGATATGAATGTTTTCCTTGTCGTCTTTTTTGCGACTGTTGGAGCTGACTTGGGGGCTATTATCAATTACGTCTTGGCGCGTACTTTGGGTCGCTTGTTTGTGTATCGCTTTGCGGACAGCAAGTTTGGCCATGCGTGTCTCCTCGATCGTGCGAAAGTGGAGCATGCTGAGGCCTTTTTTGACAAGCATGGGGCGGTGTCCACTTTTGTAGGGCGACTGATTCCGGCTGTCCGTCAGCTTATTTCCATCCCTGCCGGCCTGGCGCGCATGCCTATTGGTAAGTTTTTGCTTTTTACCACGTTAGGAGCTGGTGTGTGGAACTCAGTGTTGGCGGCGGCGGGCTACTTCTTAGCCTCCGTGATGCCGGAGGATCAGATGTTGGCCACAGTGACGAAGTATAATGACGAGCTGAAGCTATTTTGCGTTGTCATGGTCGCCGCCATTGTACTTTTTATAATAGTCCGTCATCTGATAAAAAAACGTCAACCTAAAATAGACTAAAAAGTTTATGAACAATCTAGCTCAACTTATTGCGGAGCGCAGAAGTTGCCGCAAGTTTACCGGCGAGGCAGTCTCGGCCGCCGATGTCTTGCAGCTCAAGCGCGCTGCGCTCTCAGCCCCTACGTCCAAAAACTGCAAGTCGTGGGAGTTTGTCTTTGTACAAGATAAGGCCACGATCGAGGCTCTTTCGCAGAGCAAGGAGAGTGGGGCCGCTTTTGTCAAAGGTGCGGCACTGGCCATAGTGGTGTTTGGGCGCACGTCCAAAACGGATATTTGGGTTGAGGATGCCTCCATTGCCTCATCTTTCTTGCTGCTTCAGGCCGCAGACCTCGGCTTGGGCGCCACATGGGTGCAGTTGCGCGGACGTGGCTTCTCCGATGGCCGCGCGGCTAAGGACATTGTTGGCAAACTGCTGAATGCGCCTTCTGATGTTGAGCCGTTGGCCATCATTGCCATAGGCCACCCTGCGGAATCGCATCGCCCATACTCAGACGACCGCCTGCCGTGGGATCAGGTGCATGACGAGAAGTTTTAAGAGCCAAGCTTTAAAATAAAGAGAGTGCGCACGAGGGCGTTACCTTGTGCGCATTCTCATTTTTTTTATGCTCCGTGACAACCTAGGCTACTCCTGCTCAAGGAAGTGCGTCACATTGCGCTCAATGCGACCTACGGTGTCGTCACTTTCCTGCTTCACGAACTTCTCGCCCGTGATGTGCTCATAGAGCTCTATGTATCTGTCGGAGATTTCTTTTACTTTCTCATCGGTCATTTCTGGCACTTTCTGACCAGCCTGACCCATGAAGTTGTTGTCAATCAGCCATTGGCGCACAAACTCTTTGGAGAGCTGACGCTGTGCCTCGCCCTTTTCAAAACGCTCCTGATAGCCGTCGGCATAGAAGTAGCGTGAAGAGTCGGGAGTGTGAATCTCGTCAATGAGTATGATTTTGCCATCAAGTTTGCCAAACTCATACTTTGTGTCCACGAGAATAAGGCCATGCTTAGCGGCAATCTCGGTTCCACGGGCGAAAAGCTTACGGGTATAGTCCTCAATGAGTTCCCAGTCCTCTTTAGCCACGATGCCTTGAGCAATGATCTCGTCGCGGGATATGTTCATGTCATGTCCCTCGTCAGCCTTGGTCGTTGGGGTTATGATTGGTTCTGGAAACTTTTGGTTCTCCTTCATTCCCTCTGGCAACTTTACTCCGCAAAGTTCTCTGCAACCGGCCTTATACTCACGCCATGCGGAACCCGTAAGGTAACCTCTGATGATGACCTCGACCTTCAGAGGCTCGCATTTGCGGCCAATGGTGACCATGGGGTCTGGCGTCGCTACCTTCCAGTTGGGTACGATGTCACTTGTCGCGTCAAGGAATTTTGCGGCAATCTGGTTCAGAACCTGACCCTTGAAGGGTATGCCCTTGGGCAAGATGACGTCGAACGCGGAGATGCGGTCGGTCACGACCATGGCGAGCAGCTTGTCTCCGATGTTGTACACATCGCGAACCTTGCCGTGGTAGACGCTCTTCTGACCAGGAAAGCTGAAGTCTGTTGTTGTTACAGCTGTGCTCATTGGGATAAGTTTATGTTGTTTATTCTGTTTCTGTGTCGTGTGATGAGTGTTGCCGTCTCTCAGCCGTGTCGAACGCTTTGACAATGCGCTGCACAAGTCGGTGGCGGACAATGTCCTCTTGCCCAAACCTAATGACGGAGATGCCATCCACTTTGCCGAGGATGTCGCAAGTGCGCATCAGCCCGTTACGTGATGCGTCAGGAAGATCCACTTGCGATGGGTCGCCTGTAATGATGAATTTGGTGTTGACTCCCATACGCGTCAGGAACATTTTGAGCTGAGGGGTCGTTGTGTTTTGCGCCTCGTCTAGAATGACGAAAGCGTTTGATAGAGTGCGGCCTCGCATAAAAGCCAATGGGGCTATCTCTATCATATTGTCCTCCATCATATCTTTCAGTTTCTGCTGCGGAATCATGTCCTCCAACGCGTCATATAATGGTTGGAGGTATGGGTCAATCTTCTCTTTCATGTCGCCAGGCAGGAAGCCCAGTTTCTCCCCAGCCTCCACTGCAGGCCTGCTCAAGATGATTTTACGCACCTGACGGGCCTTGAGCGCTCTCACGGCCAAGGCTATGGCCAAGTATGTCTTGCCAGAGCCAGCCGGGCCAATGGCAAAGACCATGTCGCAATTGTCTGTGGCCTCAACCATCTTTTGTTGGTTCAGGCCTCGTGCGCGAATGGGCCGGCCGTCCACGGTGTGAACCACAACAGTCGCGTCCATGGGCGCCACCGCCACTCTTTTGCCAGCCGCCACGGCCTCAACTACACTGTTGGGCAACACGTTATGCTCCCGATAATAGTCTAGCATGGCCTTCAGCTTGCTGTCGAAGACGGCCATGGCCTCATAACTGCCTGAGGCCTTGACCCAAGAGCCGCGTACCGTCACGTTAACTTGTGGGCAGCAGCCTCGCAAAACGTCAATCTTGTGGTTGCTTACGCCACAAAATTCAACCAAGTCCACTCCGTCAAGTGGGGTGAGTTTTTCTGTGATGTTGTCGCTCAAATCTATTGTTCGTGCCAGTTTTTGTTCTTGTGGTGGCACGGTGCGGCAAATCTACAATTAAATTTCAGAAGTATGAACACATGTCACAGCCAATAAAATGCCACGCCCCGCAAACTGCTTGATGGCAGTTGCGAGGCGTGGTTCCCTTTTTCTGTAATCTGCTCTATTTAGTGCAGATAATCAGGCAGTTGCTTGAAGCCCAAAATGCTTCGCTGTCTGTAATGGTTAGGGTTCGGTAGTTGGCGTCAATTGAATATGACGATGCTGGGTGTGTCGTCAAAACTTCGATTTTCTTGCCTTTAAGGGCTATGGTGTTGGTCTTGCGCTTGTCTATTTTTGTGAAAAAGCGACTGTCAACCCCATCACCGACAAGCTTTTTGCCCTTAAAGAGGCCAGTCTGGAGTAGGCCTTTCTCTTTGAGGAAGCTTTTGGTGGCCACGAGGTAGTATCTTGTGTTCAGTTTGTTTGTCGTTTCGTCAAGGTTGGCCAAGATGTCTTGGTTCACTTTGGTCAGTGAGTCAATACTTTGGCTCAAGTTGTTGATCGCTGCCTCGAGGGTGCCTATTTGGGCGTTCTTGCTGTCTACCGTGCTGTTGAGAGCCTCAATTTGGCTCAGCTGTCGCTCAGTCTGTTCCTGCAATTGCGCAATCAGCTCGTCATATTGTTTGTTCTTGCCAAGCTCTGTGTTCAGCCTGCTTTGCAATCTGCTTATTTTCTTTTTGTTGTCAAGCAGTTTTGCATATATGGCGTCAATGTCGTTGTTGTAAGCGTTCTTGCGCCCCTCGGCATCTCCCACGCTGACGATGCCTTCCTGATCTTTTATGTAGTTGAGGTTGTCGCGTATCTCACTCAGAGTTTGGCTGATGTCGTTGTTTGCGCTGTCTCGCATTGCGACGACGGTCTTGAGCGAGTCTATTGTATGCTGTTGCCTCGCCAACTCTTCTTTGTTGCATCCGCAGAGTGCCGCCAAGGCCGCTGCTGCTAATATAGCTCTTTTCATTTGAAACTGCTTCTGTTTATAGTGTCAAAAAGGGCGCATCCGTGTGCGGTTTGCCCACCGTGTCGGATTGCGTCCTCTAAATATTTCGTCGCAAAAGTCCTTCTTTAAAGGGCTACAGCGACCCTTTTAGTCTACTGACTTTGCGCTTACGATAAGGTATCGTGACGCGTTCCAGAATGCCTTCTTGTCTTTTATGATGAGCACTTTCTTCTCTTCGTCAATGCTGTAGGAGCTCTCCGGATGGTTGGTCAGCACTTTGAAGCGGCGGCCTGTGAGGGGGATTTGCTCCACCTCAGTAATGTCGATTTTGGTGAATAGGCTGTTGTCCACGTCGCCTTTCAACACTTTCTTGGAGAAGAGGCCACCCTCAAGCAATCCTTTTTCCTTCAGAGTGCTTTTTTCTGCCACAATGTAGTAGCCGGTGTGGAGTTCGGCCGTGGTGTCATCAAGCTTGTTTTGGGTGTCGGCGCTCACAGTGGCGAGCGAGTCAACGGAAGAAGAGAGGCGTATCACGGCATTGTTCAGGAAGCCGATCTCTACGTTCTTTTCATTCAGCATCTCGTTGA
>CAKUYZ010000128.1 GCA_934717675.1 uncultured Bacteroidales bacterium
TTATATGCGATGAAGCAGACTCCAATAGCTGATTCGGAGCTCATCATAAACCCTGATGGCTCCATTTTCCATCTCCATATCAAGCCCGGTCAGTTGGCCTCAAAAGTCATCCTTGTCGGAGATCCTGGCCGCGTCAGTACCGTGAAAGCCTTTTTTGACTCCATTGAGTGTGAAAACGCCAATAGGGAGTTCGTTAGTGCCACGGGAACGTATAAGGGCAAGAGGATCACGGTGTTGTCCACAGGCATCGGCACTGACAATATCGACATTGTCATGACGGAGCTTGACGCTCTTGTCAACATCGACTTCTCCACCAGGCTGCCCAAAGATGGGCACGCGGGGCTGGAGATTGTCCGCATCGGCACGTCGGGCTCTCTTCAGGCCGATTTGCCTGTGGATTCGTGGCTGCTCTCTGAGGCCGCCGTCGGCTTTGACGGCGTGTTGAACTATTATGCCGGGCGCAACGATATTGCGGACCTCCAGTTTGAGCATGCCTTTGAGCAGCACCTGGATTGGAACCCTCTCCTTGCAAAACCCTATGTCGTCAACGGCTCCGCCGAGCTTTTGGCCAGGCTCAAGAATAGCCCCAGCATCCACATTGGCACCACCATATCCGCTCCTGGCTTCTACGGCCCGCAGGGCAGGGTGGTGAGGCTTCCGCTTGCTGACCCGGACATCAACGAGAAGATTAATACCTTCCGCTATGGCAGCCGCAGAGTTACCAATTACGAGATGGAGTGCTCTTGCATCTATGGCCTCTCGCTCCTTCTTGGCCACAAGGCCGCGACCGTATGCGCCATCATTGCCAACCGCCTTGCCGGTCAATACACCAAGGACTATAAGCCTGTCATCAAGGCTCTTATCGGTCATGTTTTAAACAATCTCTAATGGCTTCCAACTCTTCAATGATAGACAGCAAACAGTCCCTTTTGACCAGCAACCCGGTTTGGGCTTTTTTTGATCAGATAACCAAGATCCCACGCCCGTCGAAACATGAGGAGCGCATTGTGGCTTTCCTTCTTGACTTCGCCGCCCAAAGGGGACTTGAGGTGAGACGCGACAAGGTTGGCGATGTTCTCATCACGGTGCCGGCCACGGCGGGCAAGGAGGCCGCGGAGCCCGTAATTTTGCAGGCGCACGTTGACATGGTGTGCGAAAAAAATTCAGACTGCGGCATAAACTTTCTCACTGACCCCATTGACTATTACGTTAAAGACGGTTGGGTGAGGGCCAAGGGTACCACGCTGGGGGCCGATGACGGCATAGGGGTCGCATTGGCTTTGGCCATTGTGGACGGAGGCCTGAAGGGCGAGATTGAGCATGGGCCGCTCTTCTGTCTCTTCACGGTTGATGAGGAGACGGGCCTCACTGGGGCTTATAACGTGACGGCAGATTTCTTGCCAGCCAATAGGCTCATTAACCTTGACTCGGAAGACGAGGGGCAAATTTTCATCGGATGCGCCGGGGGGTGTACCACGCGGGCTTCCTTCCCACTCCAGCGTGTCTCAACGCCAGACGGGTTCCTCGGTCTCTCATTCTCACTCAGTGGGCTTCTTGGCGGGCATTCGGGAGGAGACATACACTTGGGGCGTGCCAATGCCAACAAACTGATGGCGCGTTTCTTGCGTTTGGCGCAAGAAAAATATGGCCTGCGCCTCGCCTCGCTCAATGGCGGCAACTTGCACAATGCCATAGCCCGAGAGGCCGTCGCCATCGGGGCCGTCCCCATGTGTCATAAGGAGGATATTCGTGTGGAGTTCAATTGCTTTGTGGCTGATGTCGAGGAGGAGTTCCGCGGCGTTGAGCATGGCATATCGTTCACAATGGGGTCCACTGGCGCTCCTGCGTCAGTCTTGGAAGAGGGGCTGCAACGCCGTCTGTTGGACGCCCTCGTGGCTTGCCCTCACGGTGTGTTGGCCATGTCTCATGTGATGGACAATCTGGTGCAGACATCCACAAACTTGGCTTCTGTGCGCACGGGCGAGGCGTCGATAGACGTAGTGACGTCACAGCGCAGTTCCGTTGGTAGCGGCAAGGTCGAGGCGCAGGCCATGGTCGCCTCCGTCTTCGAGCTGGCGGGTGCCACGGTGCAAGAGGCGGAGGGCTATCCCAGCTGGACTCCCAATCCGTCCTCTCCGCTTGTGAGCGTGGCTTGCCAGTCATATCGTGACTTGTTCCACGCCGAGGCGCAAGTGTTGGCCATCCATGCGGGTCTTGAGTGTGGTCTTTTCTTGGATAAGAAAAAGACTATGGACATGATATCGGTAGGACCGACGCTTCGCGCCGTCCACTCGCCCGATGAGGCTGTAGACATTGCCAGTGTGGAGAGGTTTTGGGAGTTTATTCTCGATTTGCTAAAGAGAATGTAGGCCCATGCGTCGTTTTAAGTTAGCTGCCTTTGCAGCGGCAGCGCTATGTTTGGCGGCGTGCTCGTCCGGCACTTCTCACGATGCCGGGCCAGCCGCAGACCTTGTGGCTCAACCAGCCGCCATCGACACGGCAAATGGCGTGCCTCTGTTGGCGGATGCCGATGGCTCCATGGACAGCCTCTTCCGCGCCAAGGGCTACGTTTGGGGCCCAGACATTGTCAAGGCGGCCCATGCGGGCGACGCTGGCGCTTCATACATCCTTGCGCAGATGTATGCCTATGGCATCGCTGGTGCTAAGCCCGACCGCAAAAAAGCGTTTAAACTATATGTCTCGTTGGCCGACAATGGTATGGCAGAGGCCAAGGCTATGGCTGGCTATATGTTGCTCTATGGACTTGGCGTTGAGGCCGATGCCTCCCGTGGTTTAGAGATGGTCGCCGCTGCTGCCAACGACGGTTGCGGGCTGGCGTATCTTTTTATGGGGAATTTCTATGCCCAGTCTGAGCCAACGCCCCCAAACGTGGCCGTGGCCAAGGCTTGTTATGCCGAGGCTGAGGCCCGGGGCGTGGCCGAGGCGGCGGAACTGCTTAAGAATATGTCGCGATGATGAGCAATATGAATGGTTACAGATTACATGCCGAGTGGGAGCGACACGCCTTCACTCAGATAACGTGGCCTAGCTTGCAATCAGACTGGGAATACATGATGGCGGAGGTTGAAGACTGCTACGTGCGCCTTGCCAGTGCCATAGCCGCGTTCGAGCCTCTGCTCATCGTTACCGATGATGAGGCCAGGGTTCGTAAGCTGTTGGGGGAGGCGCTATCCGCCAAAGTCAATTTTTTTGTCTGTCCAGTCAACGACACTTGGGCGCGGGACCATGGCTTCTTGACCCTTAAAAATTCGGCGGACGAGGTCTTGCTGGCCGACTTTCAGTTCAATGGTTGGGGACTGAAGTTTGCCGCGGCAAAGGATAACCTTATTAATCAGAACCTTCATAAGGGGCCTTTGGCTGCCAATCCCTATCGCAGTTTCCGCAAGATTGTGCTTGAGGGTGGAAGCGTGGAGAGTGACGGGCATGGTGGCATTCTCACCACGGCCTGTTGCCTGATGGCCGACAACAGGAATTGGTTTGAGACCAAAGCGGAGGCGGAGGCCACGCTGAAGGCTTGTTTCAATTGTCAGCGTGTGATGTGGCTAGATCACGGTGAGCTGATTGGAGACGATACTGACGGTCACGTGGATACGCTAGCTCGTCTGGCTCCCGCAGACACAATAGTCTACGTTGGCCGCCCGGCCAAGTCCGATGAGCAGTACGGCGACCTTGCCGCTATGGAGGACGAGTTGAAGGCTCTGCGCACGGCCGATGGCAAGCCATATAGGTTGGTGGCGTTGCCTTGCACCCAGCCCATTTTCGATAAGGACGACGGCTCTAGGCTTCCCGCCACTTATGCCAACTTCTATTTCGTCAACGGGGCAATCCTTATGCCTACATACAACGTGCCTACCGACAGCGAGGCTTTGGACATTATGTCAGAAGCGTTTCCGGACCTGAAGATTGTTGGGGTCGATTGCCGGGCGCTCATTCGCCAACACGGCTCTCTGCATTGCTCAACGATGCAGTTTCCTGTCGGGGTCCAATTCTCAGCGACTAACGCAAACTAACACCTAGAAATGACTAGAAAAATAAAAGTGGGCCTCGTCCAGCAGTCTGTGAGCCCAGACGTTCAGGCCAACATGGCAAAGCTGGGAGACAACATTGTCTCTTTGGCTCAAAATGGGGCGCAGCTCATTGTACTCCAGGAGCTTCACAACACCCCATATTTTTGTCAGACTGAAGACGTCAGCATGTTCGACCTTGCGGAGAGCATCCCTGGCCCTTCGACTGACTATTTCTCCTCTCTCGCCGCGCAGCTGGGTGTGGTCATTGTCACGTCGTTGTTCGAGCGAAGGGCGGCCGGACTTTACCACAACACGGCAGTGGTGTTCGATGCCGATGGCTCCATTGCCGGTAAATATCGCAAGATGCACATTCCGGACGACCCCGGTTATTATGAGAAGTTCTATTTCACCCCTGGCGACCTCGGTTTCAAGCCCATCGACACCTCTTTGGGACGTCTCGGCGTCATGGTCTGTTGGGATCAGTGGTATCCCGAGGCCGCGCGGCTAATGGCTCTTGCCGGGGCTGAGGTGCTGATCTATCCCACGGCCATTGGCTGGGATTTGGCTGATGATGATGACGAGCGTCAGCGTCAGCTCGTGGCGTGGCAGACAGTGCAGAGGGGGCATGCCGTTGCCAATGGCTTGCCCGTGATCACGGTCAACAGGGTAGGGC
>CAKUYZ010000129.1 GCA_934717675.1 uncultured Bacteroidales bacterium
TTCTGCACGGCTGATGTGTTGATGGCCAAGAGGGAGGCTAACTCCGCATAAGTGATGGACGGGTTTTCCCTCATTGCGCGTAGGGCTTTGGCGGTGTTCTTGCTCCTTGTTGTGATCATTTCACCGTCATACCACCAAACATCCTCTTCCTTGCGGGTCACAAAATCAATGTCGGCTTGTATCTCCTTGGCCACTAGTTTCTTGAAATATTTCAAGAAGTGCCCGATTTGCATAACCGTGGCGTGCGCACCGACCGAAGGCGCTGCCCCGACAATTACGTCAGTCTGGTGCAAGGCTTCCAAATACTCTTGCTTATTCTTGCTTCTCACCACAATCATCGGCCACCCGTGCCGGGAGAGGATATAGTTCACCATAAGCCGCGCAATGCGGCCATTGCCGTCCTCAAACGGGTGTATGCGTATGTAACGGTAGTGAAAAAGCGCAGCCAGTTCCACCGGTGTCAACTCGCCTTTTCTCTCCGCCTCGTTATACCAATCAACAAGATCGGACATAAGAGCTGGAGTCTCCTCTGGTGAGGCGTACTCAAATCTGTCGCCATAGCGCGTGATGACACTATTGGGGCGAGTTTTGTACTGTCCCGCATGAATGACAAAACTTGTTTGCACGCCACTTGGCAATGTTTGATATTCCGTGTAATCCTCACGAAGCAGGGCCCGATGGAGCGTCCGTATAAAATTCTGCGTCAGCTGTTGCTGTCTGTTTTCCGCCTCTCATCATCCTTACAGACACCTCGCTCGCCTTCATATCGTTGAAGTCTTTCAAGCGACCCTCACCGCTCACCTTGCCAAATAGCAGCAGCAGCTCCGTCTGACCATACGTCAACGTATTGCCTTCAAGATGATTACTGTTGTAGTTATATTCAACAGTAAACCTCATGCTAAGCATGTTCTGCTCCGCTTCTGTCAGGGGTTGGAGAGACAACCACCGATTGTATATGGCATCTAATGTCATATTTATGGACTTTGGGTGTCTATAAGGTGGTAAGATACCACCTTAATTGGTGGTATTTACAGTTTGATGAACATTGCGGATTATCACGTGTAGAGGCGACATGCATGCCGCCTCACGTCTCCGCGGGTAATCTCCTACCGAGGCGGGGAGACGCGTCGCGACCCGCCTCTACATTGCTGCCCCAGCAAAGTTTTTGAGGGGGTAACGCCGCCTATTTCACGGCAATGGCCTCTATCTCCACCAGCGCGCCTTTAGGCAACGCCTTGACGGCAAACGCCGAGCGGGCGGGGGCCGCTTCACCGCCGAAGAACTCGGCATAGACGGCATTGAACTTGGCGAAATCGGCAATATCTGCCAATAGGCACGTGGTCTTCACCACATCGGCCATTTCAAGGCCCGCGGCGTTCAGAATGGCCTTTATGTTGGAGAGCGACTGGCGCGCCTGAGCCTCAATGCCGCCCTCGGCCAAATTTCCCGTAGCCGGCACGAGGCCTAGCTGTCCGGATACGTAGAGCGTGTCACCCGCCATAATGGCTTGGCTGTATGGGCCTATGGCCGCGGGGGCGTCGGGTGTTGAGATTTGTCTTTTCATATCTTTTATTGTTTATCATCCGTCAATAAGTCAGTTCTACGAGCATATCTGCGCCAGCGGGCAAAGGCCACGCCGCCGCCTATAGCAGCCACGAGCAGGAGCGGAAGCAGGAGCGCGACGGCCTTGTAAGGAAGCGTGCCCGCCGCGATGGCCTGGCGGTCAAGCAGCCTCATGGCAAAGGTGCGATTGCGCAGAGCCATAAGCCCGTCATCATCTGCCAAATATTGCACAGCGTTGACAATGAAGTCTTTATTGCCATATGTCTGGCGCGAGATGTCGTCATAGCCCAACGGCACAATGGTGGGGTCCGGGGAGTGACGGAAGCGTACATCGTTTCGTATTATGTCGCCATCGCCCACAAAGATCATCTTCGTCGGCGCGCTGGCCTCGATGGCCTTTCGCCAGGGGCCGGACACGCCTTGCGGAACCGGCCTGTGAGAATATAGCGAGCGGAACTGCCCCTCCTCCATAAGCGCCATGGTAAGGTAGCGTTGCGGGAACTCTTCCGGCCTTGGCTGTCGGTGTATGGTGGCCAGACTGGCCACAACGGGGGCCTCGGACGAGCGCGTCATGGCCGAGGAGCGCAACAGCTGCGTACGCACAAGTGGCAACCCCTCCCCCACTGTGTCTATGGGGCTGGCGAAATCGGCATGGACAAAGCTCACGTTTCGCGTGACAGGAGAGAGCATATTGGTGGCCAAAAGAGGACCATAGAGCCACGGCATGGGCACTACGGAACTTTGGCCATCGGGACCCGGCACGCTCACCGGAATCATGCCGCAACTCATATCCTCAATGACCGACGGGCGAACCCTGACGCCATAGACAAACAGCATATCAGACAAATTGAGGTCGGCCGCCAGCCCTATGGTCTGCGGATGCTCCCTAAGCGAGTCTAATGTCATGTTGACGGCATCTACAAGCCACAGCACACGCCCGCCGCGCATGACGTATTGGTCAATGGCATATTTGTCTTTCTCCGGGAATTTCTGCGAAGGCTTGGCCACAATGAGTACTTTGTATGGCTCCAAGATTGACGGGTCTTGCCCCAAGCTACCGCGATCCACGTCAAAATGTTGCGCCAAGGCCTCCGTGGCGTCGGCCACGTCGATGGCATCCAGCTCTCCATGCCCCTCCAAGAAAGCCACTTTGGGCACTGAGTCTCGCGAGAGGCGGCATATGGCGTCGGTGAGCTTATACTCCACGCCCTCTATCGACCTGTTGAGCGACTCCTCTCCACTCAGGCCAGGAACGTTCTCCAGGAGGTTGATCCACACCGACTTGTCATCAAGCTGCACCTTGGCGTAGGGATATACTATGCTACGCGTCTTCTGTCCGTCTTCTTTAGTCTCAAAGACAGGCACGCCGGCGTAGCCCGCCTTGTCCAAGTCGTCAGCAAACGTCTTGGCCTCATTGGCCCCCAGTTCGGCAGGGTCTACGCTCACCAGACGCACCCCGCGGCCGGCGTAAGAGTCCACCTCCTGACAAAGCTCCACAACCTGACGGCGCAGGCGGCGAAAGCCAGGGTTGAGCTCACCATCGAGATAAAGGCGAACGAGCATGGGCGACTTGAGGCCATCGGCGTAACGACGGGTGACGGCGGAGAGCGAATATCTCCGCTCCGAAGTCAGATCAAGACGGAAATGCGCCACCGACATGACGACGCAAAGCACGCCAAGAGCCGCCACGACCCACGGCAACCTGCGGAAACGGCCCCTGCTCCTGCTCACGAGGGCAGACGTCATGGCCAAGAACAAGGCACACGCCGAGACAAAATAGGCGAGGTCGCGGCTATCCACCACCCCGCGGCTGATGGCCGAATAGTGATCCGCCATGCCCAACGAGGCGACGGCCGCCGCCCAATCAGACTGCGGAGACAAGGACGAGATCATATCGAAACCCACATAGGCCAAGGCGCACAAGGCAGCCCCGCTCACAAACGCCACAATCTGGTTGTCCGTCAGGGCCGAGGCGAAGATTCCGACCGCCATATATGACGCAGCGAGCAGCAGCAACGCCACATAAGAGCCCAAAGTGCCGCCCACGTCAATATTGCCCTGCGGAGAGCCAAGGGCGCAAACCACGCCCACAAAGACGACTGTGGGCACGATGGAGAGGCCGACAAGAGAAAGGCCGGCAAAATATTTGGCCAAGACAATCCGCCACGGGCGCAGCGGACGTATGAGCAGCAGCTCAATGGTGCCCGACTTGCGCTCATCGGCCACCAGGCGCATCGAGATGGCAGGGACGAGGAAGAGGTATATCCACGGCGCGATGTCAAAAAGAGGCTCCAGGGTGGCGTAGCCGCCATATATGATGTTGAAATCGGACGGTATGACCCAGAGCATGAGCCACGTCAGGGCCAGGAACACGCCCACCACCAGATAGCCCGTGGCGGAGCAGAAGAAAGTGGAGATCTCCTTCTTATACAGCTCAAACATCAGCTAACTCTTTTTCAACGTCTCGACCATATCCGCCGCCGCCCTGCGGCTGCACCCTGCCCCGCCCACGCGGGTGGCCAGCTCCTCATAGTCGTCAAGCATCTTCTGCCTCATGGGCGTGGCGGAGGCCAAGGAGGCGATCTCGGTCTTCAGGAGTTCGTAGGAATACTTTTTTTGAAAAAGCTCAGACACGCACTCGCGACCCAAAATGAGATTCACGAGGCTTATGTACGGCACTTTGATGAAGCAATGGGCCACCCAGTCACTAAACGCCCCACCCCACATGAGATACATGACCACCTGCGGGCAGCGCAAAAGCGCAGTCTCCAACGTGGCGGTGCCAGACGTCACCACGGCGGCCGAGGCCGCGCTCACCAGCTGATACGTCTCATCAAACACCACACGGACGCCAGAGCCGCTCACATATGGCTCATAGTCCACGGCTTTGAAAGACGGCGCGCCGGCAATGACGAACTGGTAGCCATCCATCTCGCGGGCCAGGCGCATCATCTCTGGCAGGTTATATTTAAGCTCCGCCACGCGGCTGCCGGGCAGCAGAGCAATGATGGGCTTGGCAGGGAGGCCCAGACGGGCGCGGAACTCATCCGCCGTCTCGTCAGCGTGATGACGCCGCTCTATGGCGTCCATAACCGGATTGCCACA
>CAKUYZ010000130.1 GCA_934717675.1 uncultured Bacteroidales bacterium
TTTGCTGGTTGAGGACTTCGATAATCTTCTTGTACTCGCTGTTCTTGCCAAGAGCGTTGTTCAACTTGGCCTGTAGTTCGTTGACTTTCTTCTTATTGTCTACGAGTTTGGCGTAGATGGCCTGAATGTCGTCGTTGATTTGATCCTTAGCGCCCTCGCTATTGGCGTTGATGGCTATGATGCCCTCCTTCTCTTTGATGTAGTTGAGGTTGCTGTGGACGTCGGCCAAAGTGGTGGCAATCAGTGTCATACTGCTGTCTTTGAGGGCCATTTGGTTGTTGAGCGAGTCGATGGTCTTCTGCTGGCGGTCTAGCTGCTCTTGGTTGCAGCTGCCTAGCGTCAGCGCCACAAGGGCGCTGCTCAAAAGGAAAATCTTCTTCATTGTGTTTTTGTTATGTTTTGTTGTTTATTTGGTCTCTTGGTTTTGTTCGTCAAGTAGGGCTCTGTGCTTCTTGCTCCTGCGCAATTGCCGCAGATCCTGCTCGTCGGTCTCGTCATTGTCGTTGTCGTCTTCGATCTCCGTGCGCTTGCGCCAACCCGTGCCGTCCACCACAATCACAATCTCGCCTTTGGGCGGCGTCTCTTCAAAGTGCAGTTTAAGTTCGGAGAGAGACCCTCTTACGGTCTCTTCGAACATCTTACTAATCTCTCGCGACACTGCGGCGCGCCTTTCGGGGCCAAAAGCCTCTGCCATTTGGCCGAGCGTTTTTGTCAAGCGGAAAGGGCTCTCATAGAATATCATGGTACGCGGCTCTTCTGCCAATCGGGCCAAGATTGTCTGCCGCCCCTTTTTGTTTGGCAGGAATCCCTCAAAGCAGAATTTGTCGGCTGGCAAGCCACTGCACACAAGGGCGGGTACGAACGCTGTCGCTCCAGGCAGGCACGTCACTCTGATGCCGCGCTCTACGCACAGGGCGACAATCAGGTAGCCAGGATCTGAAATCGCTGGTGTGCCGGCGTCGCTCACCAAGGCCGCATCCTCGCCCGCCTCAATGCGGTCAACATAACGACTGGCAACCTCGTGCTCGTTGAACTTGTGGTAGCTCACCATCGGGGTGATTATGCCAAAGTGTTTGAAGAGGATTGACGTCGTGCGTGTGTCCTCCGCCAGCACGAAAGAGGCTTCGCGGAGCGCGCGGAGTCCGCGTTGGGTGATGTCCTCCATGTTGCCGACAGGGGTCGGCACTACGGTCAACTGGCTCATAGGAATCTTCTGTGGACAGCCTTTAGGAATGCCTCGGCGGTGGGATCGGTCTCATCCCATCCGAATGTCTGGCGCAAGTAACTGTATGCCTGTGAGTACGACGCGGCCATATTCACGGTCTCCAATGCCGCGTCAAAGGCCATCTTATTGCCTTTGAACAGCTCTCGCTGATATAGGAACCGATCATTAATGCCCATGGCCTTGTTTATGTCGTTCACCGGGGCTCCGTAATTGGCAATGTCTGCGGCCTTTTGTGCCAGGCTTTGCGCCTCGCCTTCTTTTTCGTCGTTTTTTGCTGGCGTGGCGTTTGGGGCGGCAGTGGCCACCTCTGCGTCGGGAACCTGCCCGCTTTCCTTTGGTTTGGGGGCCTTGTGTGCGGCTTCGTCAGGACGCTGTGCTATGTCGGCCAGCAGGTCAGATAACTCTGGAGTGTCTTCCAGTTCGCTCGCAAAGTAATCCTCTACGCCGGCCGACGGATTGCTCGGCTTGATGACGCTCGGCTTGGGAGCCTCTGTGACGGGAGGCGTGACGGGCTTGGCCTCTGGGGTGGTCTCCTGTTTCTGATGGTGTAGTCCGGCGCGGCCAGTAAGCTCCGCCCCGCTCGGCTCCGTCAAGTTCTCTGTTGCCCAGTAGTCAAGCAGCTTTATCTCCTTGGCCAGGCTCTCCTGCTTCTGTTGCAGAAGCTCCAAAAAAGCGCTGGCTATGCGATCCGGCTCTCGGAATGTCTCCACCAGGGTGTGCATCTCCTTCAAGTCGTTTTCCAGCAGGTCTATGATGGCGTCCTTTTTCATCGGGTCGTTAGTCCTCGTTTTGTCGTTTTTTGTCGGCAGGGGCTTAGCCCGCGCCTCCGAGGGCAAATGTAACTTGTTTTTCCTTTTCTTTGTACTGTTTGCGTCTTTTGTTTCGTCAGTTGCAATGCGTCATGTGCGTCAAGGTGGCCTCCCATACAAATGGTCGCCGCTATTTTTCTTTTTGGTTCAATTATTGTATTACCTTTGTCAGCAAATTCTTTTCACTTTTTAGAGCGTAGAATTTTTCAGAGATGATTCGCCTTGTCTGCATACTTTGTGCCGTTGTGGCTTCCGTTTCATCGTTTCGTGCGTCAGCCTTACCTCGCCCCTCGTCAGTGGTGTCTTGCCAAGATGAGGGCGGGGAGTGGCCGTATGAGGTCCCGATAGCCGTCAAGTCAGCTTTTGACAGCGGCAGCCAGTCTCCTATGGCTGGGTATTTGGGCGGCTCGGTGGAGATATTGCTGCCAGACTGTTCTGGCATCTTCAGCAAAAGGCAGGCGGAGATGTTGCTAGCCAAGTTTCTCGGGACGCATCGTGGTGCGGTCTACTCTGTAGACCACGAAGAGACTCTTGGAGACGCCATACTTTCCATAGGCCGCCTGTCTGGGGCGGGGCAAGACTTCAGGGTGTGCATACTCCTTCAGCAGACAGGAGACGTTCAGCAAATAAAACAACTTAGAATAGAGGAACAAAAATGACCGACTTCGACTCATACCTCAACGATTTCATCGACCGCTGCATCCGCGAAGACGTGGGCGACGGCGATCACACTTCACTCTCTTGCATTCCTGCCGATGCCGTTGGCAGGGCGCAGCTCATAATTAAGGAGGAGGGCGTTTTGGCGGGTGTTGACGTGGCGCGCAAGGTCTTCCTCCATCTAGATAAGGACTTTAAGTTCGAAAAGGTATTGAAAGACGGCGACCGTGTCAAGCCGGGCGACATCGCTTTCCGTGTGGAGGGACGCACGCAGACCCTTCTCATGGCCGAGAGACTCGTGCTCAACATTATGCAGCACATGAGCGGCATCGCCACCATGACCGCGCGCTATGTTGACCGTCTCCGCGGGCTTCACACTCAGGTCATTGACACCCGCAAGACGACGCCGGGTATGAGGCTTTTGGACAAGATGGCGGTCAAAATAGGCGGCGGCGGTAACCACCGCATAGGGCTCTTTGACATGATTCTGCTTAAAGACAATCATATAGATTTCGCAGGAGGAATAGATAAGGCCGTTGCTCGTGCTCATGAATACCTCAAGGCGAAAGGAAAGGACCTGCGCATTGAGATTGAGGTGCGTAATTTTGACGAGTTGGATCAGGTGTTGCGCATAGGCGGGGTGGACCGCATCATGTTAGACAACTTCACTCCGGAAATGACGCGCGAGGCCGTGCGCCGCATTGGCGGCCGTTTCGAGACCGAGTCATCGGGCGGCATCACCATGGACACGCTACGCGATTACGCCGAGTGCGGGGTTGACTTCATCTCGGTCGGTGCGCTCACCCACCATGTGGGCAGCCTCGATATGAGCTTAAAGGCTTATTAGCCAATGAGCAGGATCTTGGCCATAGACTATGGCAAAAAGAGGTGCGGATTGGCGGTCTCTGACCCAATGAGAATCATTGCCAGCCCACTCACAACGGTCAGTTCGTCTGAGTTGCTGAAGTTTGTCAAGGATTATGCCGCCCGCGAGGATGTCGGCGTCATTGTCATGGGCGAGCCGCATAAACTCAATGGCGAGGATTCTGAGACAATGGCGTACATACGTCCGTTCTTGGCGTCGTTGCGCAAAGCCCTGCCAGAGATGCCTATTGAGATGATTGACGAGAGGTTTACCACTAAAATTGCGCAGAAGGCAATGATAGACGGTGGCGTCTCGAAAAAGGGGCGTAATAACAAGAATGGGGTGGTCGATATGGTCTCTGCGTCATTGATCCTCCAGACGTATATGGAGAGGATCCGACTTTGACTCCATGAGACACTCTTAAAAACAATAGTTACAACCATACAGATGCAATTGCCAATTTTCCTATATGGCCACCCTGTGTTGCGAAAGGTGGCCACAGACATAAGCCCAGATTATCCTGGCTTGAAGGAGCTTACTGCCAATATGTTCGAGACCATGTATAAGTCCGACGGCATTGGTGTGGCGGCTCCGCAGGTAGGCAAAGACATACGTCTTTTTGTGATCGACGCGTCTCCTTTGGCCGATGACTACCCAGAGGTCAAAGGATTCAAGAGGGTCTTCATAAATGCGCACATCACCCGCATGTCAGACGACACTATGGAGACTTCCGAGGGATGCCTGAGCTTGCCTGGCATAAGCGAATATGTCAAGCGAAGCAAAGAAATCGAGATAGAGTATGTCGATGAGGACTTTCAGCCTCATAAAGAGATCATAAGCGGCTATGCCGCAGTAGTGGTGCAGCACGAGTATGACCACACCGACGGCAAATTGTTCATAGACCACATTGGCGCCCTGCGCAAGAGGCTCATTAAGAGCAAACTCACATCCATTGCCAAGGGCAAGGTCAGGGTGGGCTATCGCACAGTCACGGCCTAGTGGCCCGCTTCTCATTCAAGACAAGTAAAAAATCACCAAGAATAATGAAATTCAGTGTCGATAGTGGCGAACTCCTTTCTCGCCTCCAGACCATGGGCCAAGTAGTTGATG
>CAKUYZ010000131.1 GCA_934717675.1 uncultured Bacteroidales bacterium
CATAGAGGGGTTCTATACAACAAACGACATTCTTAATCTGTTTCAAGACGCTTCGCAACTTACTGATGGCATGAGACTTGTTTTCCCACATGCCCTAGGCCGGCGCTATTATGTGAAGTCTGATTGTCTGTCGCCAATAATGAGCCATACAATGCGCCATATGGTAGAGGGCGTTAATGCGGTGCGCACTTTGGCTCTAAGCCGCAAGTGAGCAGGGCCTGGCTAAAGAGGTCCGCTAGTCTGGGTGTAAAAGCTGTCACCGTGTGGCACATCAAGCCTGGTCCATATGGCCGTAAAGGTAGCCAGTTTTTGTGCTTGTGAGATAAATGGCTAAATTTGGGGCTAAGTTTCGGGGCTTGTCCCCAGTTCGTTTCGCATAGTCTGACCAATGGAGGAGCTGATCTTTCTAGACAAGCAGCTGACGCTATATCTCAATGGCATCAATTCTGCTTTTTTTGACGTTTTCTTCTATATCTCGACCTCTAAGGTTGTTTGGCTGCCTCTCTACGCGGCCTTGCTCTGGATGGTGTTTCGTCGGCAAGGCGCTCGCGGCCTTATGACAGTCTTTTTCATATCGTTCATAATACTTGCGGCCGATCAGATCTCTTCGGGGCTTATGAAGCCATTGTTTGAGCGGCTGCGCCCGTCTCATGACGACGTTTTGCAATACCTTGTGCACACGGTCAACGGCTATCGCGGTGGGCTCTATGGTTTCGCGTCTTCCCATGCGGCCAATTGTTTCGCCTTGGCCACGTTCTTCATCCTTGTGGTCAGGCGTTGGTCGCTGTCTTTGGCTTTGGCTTTTTGGGCGTTGCTCAATTCCTACGGGAGGGTCTATCAGGGAGTCCATTATGTGGGGGATGTCTTGGTAGGCGCCCTCATCGGCATTGTGGTGGGGAGGCTCTTGTATGAAGTCTATCTCCATGTCGTACTGCACTTTTTCGTCATCAACCACCATAACAAATGGACTCTCAAGAAGGGTTTGGCGGAGACCTTCGGGTCCTTGGAGCCTAGGGTTGTGTCCTACACGTTTTGGCTTTCCTTGGCTTTTATATTCATCTTCATAAACCTTTTCGCAAAGTATCATGGAGCTGCTTGTTGATCCTGACTTTCATCCAGGAGCGACGCTCTGTGAGGAGGAGAGCGCTCACTGTGTCAAGGTGATGCGCCACAGGGTGGGAGACGTTGTCTATGTGTCAGACGGCAAAGGGACCCGATACGAGTGCCGTCTCGCCAATGCGGATGCCAGAGGATGCGAGTTGGAGGTCTTGTCCGAATCTCGCGGAGAGGTGGCCAAGTGCAGGCTCACCATGGCTGTGGCTCCGACAAAGAATATCGATCGTTTTGAATGGTTTGTTGAGAAAGCGGTGGAGATTGGCGTCCACAAGATCATTCCGATGGAGACAGAGCGCTCTGAGCGCTCACGCGTCAGGCTCGACCGCCTCCAAAGGCTAGTTTTGGCGGCTGCGAAGCAGTCTCTCAAGGATTTTTTGCCCGAAGTTGTGGAGATCACTCCTTTTGCCAGTGTGATCCGAGACGCTGTTGGGCAAAAGTTCATCTTGCACTGCGCAGACACGCCCAAACCTCATCTTTTCTCGGCGTTAAAGCCTGCGGAAGATGCGGTTGTGATGATTGGCCCGGAGGGCGATTTCTCCCCTGCTGAGGTTGAGGCCGCGTTGCGTGGCGGTTTCTGCGAGTGTACTTTGGGCCCCGAGCGATTGCGCACTGAGACTGCGGCTGTTGTGGCGACCAACATCGTGGCTCTGCGCAATCAGTTGGCGTGACGCGTTCGCATATTCGCTGTTCGCCTAAGGTTTATAGTCAAATAACTCATACATTCCATAGATGGCATTTTTCGGACTTTTCGGCAAGAAAGAGGATAAAGAGGCCCAAGAAGGTCTTGATAAAGGGCTGGCTCGCACCAAGGAGAGCCTTTTCAAAAAACTTGGGAAGCTGCTTTTGGGCAAGCGGAAGGTGGATGATGATGTCCTTGACGAGCTAGAGGAAGTTCTTATCACATCTGACGTTGGCGTTGACACCACGCTCAAAATTATTGAGCGCATCCAAGAAAGGGTGAAGAGGGACACCTATAGTGGGTCCGACGAGTTGAATAATATCCTGCGAGAGGAGATTGAGGCTCTTCTGGAGGAGACGGACAATGGAGGCGCGCAAACAGAAGTCGTGGCTCACGGTGGTGGCGACCCTTACGTCATTATGGTTGTCGGCGTCAACGGTGTCGGAAAGACCACGACAATAGGCAAACTTGCCCATCGATTCAAGAAAGCCGGCAAGAAGGTTGTTCTTGGTGCCGCGGATACCTTTAGGGCGGCGGCCATAGAGCAGCTTGAGGTGTGGGCCAAGAGGGTTGACGTCCCCATTGTTAAGCAGCAGATGGGTTCCGACCCCGCTTCCGTGGCTTTCGACGCCCTGTCTTCCGCCAAGGCGCACGGTGCCGATGTCGTCATCATTGACACTGCAGGCCGTTTGCACAATAATATAGGCCTCATGAATGAGCTGTCGAAGATCAAGAACGTTATGAAAAAAGTCGTCCCGACGGCTCCTGACGAGGTGCTTCTGGTCCTTGACGGCTCCACGGGCCAAAATGCCTTTGAGCAAGCCAAGCAGTTCACCAAAGCAACAGAGGTCACAGCCTTGGCCATCACGAAACTAGACGGCACGGCCAAAGGCGGTGTCGTGATCGGCGTCTCTGACCAGTTCAGCATCCCTGTCAAGTATATTGGCGTGGGCGAAGGAATTGATGACATCCAGCTATTCAACCGGAAGGCGTTTGTCGAGTCGTTGTTTAAGTAAGATGTTTTTGCTGTGAAACTTGTAGATGTCATATCTCTCGGCTGCTCCAAGAATCTGGTGGACAGCGAGAGGCTCTTGGCTCAACTGCGCGCCAATAATATCGCGGTTGAGCATGACCCCGACACCCCTAAGGGTGAGGTGGCCGTGATCAACACCTGTGGCTTCATCGGAGATGCCAAGGAGGAGTCTATCAACACCATACTCCAGTTCGCCGAGGCAAAGCACCGCGGCAAGCTCAAGAAGCTATATGTCATGGGATGCCTCAGCGAGAGGTATCGCAAGGAATTGGCGGAGCAAATTCCAGAAGTGGACAAGTTCTACGGCAAGTTCGACTGGACAGGTCTCGTGCAGGAGCTTGGCGCGACATATCGGCGCGACCTTATGAGCGAGCGCACTCTCACCACGCCTTCGCACTATGCCTATGTCAAAATCTCAGAGGGCTGCAATCGGATGTGCAGCTATTGCGCCATTCCACTCATCACAGGGCCCCATACCAGCCGACCGATAGATGACATATTGGTAGAGGTGCGCAGCCTGGCCTCGCATGGAGTCAAGGAGTTGCAGGTGATTGCTCAAGACCTGTCTTCTTACGGCACCGATTTATATAAGCAAAACAAGTTGGCGGAGCTTGTTGACGCCATGTCGGAAATTGACGGCATAGAGTGGATCAGGCTTCACTACGCCTACCCGGCCGGATTCCCCAAAGAATTGCTCAACGTGATGGGGCGTAACCCAAAGGTCTGCAAATATCTTGACCTTGCGCTCCAGCACTCTTCTGACCATATGTTGTCCCTTATGCGCCGACACATAAGCAAGGAGCAGACCATAAGGCTTCTAGACGAAATTCGCGACAAGGTGCCGGGTATCCACATCCGTACAACCCTAATAACTGGTCATCCGGGTGAGACGGAGGCCGATTTCGAAGATCTTGTTGATTTCGTCAAGTCTCAGCGTTTTGAGAGGCTTGGCGTCTTCCCCTATTCTCACGAGGAGGATACCTACGCTTGGAAAAACTACGAAGACGATGTGCCGGAAGATGTCAAGCAGAGCAGGGCGGACACCATCATGTCAATACAGGAGGGCATAAGCGCCGAGGTCAACAACCACAAGATTGGCCAAACTTTGCGAGTTATGATAGACCGTCAGGAAGACGGTTACAGCATAGGGCGCACAGAGTTTGACTCACCTGAGGTTGATCCAGAGGTCATTGTCCACGGCGATACCAAGGTCGGCGAGTTTTGCAACGTGAAGGTATCTGACAGAGAGGATTATGACCTCATCGGTGACGTTGTGTCTTAAAGGCGGCATATCTTATGGCAAAGCAAGATTGGAAAGATCGCTTGGGCGTCGTATATTCCACCAATGAGAACTTTGACTACCAGCGAGACGTTGAGGAAGATGAGGAAACTCTGCCCGCGGCAATGCAAAACCTCCGCGTGTCCCTAGACAAAAAGCAAAGGGCAGGCAAGTCCGTAACCCTTGTGACTGGCTTTATAGGCAAGGCGGAGGACTTGAAAGAGTTGGGCAAAAAGCTCAAACAGTCGTGCGGCGTGGGGGGGAGCGTCAAGGATGGTGAAATAATCGTGCAAGGCGATTTTCGCACCCGTGTGGCTGAAGTCCTCAAGTCGTGCGGATATAAGGTCAAGATAATTGGCGGCTGACAATTTCTTAATAGCGTTAAAACATCATGTTG
>CAKUYZ010000132.1 GCA_934717675.1 uncultured Bacteroidales bacterium
TGCAGTGTGTTGCCTCTGCCAGACACTTTGACGAGCCATGTCGAGGTGGTGGAGCTTGTCAAGGCCGACACCATTCCGCAGGCCGATATTGTGGAATATTCGCACCGTTATCTCATCACCTCTTTTGACACGGGGCTGCAATATGTGCCGCCAATCCCGGCCGTCATGATGGCGGACAGCTCCACGGTGTCTACGCCAGAGTTCGCGCTCTCTGTCATCAACCCCTTTCAAAAGATTGACGTTGACGAGCAGAGTGGCGTGGCGCGCATTTTTGACATCCACAGCGCGGAAGACGCTCCTTTCCAATGGCGCGAGTTGTTGCTCTACTGGCCGTGGCTAGTCGGCGCCGTCGTCTTGGCCGGTCTCGTGGTCCTGACTCTGTGGTTGAGGAAGAAATATGGTGCGAAGACTGCTGGCGGATTGTCCGTCAAGCCTGTGCCGTCTGAGCCGTGCGAGGTCGTGGCCCTGCGCGACTTGGAGCGCATCAGGGAGCAGCAGTTGTGGATGCATAATCAGGTCAAGGAGTTCTATTCCGACCTCACGGACACGCTCCGCCGTTACGTCTCGTCGCGTTTTGGTGTTCAGGCTATGGAGAGCACGTCAGCGCAGCTGATGGAGGCCCTGCGGGAGCCTTTGCGCAAGACTCCGCAAGAGGCTGAGGCTCTTTCGCGCATATTGGAGCAGGCCGACTTCGCCAAGTTCGCCAAGGTGGAGCCTCTGGCCGATGAGAACGACAGGGCTTTGGCCGACGCTGTGGACTTCGTCAACGCCACGACAGACGCCACCAAAAACGCCACGGCAGACGGCGATGCCGCCACGGCTGAGCCCCTGCCAGAGATTCCGCAAGACTTCATTGAAAAGAAAGGCTAGTATAAGATGTTCAGCGACATAACTTTTCAGCATCCGTGGCTTTTCCTGCTGCTGCTTGTCATTCCCGCCTACATAGCGTGGTACGTGTGGCGCAGGCGTACGAGCCACGCCACCATGCAGGTGTCTACGCTCGAGACGCTCGACGGCGTGCGCCCCACGTGGAGGGTGCGCCTGCGTTTCTTGCCCTTGGCCCTCAGACTTTTGGCTGTGGCTCTGGTCGTTGTCGTGTTGGCTCGGCCTCAGTCCACATCTAGTTACAGCGACAGCAATGCCGAGGGCATTGACATTGTGCTGTCTATGGACATATCGGGTTCTATGAAAGCCGTTGACTTCAAGCCAAACCGCCTGGAGGCCGCCAAAAACGTGGCGGCGAAATTCATCGCGGGCAGGCCCAATGACAACATAGGCCTTGTGGTCTTCGCGGGCGAGAGTTTCACCCAATGCCCCCTCACCACAGACCATGCTGTGCTAATCAACCTCCTTTCTGACATCCGCACGGGCATGCTGGAAGACGGCACGGCCATCGGAATGGGTTTGGCCACGGCCGTAAGCAGAATAAAGGAGAGCAAGGCCAAGAGCAAAGTCATAATCCTGCTCACCGACGGCATGAACAACTATGGAGCCATATCTCCAGAAAAAGCCGCGGAGCTCGCGCAGACGTTTGGCGTCAGGGTCTATACCATTGGTGTCGGCTCGCAAGGCGTGGCGCAAGTGCCGGTGCAGACGGCTTTCGGCGTCAAGATGCAAGATATGGAGGTCAAGATTGACGAGGCACTCCTGCAGGGCATTGCCGACAAGACGGGAGGCAAATACTTCCGCGCCACTAACAATAAGAGCCTGGAGTCGATATATGAGGAGATTGACAAGATGGAGAAAACCATTATGGAGGTGCGTCACTACACGCAGCGCACTGACGAATATCTGCCTTTCGCCCTTTCGGCTCTTGTCCTGCTCTTGATTGAGGTGCTGCTTCGCAACACTCTGTTGCGGACAATCCCTTAGCCGCGAGGTCGGTATTTAGCAATAACGAAATAACTTAACAAGGTGGATTCTTTTAGGTTTGCACACCCCGATGCCTTGTACCTGCTGGTGCTTGTGCCGGTGGTCATGGTCTTGATGTACCTCTTTGGTCGCAAGCGCGCCAAGTCGCTCGATGCTTTCGGCGAGCCTGCCCTCGTGAGCCATCTCATGCCAGACTATTCAAGGCGCCGCGTGAGGTTTAAGGCTTGGGTTTTCATCATCGCCATGGCGCTGCAGGTGGTGGTGGTGGCTGGGCCGCAGTTCGGCTCTAAGTTCCAGACAGTCAAGAGACATGGCATTGAGGTCATGGTGGCTCTAGACGTCTCTAACTCAATGAATGCGCAAGACGTGGCCCCTTCGCGCCTCGAGGTGGCCAAGATGGCCGTGGCGAGGCTCGTAGACAAATTGTCCGATGACCGCGTGGGGCTGGTCGTCTTTGCGGGCAACGCCTACGTCCAGATGCCCATAACGTCAGACTTCTCGTCCGTAAAGATGTTCATGCAGTCCGTCTCGACGGGCATGGTCCAGACGCAAGGCACGGCCATAGGCCAGGCCATAGACAAGTGCGTCAACTCGTTCTCTCCAGCCGAGGGGGTGAGCCGCGCGGTCATAGTCATAACGGATGGCGAGAACCATGAAGACGACGCCGTGGCTGCGGCCAAGCAGGCCTCGGCCGATGGAATAAGGGTCTACACCGTCGGGATGGGAACCCCAAAGGGCGCGCCCATTCCCGCAGTGGCTGGCCAGAATAATAACTTCATCAAAGACAAGGATGGCAATGTGGTCATTTCCAAGATTGATGAGGCCGCATTGGCGCAAGTGGCTCAGGCTGGTGGTGGCGCATACGTCCCGGCAAACAACATCCGCAACGGAATCAATGCTCTTGTTGATGAACTGAGCGGCTTGGACAAAACCGAGTTGGAGGCGCGCGTCTACTCCGAATATGAAGACCGCGCGGCATATGTCGAGGCCATAGTCTTCTTCCTCTTGCTGTTAGATCTCGTGGTGCTGTCGCGCAAAAACCCGCGTATGGCGGCCTTCGACATCTTTACGCGCAAGAAGGCGACCAAAGACATGTTCTTGCCTGTCAATGAGGTGAAACCTAAATTCTGAAGAAAGATGTTCGGAAAGATATTGATGACCGTGGCGGCTATCGTGACCGTGGCCTCCGTGGCCGAGGCGCAGAGCGAGAGAAGGCTCATCCGTGAGAGTTATAAGCTCTACAACGACTCTAACTATGCCGGGGCGCAAGAGGCCAGCGTCAAAGCCATGACCGAGGCACCAAACTCCTTCGAGGCTAATTTCAATTATGCCGACGCGCTCTTTAAGCAGCAGAAGGTGGACGAGGCTCTGGAGCAATATGAAAAAATGGCCGCCACGGAGACCGACAAAGCGCGCTTGGGCAAGCTCTATCATAACATAGGCAACTGCCATTACGTGAAGAAAGAGTTTGACAAGAGCATTGACGCATACAAGAAGTCGCTCAAGGCCGCACCTGCTGACAACGCCACCCGATACAATCTGGTGGCGGCGCAAAAAATGCGCGACAAGAAAGACGACAATCAGCAGAACCAGCAACAGCAACAGGAGCAGCAGCAACAACAACAGCAGCAACAACAACAGCAGCAAGACCAACAGCAGGATCAGAATCAGCAGCAACAGCAACAACAGCAGCAAATGGACAAGGAGGAGGCTCAGAGGCTGCTCGACGCCGTGCAGCAAGATGAGAACGAGCTGCAGGAGAAGCGTAAGCAAATGCGCGAGGCACAGCCGCGCCGGATTGAGAAGAACTGGTAGGCTTGCCCGCTTTGTGGCGCGTTCGGCTGAAAATATTACTTTTGTGCAACGAAACAAAGCATTGAAACAATGACCATACGGAGAATCCTGACGCTCTTTGTTGGGCTCATTGCCGCCGTGACGGCAATGGCCGATGGCGTGAGGGTGGATGTGAGCGCGCCGTCATCGGTGGCGCTGGGACGAAACTTTCAGATTGCCTACGTAGTCAATGGCGATGCCGAGAGCATAGCATTGCCCGAGGTTGATGGCCTCGATGTGCTGATGGGGCCGTCCACATCGCGCTCTTCCAGCTATTCGTTCATCAATGGCAAGATGGAGTCGTCTAAGCAGACCACGTTCACCTATGTGGTCAAGGCCATTAAGGCCGGCACGATCTCCGTCTCTCCCGCCAAGGTCACGGCAGGGGGCAAGACGTTGGAGGCTCGCGGAGTGAACATAACGGTGGTGGCCTCGGCAGACGCTCCCAGTTCCGCGGGAGGCTCAAGCCAGGGCGGCGATGCGCAGCGCGCGGTGTCGTCGGGAGGCGAGGATCTCTTCCTCCGTCAGACGCTGACAAGGCAGAGCGTCTATGAGGGTGAGGCCACGCAGCTGGTGACGAAGGTCTACACCCGTGTCAACCTCAACAGCCTGTCTGACATCGTCCCGCCCAAACTCTCGGAGTTCGTGGTGTCTGACCTTTCGGGCGGCAATATCACTTTTAGCACCGAGTTTATCAATGGCCGAGAATATCAGGTGGGAGAGATAAGCCGTAAGGTGCTCATCCCGCAGCAGTCTGGCAAAATTGTCATAGACC
>CAKUYZ010000133.1 GCA_934717675.1 uncultured Bacteroidales bacterium
GTTTAATACTTATCGAAGTGCCAACGCAAGCCGGCATAGAAACGCCGAGACATGAGCGGCCCCCAAATAAGGGATGAGTCAAAATATGGGCTAGAGGGGTCTGATGCGGATATTATTGGGTTGTCTTGCATATAGTTGCCTATATTCTCACAACCCGCATATATGCTCCAACGCCGAAACCATTTGGTAACCTGCGCATTGTACACTTGGTAGGAGCCAAAAGACGAGGGGCGTGTCATGCCCATCGGGTTACCCTCCGTAGTCGGGATGCGCCCCCCTCCGTTCATCTGCATATTGATATCGAATTGCCACGTCTTCAGTGGCGTCTGGTATGACAAGGCGACAAGAGCCTTATAACGGCTCACCAATGGGCGTCTTCGCCTTTTTCCCGCCAATTGCAGCTCGTTGTCATTCCATCGCCAAGCGGCTGTTACGTCAAGTCCGCGCGCGGGTTCCAGATGTGCCTCCAATTGAATGTTGTTGGCGAAAGACCTGTGGCCACTGAAGTATATGTGGAGTGTGTGCGGAGACTCGTCCATGTCCGTGACCATCTGCTTTTGGAACTCAGTGTGGTAGAATTCGGCCATTAGTGTAGCGTTTCGGCCGAAAACCGTGGCGTGATGCGTAAGGCTAACCCCTGTGTTCCAGCCCTTCTCTTGCCCGTAGTAACTGCCAATGTCCCAGTGCCTTTTGCTGGTGAGCAGGTAGTTGTTTTCGGCAAAGACGGAGGCTCCGCGATAGCCCTTGCCGATGGCTAGACGAACGGATGTGTTTTCTGACGGAGACCATAGGGCATGAAGGCGCGGGGTGACGAACGTCCCATAATGGTTGTGATGGTCTGCGCGAAGCCCCACCATAAGCGTGAGCTTGTCATCCATTCGGAAAGTGTATTGCCCATATATGCCAAACGATATGTCCTTACGTTCAAAGCTGTCGCTAGCGTCACCCCAATTGGCTGTCTCATCATAAATGTCCCCTTGGCTGCTCAGGCCGGCATGGAATTCATGTCTGCCGCCATTATTCCAATTAGCTATGGAGTTGAAGTTATAGCTGTGTTGCGTGCCATTATAAAGTCGGTCTCCGAAAAAGGAGTGCTGGTGGTGATATGTGTATCCGATAGGGAAGCCGATAGTAAACTTGTCCGAGAAGACAAAGCCATTCTTCATCCACGTCTCAACACGGTCGGTCTCCATACGTACGCCATAAACGCCTTCAACAGGCACCTTGGCGTCGAAGCCGGTCTGGCCTCCGAGCCTACGCTCGTTTAACGTCTTGACGACTACGTCTAACGTGTGAAAGTCGGTGTGCCGATACCATCTGTTGAACAGATTAAGCTGCCGCACTCTAGGTTCGTCTCGAAAACCGTCATCATTGTCGTCCATGTCTTCAAGGTCTGTGGCCATGTTGAGCATCAGGTTGGTGCGTAGGCTTGGACCGGCTTTTATGTTGGCCGTGGCGTTGGCTTCGAGCCTGCCGGCATTCGAGCCGTAGAGGTTGACGCTTGCCACCTCATCGGTGGCCACCGGTTTCTTGTAGTCTATGTTTATCTGGCCCGTGATGGCCTCATAGCCGTTGACGACAGTGCCAACGCCTTTAGAAATCTGGATTCCGTTCATCCATGGGCCTGGCACATAAGACAAGCCAAAAGGCGATGCCATGCCACGGAGGGATGGCACGTTTTCGCTCATCATTTGCACATACCGGCCTTGCAGGCCAAGCAGCTGTATTGTTTTTGCCCCTGTGGCCGCATCGGCATAGTTCACGTCTACCGAGGCATTCGTTTGGAAACTCTCTCCTAGGTTGCAGCATGCGGCTCTGCTCAGCTCATCTGCCGAGACGTTTTGTGTCAAGACAGGCGACACTCTGTCAATCGTAGTGCCCATGCGTCTGGCCCTGACGTCGACATCGTCAATGACAATTGGTTTGAGAGAGAAGTCGAGGCTTGTTGTGGAGGATATGACGATGGTGTCGGCCTGGTAGCCGATGTAAGACGCCACTAGGCCGTGGGGGCGGCCATCTGGCAGCATTTGCAGTTCGTATGAGCCATCGGCATCCGTAATGGTGCCGTGCGACGTCCCAGCCCATATGACATATGCGCCCGCAAGAGGCGCCGGCCTGTCGTTCTCAACGCCCCATACGTGACCTGACACATTTTGTGCCGCCGCAGGGTCAGAGAATGAGATTGCTGATGATGTTATTAGCAGAATATATGCGAGCCTGACAGATTTCATTTTGTGGTATAGGTTGTGGATTTTAGACGTTCGTTTCTGCCGCAGGCTTAGCCCTTTATAGCAAGAGGTGCAAAAGCTCTTTCAAGTCCTTTATCTCTATGGCGTCTACTTGTGCGTCCATTTGCCGAGAGTTGTACCAAATGGCCTGAATTCCGAAGTCTTGTGCACCTTTGATGTCCGTTTCGGGGTTATCGCCTATCATTAGGCACGCCTCTACACCGCAACCCAGTTCTTTCATGACGTGGTCAAAATATTCACGTTGCGGTTTCATGGCGCCAACCTTGTCAGATATGAACAACCTCTTTACGAAAGAGTCCAAGCCGCAGCTGCGATGTTTTGACTCTTGCACGTCGGCCACGCCATTTGTTACAATGTCAATCTCATACTTCTGAGATAGTTGCGACAACACATCTTTAGCGTGTGGCATTGATTTTGACGCATGGCTCATAAGAACCATATAGTCGTGGTCAATCTTGTCAAACAAATCGTCGTTGTCTACTCCTGCAAGCTTGAGGGTGCGGACGAACCTCTCTCTGCGAACGAAACTTACGGTCATTTGGCCGTTAGGCAGGTCGGCCCACAATTCGTCATTGATCCGTTGAAAGTTATTGTTGAACTCTTCGAACGAGCCGAACAATGGCGCAAAGTTGTTGTCCTTGAAAATTTTGTGGAGAGACGCCACACTGTTCGCGCTGCAATCCCACAAAGTGTGGTCGAGGTCGAACAAAAGGTGGGACACTTCGTTCAGATTCTGGACTTTGGCAGGCATGCACATTGCGCTACTCCTCGTTTCGGTTTACATAGTATGGCATAGCCTGTTGCGTGGGCATAATGAGCATATCATTGATGCACACGTGGTTCGGTCGAGTAATGATAAACTCTATGGCCGATGCTATATCTTGGGCGGACAATGGTTTCACCCCGTCATACACACTGTCGGCCTTCGCCTTGTCTCCCTTATAGCGCACAAGCGAAAACTCCGTATTCACCATCCCTGGCGACACGGAAGAGACCTTTATGCCATATTTAAGCAAGTCTATGCGCATCCCTTGCGTGATGGCGTCTACCGCATGCTTGGTCGCGCAATATACGTTGCCACCGTAGTAAACGTGCTTCCCCGCTACGCTGGAAATGTTCACAATATGCCCAAAGCCATTGCTTTTCATTGTGTTGGCCACAAGTTGAGACATATATAGCAGCCCCTTTATATTCGTGTCTATCATCACGTCCCAATCGTTGTCGTCACAATTCTCAAAGCTATCCGCTCCCAACGCCAGCCCGGCATTATTTACGCATACCATAAGGTGTTTTTTCCACGACTCTGGCAGCATGTCATAGGAGTCGAACACCTCGTGCTTGTCTCGAATATCAAAGCACAAAATGTAGCTCTCCACGCCTGACGTTTTTTCAATCTCTTTGCACAGGTCTTGGAGCAGAGGGAGTCGCCTTCCCGTTATCACCACATTATAGCCGAGGCGTGCCAGCATAAGCGCTGTGGCTCGGCCAATGCCAGAAGTGGCTCCAGTGACAATGGCCGTCTTAATTCCTGGGTTTCGTCTCATATTCATGTTTTCGCAAGTAGTGGTATATTGTTCTAATTCATCTTTTTACCTTGTTCTGATCGCCAACACTCTCAAGCAACCCTTCAGAAAGCTCCTTCTCGAGGTTGGGAGTCAGCAAGCCCTTGCCCATGGCATCGGCTAACTCGTCTTTACTCCAAAAGCGAAGCTCGTCAACCTCGCCAACGTTTCGAGGATGGAAAGGGCCATCGCTACGCGTTTGGAAGACAAAGACATACTCGTGCTCAATATGGCACTTCCAAACATATTTTCGTGTCAGTTGTGCGTCAAAGGCCGTCAGTCCAATCTCCTCTGCCGTCTCGCGTTTGAGGGCGTCAGGCAATTTTTCTCCGTAAGTGATGTGTCCGCCAACGGCAGTGTCCCAGCGCCCTGGCTGAATCTTTTTGGTTTTAGGGCGTAGCTGGAGCAGCAGCTTGCCGTCTGCGCTGAAGACGTGGAGGTGTACGACAGGGTGTAGCCAAAGACTTCCGTTGTGTACTAAAGGACGTGGCGCGCCGCCAACAACTTGCCCCTCCTCCGTCACGAGCGTGACCCATTCGGCACCTTTGTATTTTGACTTGCGGTGCCGTGCCACAATAATCTCCGTTGCCAAATAGGCCAGCAAAACTGTGATGAGCGCATAGC
>CAKUYZ010000134.1 GCA_934717675.1 uncultured Bacteroidales bacterium
CCCAACGGCCGTCTATCCGCACTTCATATTTGGAGATGCCGCTCTTGTCATCGCCAATGCCAATGTATATCCACCCGTCTCGTCTCACATTCGCTGTCTTGTTTCTCACCCCGACCGATGGTGGCATGGTGTCCACTCCAAGGGTGTATTGCCCAAACTGGGTCACCTTGGCGGTTATCAGGGTCACGCTTCCTCCAAGGTCTTTATGTGTCTGTCCTCCAGCGTATATTATGCCTTTGCCGGCCTTACGCCCCACGAAGACTTTGCCATCTAGTTTTTTCCATTTCTCAGGCACCGCCATGGTGACGCTCATCTCTTTTTGCAGCGGGATACCCACGTCTCCTATAGAGAAGATTGGCAACTCAGCGCCATAGCCGTCTGTGCGGTCAATGACAATGTGGTTGTTGGCATACAGGCTGTTGCGTGGCAGCAGCACCTCCACGCCGAGCGTGTCTTTGACCCATGTGCGTTGCCAGTCCACAAGTTCGCCTCGTGGGGTGGGGCGGTTGGCCAGCGCCTTGTTTCGTCTGCCGCGCAGCGCAAAGCGCAAGGTGCTTTTGTTTCCCGCGAAGTCATATACCTCATAGCGCATGTGGCGCGTCTCCCCCTCCCTGACCAAAGTGGGGGTGCGCAACGTGCCGTAGATGGGCAACTTGTTGCCTTGGCTTACGAAACTGCGTTGCACAAACCTGTGGTTTAAGACGCTCTCTCTGAAGTCGATATGGCTGTTGACGTGCCGGTTTAGCGCGAATGGGAAATGATCTACCCGCGAGTGATAGATGAGGGTGTCGCCGTCATAGAGGTCTATCTGGATTATGCCGCAGGGGCGGCCTCCTGGCGCCAGATAGTCAGTGCAGTGGATTCCCAGACCTATGGTGCCAACGGCGTCAATGGTTTTGCCGCTCACTTTGGCCAGGGGCATATATCTGTCGGTCTGCCCACCTGCCACTTGCGCGTCGGGGCTTATGGCGTATATCTTGACTCCGAAGAGTGTGGGAGGCGTGTTGTCTTGCGCAGTGGAGATGAAGCGTAGCGGGTTGAGGGGCTCCTCTGTCTTGGTGTCTCTGACCTCGAAGTGGAGGTGTGGGCCGCCAGAGCCACCCGTGTTGCCCGACAGGGCCACCACCTCGTCTCGCTTGACAGGAATCTTGCCCTTTTCGGGGAATATCAAGACGTCGAAACTCTCATTGGCATATTGCTCCCGCCTCACGAGGCTGTCAATTTTAGGGGCGAAGCCGTTGAGGTGTCCATACACCGTGGTGTGCCCGTCGGGGTGGTCAATATAAAGGGCGCGCCCGTAGCCATAGGGGCCCACTTTTATGCGGCTAACCCATCCGTCTTCCGCCGCATGGACGTCAATATCTTCCACTCCGGCCGTACCCATGTCAAGCCCGGCGTGATAGTGGTTGCCGCGAATCTCGCCAAACGTGCCGCTTATCCTGTAAGTCGTTTTGAGCGGTGTGGCGTATTGAGGGTCTTGTTGCGCAACGGCGGGTGCCATGTTGGCCAAGGCCAAAGTAACGGCCGCCAAAAGTCTGGTTGTCAATTTTTTCTATATTCAGAATTTTGAGAGTTCCCTCTCGGCAATGGCCAACTTATCCACGGTCCCCACATCGAACCAGTAGCGACCAGCCGCCACAGGGTGCCGGCCTATGGCAAAGTCTTGGGCGTGGTCAAGATACGCCTCCATTATTGGTAGCGGGCGGGCGTCACCAAAAGACTTGACGAGCCTCTGCTCCACAACGTGGAAGCCATTGAACGCCTCGCGCCATATGGGCGTTGAGGTTGTGGCTATGCGTGTCTTGTTGTTTTTCACGTCTTCCCACCCACACAGCAGGTTGTCGCTGCCGAAGAGCAGGTGGCGCGTGGAGTGTCGCGGGCTTGTCATGAGCGTGGCGTCCCAACCGTTGCGCTTATGCGCCGCAATGAGGTCGCTTAGTGGCGCGTCTGAGGCAACGTCGGCATTGCCAATCACAATGGGGCCGCCGTCGGGGAAGAGAGGCAGGGCCTTTATCAGGCCGCCGCCGGTGTCTAGCAGTTGGTTTCGCTCGTCAGATGTTACAATGGTGGCCCTCCATCGCCATCGGTTGTCATCAATGAACTCCATCACTTGCTCCGCAAAGTGATGCGCGTTCACCACAATGAAGTCCACACCAGCCCCTGTCAGATGGTCCAAGGCCCTTTGGAGCAGAGGTTTGCCGCATAGCTCAACAAGCGCCTTGGGCTTGGTTAGTGTAAGCGGGGCGAGGCGTGTGCCCAGTCCTGCGGCGAATATCATCCCGTTCATGCCTGCTCCATGTGCTTCAGCTCCACATCCACGCCGGGCCACTCCTCTTGAATCCATTTGGCTGTGGCTTCTGCGCAGTAGACGGAGCGATGTTGGCCTCCGGTGCAGCCGAAGCTCACCATCAGGTTGGCGAAGCCGCGGCCGACATAGTTTTTCAGGCTTATGCCCACAATTGATTTCACGGCATCTAGGAAAGGCGTCATCTCGTCACGGTGGGCGGCGAAAAATTCAATCACGTCGGCGTCGCGTCCCGTGCTGTTCTTGTATCTCTCCTCGCGTCCCGGGTTGGGCAGTGCGCGGCAGTCAAAGACGTGGCCGCCACCGTTGCCGCTTATGTCGGCTGGGATGCCATGTTTGTATGAGAACGAGAAAACCCTCACTTTGAGCCTAGGTTTAGCTCCTAGTTGCCTGAGTGAGTTGGAGTTGACAATCTCGCCCCATACCCTCGACAGTTCCGGCACCACAATGTCTGGCGTATGGTGACGCAAGATGTCCGCCATATTTTCTAGCGCAAACGGGATGCTCTTGAGGAAATGCTCCTTGCGCTCGAAATATCCGCGATAGCCGTAGGCCCCCATGGCCTGCATAATCCTGATGAGGCAGTAGCCATAGAAGTGACGCAAGAATGCCGCTGTCTCGTTTTCGCGCAACTTGCTGGCGTAGAATGCCAGAAGTTCGTTGCGCACCCCTGCTGGGATGTCGGCTTTGGCGTCATAGAGGAGCGACGCCACGTCATATTGCCTCGCGCCCCTGCGCCCGCCTTGGTAATCGATGAACCAAGGGTCGCCATTGCCGTCAATCATTATGTTGCGGCTCTGGAAGTCGCGGTAAAGGAAATATTTGCAGTTGGTTTCCAGCAAATAGTCTATGAAAGTGTTGAAGTCGGCCTCCAGCTTCTCTTCATCAAAAGGCACGCCCGCAAGACGCAGGAAGTAATATTTGAAATATTGGAGGTCCCACATCATGCTCTGCCTGTCGAAGTCGGAGCGCGGGTAACAAAGGCTGAAGTCTATGCACTGCCGTCCCTTTGCCTGAATCTCCACGAGCGAGGCCAACACCTTTTTATATGTCTCTTTGAGGCGTGTGGTGAACTTGCCGCCGCTCTCTCTGCGCTCGCTGTTGATGAGGTCGAAGAGTGACGTGTGTCCCAGGTCTTGCTGAAGGTACACGCCAGCCGTCTCGTCCTCGGCATATATCTCAGGCACGCGTATGCCGACTTTACGGAGCGCCTTGCTGAAAGCAAGGAATGCCCTGTTTTCCCTGTCGTTCTCTCCCACCACGCCAATGGCCGTGCGGCCGCTGCCGCTCATGCGGAAATATGCTCTGTTAGAGCCCGATGGCGGCAGTTTCTCAATGGAGGTTGGGGCCTCGCCCGCCCACTTTTCAAAGAGTGTGTTAAGCGCGTCTGGTGTCATTGATGCAATCTTAAAGCTGTTTGCCGTCACGCCCCACAATGTTCATCTGCCCCACAATGTGGCCTCCGTGGCAGACCTTGTCAATGACAAAAAGAACGTATCGGATGTCAACTGAAATATTGCGGCTGCGCTCGGTGTCAAAACGATAGTCGGAGGCGATGCCGTTCCATATCCTGTCAAAATTTAGACCTATCAGCTCGCCGCGCGCGTTTAGCGTAGGGCTGCCGGAGTTGCCGCCCGTGGTGTGGATACTGCCTGTGAAGCACGTGTGCAGTTGGCCATCGGCGTCGGCATATGGGCCATAGTTGCCAGACAGTGCCGTTTTCAGGCTGTCGGCAAGGGCGAAGTCGTGGTTGCCCGTGGCGTTCTTCTTCAAGATCCCCCGGGCTGTGGTGAAGTATATGTCAATGTCTTTCCGCCCTGTGCGAGGCGCCTCCACATGGCCATAGGCCACCCTCATGGTGAAGTTGGCGTCTGGGGTCAGCAGGCTGTCGGGTCTAAGTTCCGCCAAGCGTCGGGCATAGGCTGCCTTCACGTCGTGCAGTTTCTTGTTGGCCGCGCTGTTGGCCTTGGCTTTCTCTCGCCACGTTTGCATAAGGGCCATGGCGAGCCTTGTGGCCATGTGGCCATCC
>CAKUYZ010000135.1 GCA_934717675.1 uncultured Bacteroidales bacterium
TAGTACCGATTCCCGGGCTTGAACCGGGGACCTTGTGATTATGAATCACACGCTCTAACCAGCTGAGCTAAATCGGCGCAAAATATATCTTCTAGTACCGATTCCCGGGCTTGAACCGGGGACCTTGTGATTATGAATCACACGCTCTAACCAGCTGAGCTAAATCGGCTTTTCGAATTCCTCGTGGGGTGCGACCCCTTGCGGAATTGCGCTGCAAAGTTACTGCCTTTCGCGTAAAATGCAATAGTTTGAGGCAAAAAATGTTTTTCGTGGGCGTTGCCGCGGTTCTATATGTGCTGTAAAGTGTCATTTTTATGATTTGTCATTGTGTTGAAAATTAGAAATCTACATAGGTAGTCCTTGTGCAGTGATGCGACTTGCGGCTTAAAAGCGCATAAAAAATTGCGTTGATTTGTTTGCCGAAATAAAACAATGCCTAAATTTGCAGTCGGAAAACGTATCCAAATGACAGAATGCGGTAATAGCTCAGTTGGTAGAGCATTGGCTTCCCAAGCCGAGGGTCGCGGGTTCGAGTCCCGTTTACCGCTCTTCTTATCAAAATAGTTGGCATCTTGCACAATCATAGGACAATGCGTCTGTTGTGTGGTGGCAGGGTGGCCACAAGGGAAACAAGAGGTAACAGCAAGATGGAGCAAGGCATTGCGTTAGCAGGTTCGGCCTCAGGGAATGACGGATTTTTCAAGTCCAAGCCTGGCGTGTCTCGCCTCCATAATCACAAATACTATCACACCTTTCATTTCATCCTCCTTCTCTCAAAAAATCATTCCAATTGAAACTTATTGTAAAGACCTACGTTGGCGTTGAAGCCATTCTTGCGAAAGAATTAGAGCAACTTGGCGCGACGAACATCGAGCAGCAGCGTCGTGTGGTTAACTGCGAGGCGGACAAAGAGACTCTCTATAAGATTTGCTACCGCTCGCGCCTTGCCGTAAGGGTGATGGTGGCTTTGGCCGAGTTCCCCGCGAGCAATGAGGACGAGGTCTATGACAACGTGCGCAGGATCGCATGGCAGGATGTCTTAAAGAAAGACTCCACCATCTACATAGACCACGTGACTTTCAGCCAAATGATGCCAGACTCGCAATACGTGGCTCAGAAAGTTAAAGAGGCCATTGTGGATCAAATGTTGGACGCGACGGGTGATCGCCCGTATGTCAATGCGGACGATCCTGACTTCCTCATAAACGTCCATGTCACCGATGAGCGTGTCTCTGTGAGCCTGGATGCCGTCGGCGCGCCACTGGACCGACGAGGCTACAGGGTGGAGGGCATCGACGCCGCGACGAACGAGGTGTTGGCGGCGGCGCTTGTCGATCTGTCGGGCTGGGAGCCGTCTCAGACGCTTGTAGACCCGATGTGCGGGGCCGGCACCATTTGCATTGAGGCCGCAATGAAGGCGCGTAACATCCCTGCGGCATTCTATCGCAAATACCCCTTTTTCTTCGAGAGGTTCAAGGATTTTGACGAGGCTCTTTGGAAGAAGGTGAAAGAGGATGCTGACGCTTTGCGAAACAACATTCGCTTGAGCATCGTGGGAAGCGATGTGGATACTGATGCGACAGACATCGCCAAGACATCTACCTTGGAGATGAAGCTCACTACCGATGTCCGCATTAGCCGCCGAAGCCTGCGCGAGCAGGTGCGAATGACACAGGAAGGCGTGGTGATCACATGCCCGCCTACCAACCCCGACGAGACGAGGAGAGGCCTGCCTGATTTCTACAAGGAGGCGACGTATTACTTGTCCCACAACTTCCCCGACTACGATGTCTGGATCTACAGCACCGATGCCGATGCCTTGGATGCCATCCCTTTCGACGCCGAGAAGGAAATAGAGGTTAAGGACGGTTTTTTCCACCTTTACCCATTCTAGGGGCTTATCTTTAACTCCATAACGTCACCCCAAGCTCGCAAGTCGCGAGCTTGGGGTGTTTTTTTGGGGGCGACTTTGGGGTGGGGGAGTGGTTCGTCTTGGGCATCCTTGCGTTTTGCAAATTAACCATGCCTTTTGCGGCCGGATATTGTAATACGCATATTGCAATATCCGGCACGTTTTGTAATATCCCTCTTCTTAAATGGGGCAAATTGTTTAATATGTCAATAGCAAAAAGACGCTGCGCTCGTCATGTCCAGATGGCCTAAGGCCGCATATTGCATATTTATTGCGCTGAATTAAAGCGGGTTGCAAAAATTAAATATTATTGCTCCTATTTGTATCACCTACAAATTAATTGACCTCGGTTTAAAGTTGCGCTAAGAATCTTATTTTTGGCTGCGGAAACCGATAGCTGATGTCGGGTTTCCAACCAAGACGAATATGGAAGCTCGCGATGGCGACAAGGAAAGTTATAGAACATTCTGGCACTGTCATAGGCATGGATGGGGACACACTCAAGGTCGAGATTCTTAACAGCTCGGCGTGCGGGACGTGTTCCGCGGCATCCTTGTGTTCGGCCGTGGAGATGAAAAAAAAGGTGGTTGACGTGGCAGCCGGCGGCTCGAAAGATGACTATAAGGTAGGCGATGCCATCACGTTTGTGGTGGAAGAGGGAATGGGCGCCCGTGCGGTGCTTATTGCCTATGTGGCTCCGCTCCTGCTCATGGTGGCCAGTTTGCTTGCGGCCCGCCTGGTCGGGTGTGGCGATGCCGGTTGCGCGGTTGCCGCTTTGGCTCCTCTGGTGCCGTTCTACTTGACTTTGTGGCTATTACGCGGCAAGTTGGACAAGACATTCAAGTTTAAAACAAAGAACCAATAAAATAAAAGTGATAGAAATGGACGTGACGTTTATCCTCATAACGGTCGTTTCGTTGGCTGTGACGGGCTTGATTGCCGCAGTCATCCTCTACTTTGTCTCTCAAAAATTCAAGGTCATGGAGGATCCCCGCATAGGAGAGGTCGAGAGCGTGCTTCCCGGCGCCAATTGTGGCGGTTGCGGATTTCCAGGCTGTCACGGCATGGCGTGCGCACTTGTCAAGGCCGATGATCTCAGCAAATTGTTGTGCCCCGTCGGCGGCCAGCCCACAATGGCAAAAATTGCGGCCATTTTGGGCAAGGAGGTGGCGGCAACGGCTCCTAAGGTAGCAGTGGTTCGGTGCAACGGCACGTGCGATGTTCGCCCCAAGACGCTTGAATATGACGGAGCTAGGAGTTGCGCCATTCTTGCCGCTAATTTCGGTGGCGAGACCGGATGTTCGTTTGGATGTCTCGGCTGTGGCGACTGCGTGGCTGCCTGCCAGTTCGGGGCCATCAAGATGAATGAAAAGACCGGCCTCCCCGAGGTCGATGACGACAAGTGCGTTGCCTGCGGAGCCTGCGTCAAGGCCTGCCCCAAGTCAATAATTGAGCTTCGTTTCAAAGGACCTAAGAACCGCCGCCTTTTCGTGTCGTGCGTAAATAAGGACAAAGGCGCGGTGGCAATGAAAGCGTGCAAAAACGCCTGCATAGGCTGCGGCAAATGTGCCAAAGAGTGTCAGTTCGATGCCATCAAGGTTGAGGCCAACGTGGCGTATATCGACTTCAACAAGTGCAGATTGTGCCGCAAGTGCGCCGCCGTATGCCCCACGCACGCCATTCACGAACTGAACTTCCCGCCGCGCCCTGCGGCAAAGCCCGAGGCCAAGACGGAGGCAAAGCCCGCCGAGGCCACAAGCGCGCAAGCATAAAACCAAGGATACGCATCATTAACTTTTGTAGCAGTGTTGAAGACATTTAAAATAGGCGGCATCCACCCAGACGACATGAAACTGTCGGCGGGCAGCTCCATAAGAGAGCTTCAGGTGCCAACGGAGGTCAAGATTCCTGTCAGTCAGCATATCGGCGCGCCAGCGCAGCCCGTGGTGGCAGTTGGTGACGTTGTGAAGGTGGGGCAGTTGATTGCCCAGGCAACGGGTTTTGTCTCCGCGAATATTCACTCCTCGGTCTCCGGCAAGGTTAAAAAGATTGAGGACTTTGTGGATGCCAATGGCTATAAGAAGCTTGGCATAGTGATATCCGTAGAGGGCGATGAGTGGGTGGAGACGATTGACCGTACGTCGGCTGTGCGACGTGAGGTTACAATGTCGCCGGCCGATATAGTCAAGCGTGTCCAGGAGATGGGCATCGTGGGTATGGGCGGAGCCACTTTCCCTGCTCATGTCAAGCTCTCGGTGCCTGCCGGCAAAAAGTGCGAGGCTTTGATCATCAACGGAGTGGAATGTGAACCATATCTCACTTCAGATCATCGCCTGATGTTGGAGCATGGCGAGGAGGTGCTCATTGGCGTAAAGA
>CAKUYZ010000136.1 GCA_934717675.1 uncultured Bacteroidales bacterium
CGTTGGGGCCGTGCTTGCGCATGTAGTGCTTCTCCACAAGAAGCGGGTTCATAGAGGTCTGCGGGTTCACGGCAAACGATATGAAGGCCATTTTTGCGCATTGCTCCATGACTTTGGCATTGTACACCGCGTTGGCAGGCGATGTTCCCCACGAGAATGGGCCGTGATTCTTCACAAGCACTCCGGGCGTGTGGTCTGGGTTGATGTCTTTAAACGTCTCCACAATCACGTTGCCCGTCTCCAGCTCATATTCGCCTTTCACCTCGGCCTCGGTCATGTCTCGCGTGCAGGGGATGTCTTTGTAGAAATAGTCGGCGTGAGTGGTGCCGATGTTAGGGATTGCCCTGCCGGCCTGCGCCCACGCCGTGGCGTAGGTGGAGTGTGTGTGCACCACGCCGCCGATGTTGGCGAACGCGCGGTAAAGAGCCAGATGTGTGGGCGTGTCGGAAGACGGGTTGAGATCCCCCTCAACCGTCTTGCCAGTCTTCAGGTCCACAACCACCATGTCTTGCGCCCTCATCTCATCGTAGCTCACGCCAGACGGTTTGATGACTATGAGGCCTGTCTCTCTGTCAATGCCGGACACGTTGCCCCACGTGAATATTACCAGTTGCTGCTTCACAAGGTCCAAGTTGGCCTTGAAGACTTTATCTTTAAGATCTTCCAGCATATTTGTGCTTTTTAGGAAGCGGCCAGAGGCATGAGCCTCCGGCTCGCATATTTTTCGCTTTTTAGAAGAAATACCAGTAGAACGCGCCACAGAGGCCGATGACAACGAGCGAGCCTACAATGTCCCACACGCCCCAGCTCTTGCGTATGCTCTCACGATACTCTTTCGTGAACGTGATGGCGTCTACCTGCTCTTTGGATGGCGCCGGGGTGAAGAACGACACGACGACCATCAAGACCACGATGAAGACGAGGAGCCAAACCTCAAACACGAGCCAGTTAGTCTGCCAAAACCATGCCGTGGCATCCCAAAAAGCGCCGTCCATCGTCGCTTTGCCAGTGTCTGTGATCACATTGGTCAAAAGGCGCAACATGCCGATTATGAAACCGCCAATGAGACCCCACTCGCCAGCCTTGGGCGTGATTCTCTTGGAGAAGATGCCGAGCGTGAAGACGGCCACCATGGCAGGGGCCAGGAGAGACTGGATGCCCTGCAGATAGGTGTAGAGGGTGTCCATGCTCATCATGATTGGCATCCACGCCAAACCGAGCAGCACCACCACAACCGTGGCCACGCGACCCACGAACACGTAGTGGGCCTCGCTCTTGCCCTGTTTCAATGGTTTATAGAAATCTTCAGTAAAGAGGGTGGCGCAGCTGTTGAAGAAAGCGGCCAGCGAGGCCACGAGCGCGCATACGAAACCTATGGTCACGATGCCTTTCACGCCGGCTGGCAAAACGTTCTTGACCATGAGGGCGTAGGCGGCGTCGGTGTTGTCAAGCTCAAGCATACCCTTATTGCTCAAGGCCACGCACACCATGCCAGGAATGAGGAACATGAAGCAAGGCAACACTTTGAAGAAACCTGCGGCTATGGTGCCGCGGCGGGCGCGGGCTATGACCGTCTCGTTGCTCTCCCCCTTGGTCTGGCCAAGGACGCGCTGCACGATGTGCTGATCGGTGCACCAGTACCAAAAACCTATGATGGCCGCGCCAATGAAGACCACGAATCCAGGATATTCTTGATACATAGGGTCTTCTGCGTCCCAGTGGAACATATGGTTGATGCCGAAACCATTGTGCATCTGGCTGGCGTTGTCCATCATGGCGGTCCAACCGGCCGCTATGCCGTCACCACCGCCAAGGAGGTTGAGGCCAAGGAACAAGACCAGGAACGAGCCTATGATGAGGATAGGCGTCTGGATGGTGGAGAGAGTCATGACGCCCTTCATGCCGCCAAAGACTGTGAAAATGGCGGTGATGGCTATGAGGCCGATGGCGCCCACCCAGAAGTTGATGCCAAGCAGGAACTCGAAGAATATGCCGCCGGTGAACGCCGTGACAGACACTTTGGTCAGGATGTAGGCTACCAAGGTGATGATGGAGAGCCAGCTGCCTGTGCGCTTGGTGTAGCGGAACTTGAGGAAGTCCGGCATGGTGATGATTTTGCCCATCTTATTGATGAGCAACTGGTAGAATGGGACGAAGAGCCAACCCAATATGAGAATCATCCACCCCTGCATCTCCCAGTGAGCCATCCCGACGCCATCTTTCGCGCCTGTGCCGGCAAGACCCACGAGGTGTTCTGACCCAATGTTTGCGGCAAAAATAGCCATGCCGATCACGTACCACGGCTCGCCCTTCCCGAAGAGGTAATCGGAGGAGCTCGCCCCGGCCGATGCCTTTTTGTCCTTTACTATGGCGCGCCAGACCGCCCAAATGACGGCCAATATGCCGACACCCAGGATGGCCCAGTCGAGCCATATGAATTCGTTACTAGTCCAGTTCATTATTATTGATATTTGCTGTTTATTTGTTAATGCAAATATATATTAATAGTGTTGCCAAGTCGGAAATAATCCTTACTTAAAAGGTGGACTAAAATGTTTTGTCGGCAGTTTGTCTCCATTGAGGAGTATATTCCACCGAGAGTGTTAAAATAATGCTCCTCTGCTGGTGTGAAATTAGGCGCGGAAGGATGGTCAAAGATTAAAAACTAGGTCAGCGCAGCATCTTCTTATAATTGGTATAACGCTCCATCACGTTCTTTACGTATGAGACGGTCTCCGTACCCCGACAGAATCCGTGTTTCACCACAGGGTCAGAATAATATGCGGGATTCGCCTTGAGCAGCAGGGCGGTCTCCACGTTCGATGTCCATATTTGGTCCTTTCGGCCAAATTTTTGAGCAAGTCGAATGGCGTCCATAATGTGCCCAAGCCCCACGTTATATGCCGCGATTGTAAATTTCACCCTCTCTTGCGGGTCTGTCACGTTGGGGGCCAGGCGGCGGTCTAGCCACATCAGGTAGTCATAGCCGGCCCTGATGTTCTGTTCAGGGTCGTTCAGGTCATACACGTCAAAACGGGCCGCCGTCTCCGGCATAAGTTGCATTAGGCCTGCGGCTCCTGCCCAACTGGTGGCGTTGGCGTTGAAGTGAGACTCTTGATATATTATGGAAGAGAGCAGAATCCAATTGTAGCGTCTGTCGTCCGCCACACTCTTTACAATGTCCTCATATTTGTCTTGATATGTGTTTGCGCTTGTGCTTTGGCTTGTGTTGTGGTGCTCGCGCGGGTCTATTACGTACTTGCGGTATATTCTTTTGAATGATGATGTCCGTTTGAAGCTCCTCATCCATAACGATATGTCTTTGCGCAGTGAGGCCGATGTGGTTCTCACGCCCCAGGCAAGGTTCATCTCACCTGTCAGTGCGTGGCCTATAGACAGGCTGTCGTAATACCACTGGCTGGCTCTGGCTATGCTCTCTAGGCATATGGCCTGCGGAATCTCTTTCTCTGCCACGAGCCCCACAAGTTGCTCTGCGTCGTAGTGCGGAATCTCTCTGATTGTCATATTGAAGCTGGCGGTGTCGGCCATATTTTCCAAGAGCTTGGAGTAGAACGAGTTCGCCATGGTGCATACGGTGTCATTTTCTAGTGCGTCCTGCGTCTTGGCGGCTTTGGCTCTCTGCGATCCCGAATGGCTCACAAGCACCATGCGGCTCTGCCCATATGGCTCGCAAAGAGACATTGGCGGCAAGAGGGTGGTGTCCGCAATCAGTGTCGAGGCCAATATGTCGGCTTTGCCGCACTTCAGTTTCTCATATCCGCCCTCTAGTGTGTTGTCTGCCAAGATTTCTAGCTCAATGCCAATGTGTTTGGCATATTGCGACAACAATTCATACTGATAGCCCACAGCCACACCCTTGTGCACGAAGTAGTTGACTGAGTTATAATCGGTCACGGCTCTCAGAGTGCCGCGACTCCGTATGCTGTCTAGGTCGATCTCCACCATGCCGAGTGTCGCGACCGTGTCTGCGGCTTTTTTGCATCCGCCAAGCAGCACTATTGTGGCAGTGGCAAGTAGAGCCGGCAGTTTCTTAAATGTGCCTCCCATTAGTGAAGTTGCCTTGGTTATTTTTGACGTTACGAAAAAAGGCGGCGGCCACAAGACATGGCTGCCGCCCTTTGGCTCACTCATTCGGGCCTCTCTATTTCTTAACGCCGAAACGATAGATTGTGGTCTGGGTGTACGTCTCGCCCGGCTTCAGCAGTGCGGACGGGAAGTTGGGCTTGTTTGGCGAGTCGGGGTAATGTTG
>CAKUYZ010000137.1 GCA_934717675.1 uncultured Bacteroidales bacterium
AACTACAACTTCGACAACATAATATCCGCGCAAGGCGTGCTGGAACTTATGCCAGACGGCTATGGCTTCCTCCGCTCCTCTGACTACAATTACCTTAGCTCACCAGACGACATCTACGTGCAGCAAAACCTCATCCGAGGTTATGGCCTGCGCACGGGAGACACCGTAATGGGCTATGTCCGCACGCCAAGAGAGGGTGAGAAATACTTCCCTCTCGTCAAAATTGACAGCATAAACGGCAAGAGACCCGAGCAGATCAGAGACAGGCAACTATTCGAGAACCTCACGCCAATATTTGCGAACGAGAAATTCAAACTGTCTGAAGGCAGCAAGGCCAACATAAGCACCAGACTCGTGGACCTATTCGCCCCCATCGGCAAAGGTCAGCGAGGCCTTATCGTCGCACAGCCTAAGACTGGCAAAACTGTGTTGCTAAAAGACATTGCCAATGTCATTGCAGACAATCACCCGGAGGTCTACCTCATCATCTTGCTCATTGATGAGCGACCTGAGGAGGTGACGGATATGCAACGCTCCGTCAACGCCGAGGTCATTGCCTCAACATTTGACGAGCCTGCCGACCGTCACGTCAAAGTGGCCAACATAGTCCTTGAAAAAGCCAAAAGAATGGTGGAGTGCGGACACGATGTCGTAATCCTCCTTGACTCCATAACTAGGCTGGCTCGCGCTTACAACACAGTGTCCCCCGCATCCGGCAAGGTGTTGACGGGCGGCGTGGACGCCAACGCCCTCCAAAAACCCAAACGGTTCTTTGGCGCCGCCCGCAACATTGAGGGTGGCGGCTCACTCACCATTGTGGCCACGGCCCTCACCGAGACCGGCTCCAAGATGGACGACGTCATATTCGAGGAATTCAAGGGCACCGGCAACATGGAGCTCCAGCTAGACCGCAAGTTGGCAAACAAACGTATCTTCCCTGCCATAGATGTCAACGCATCCAGCACCAGGCGAGACGATCTGCTCCAAGACCGCGAAACGCTCAGCCGCATGTGGGTGCTCCGCAACAAAGGCATCGCGGATATGACGCCTGTAGAGGTCATGACAAAGCTGGTGGACATGATGGGACGAACTCGCAACAACGCGGAGTTCCTCGCTACTCTCAATTCTTAAAGGTCTCACTCTCAAAATATTGTCATATATGCTAGACCTATTTGACAACGAAAACAACGTGACGACAGGGTTTGTCAAAGTAGCGGCGGCAACGCCCGTGACGTATGTCGGCAACTGCCAACGCAACGCGGAGCAGATAATTGACCTCATGCGGCATGCGGCGGACGACGGTGCGGCCATTGTGGCCCTGCCGGAGCTGTCCATAACTGGCTACACGGCCGCTGACCTCCTTCAGCAGCCATTTATGCTGTGTGAGGCAGAAATGGCTCTGGACAATATTTTGAGCATGACCGGCACCGTGCCTATCACGGCCGTGGTGGGGATGCCCATTGCCGCAGGCGGCAGGCTGTATAACTGCGCCATAGTGATTGCTGATGGCGAGGTGAAGGGTGCCGTGCCCAAAACCTTCCTCCCTACCTACGGAGAGTTCTACGAGGGCCGATGGTTCTCAACGCCGTCAGACACGACTCCCAAGACCATAACACTCTGCAAGACCGAGATACCCTTCGGAACAGACCTCATCTTCACGTGCGCCGCGCAACGCATCAAGTTCGGCATAGAGATATGCGAGGACATGTGGGCTCCTGTAGCGCCATCAACCTTCTTGGCTCTGCAAGGGGCGCAAATTATCGTCAACATATCAGCATCTAACGACTATGTGGCCAAAGACGCCTACCGCGCCGACCTCATCAAGATGCAGAGCGCCAAGACAATAGGGGCCTACGTCTACACCTCTTCCGGCACAGGCGAGAGCACGACGGACCTTGTGTTTGGCGGAGCCTCCTACATTGCGGAAAATGGCACCATGCTGGCCCGCGGCGAGAGATTCTTGCAGACGGCGCACTACATCACGGCAGACATTGACCTTGAGAGACTTGAGGCCATGCGGCTGAAAACGTCCACTTTCTGCTCTCCAGACACATATCACCATCCCGTGCGAATGGTTGAGGTCTCGCTGCGAGGAGACTTGGACGAAGATGCCATCACGCGTTCGTTTCCCCGAATGCCCTTCGTGCCGTCAGACGACGCCCGCAGGGCAGAGAACTGCGCCGAGGTCTTTAGCATTCAGACCAACGGATTGGCGCAACGCATCCGAGCCAGCCACGCCAAGAAAGTTGTCATCGGCGTATCCGGAGGGCTTGACTCCACTCTGGCGCTACTCGTGGCCGCCAAAACGATGGACTTGATGGAGCGTCAGCGAACCGACGTCATCGGCATCACTATGCCCGGCTTCGGCACCACGAGCCGCACTCATGACAACGCCGTGGGGCTGATGAAATCGCTCGGCGTGACATTGGAGGAGATTGACATCACGGCGTCGTGCCGCCAACATTTGAGCGACATTGGAGTTGATGAGGCCGACAGGAGCGTGACGTATGAAAATGCGCAAGCTCGCGAGAGGACACAAATCTTAATGGATTATTCCAATAAGGTGGGTGGCATTGTTGTCGGCACGGGAGACCTGTCTGAACTCGCCCTCGGCTGGGCCACATATAACGGAGACCAAATGTCGATGTACGGAGTTAACGCAGGCGTACCCAAAACTCTGGTGCGCTATGTGGTCCAGTATGTGGCAGACACTGCCATGACAGACGAGACCCGCAACTACCTGAAGGACATTTTGGACACTCCCATAAGTCCCGAGCTGTTGCCAGCCGACAAGAGTGGCAACATAAATCAAAAAACGGAAGATCTTGTTGGCCCATACGAGCTTCACGACTTTTTCCTCTACTTCATGCTACGCTTCGGCTTCAGTCCCCAACGCCTGATGCTGATGGCCACAAAGACCTTTGAGGACACATATCCGAGACCCGTGATTAAAAAGTGGCTCTCAACGTTCCTGCGCAGGTTCTTTGCCCAACAGTTCAAACGGTCGGCCATGCCAGACGGCCCGAAAGTCGGAGCCATATCCCTTTCCCCTCGCGGAGACTGGAGAATGCCAAGTGACGCCACGGCAGAAATGTGGCTCAACGTTCTTGAAGAACTTTAGAATGACACACCAGAAGGGGGTTCTCTATATGATCCCGACCTACGTGGCCGAGACCAAACCAGCCGAAACGTTTCCGCGGAGCAACGCCGAGATTCTGAAAAAGACTCGGCATTTTGTGGTGGAAAACGAAAGGACGGCCCGCCGGTTTCTGAAGAGCGTAGACCGCTCCATCGAAATTGACGAGCTTACAATGGCAGAGCTCAGCGAACACAGTGGCGCTGCCGACGTCCCCGCCATGCTCACAGCCGCAGAGGAGGGAGAAGACGTGGCCATGGTGAGCGAGGCCGGGTGTCCGGGTGTGGCTGATCCTGGGGCCGACATTGCCGCGGAGGCTCACAGGCGCGGCATCAGAGTGGTGCCGCTCGTTGGCCCCTCCAGCATACTCCTGGGGTTGATGGCCTCTGGACTCAATGGGCAAAATTTCGCTTTTTGCGGCTACCTGCCCATTGGCACGGAACTTGCCAAGAGGCTGAGGAAGATGGAAGATCGAAGCCTCAAGGAAAACCAGACGCAAATATGCATCGAGGCTCCGTACCGAAATGACAAGCTCTTCGCCACGCTGACCCAAACATTGCGTCCGGAGACTAGACTATGCATTGCCAGGGATGTCATGGGCGCGGAAGAGCTCATAGCCACAAAGAGAGTTGCGGAATGGGAAAAGGGACCCGCGCCAGAGCTTCATAAAAGGCCAACTGTATTTCTCTTCCTTGCATAGGCCCTAAATGGGACTGACAACAGAAAATGCCTACAGAAAACTACATTGAGATAAAGAATGCCCACGTCAACAACCTCAAGGGCATCAGCATAAAAATTCCCCGCAACAAACTGATTGTCATAACGGGCGTCAGCGGGTCTGGGAAGTCAAGCCTCGCTTTTGACACTCTATACGCCGAGGGGCAACGCAGATATGTCGAGAGCCTGAACTCATATGCGCGCCAATTCCTTGGCCGAAACACCAAACCCGACGTAGACAGTATAAGCGGCATTCCGCCCGCCATTGCCATTGAGCAGAAAGTTAATACAAGAAACCCGCGCTCAACGGTCGGCACCGTAACCGAAATATACGACTATTTAAGGCTTTTGTATGCAAGAGTCGGCGTG
>CAKUYZ010000138.1 GCA_934717675.1 uncultured Bacteroidales bacterium
GTTGTGCGACGCGGTGATGATGACGCCGCTCTGGCACCCGAGCTTGCGGATGGCGAAAGACATCTCGGGGGTCGGGCGCAGGCCGTCAAAGAGATAGGCCTTGATGCCGTTGGCCGAGAAGATGTTGGCCACTGTCTCGGCAAAGAGGCGGCTGTTGTTGCGGCAGTCGTGGCCCACGACCACGCTTATCTGCTTCAGACCGGCGAACTCCTTGTTCAGGTAGTTGGCCAGACCCTGTGTGGCGCTGCCCACGGTGTATATGTTCATGCGGTTGCTGCCGGCGCCCATCTTGCCGCGCAGGCCGCCTGTGCCGAACTCCAAGTCTTTGTAGAAAGCGTCGATGAGGGCGTTCTTGTCTGCCGATTCCAGCATGGCGCGCACCTCGCTCTTGGTCTTCTCATCATACTGTCCGTCAAGCCAAGACTGCGCTTTGGCCTCGACGGCTTTGAGTAGCTCTTTGTTCTCCATTATATTATGTATGCTTATTGTTTTTATTTAGGCATTCCAAATGTAGAGATATTTTTTGGCATTCGTATCCCCATTAGCTATTTTTGCCCCCCGCCACAGTAAAAGACGTTTTCGCCATGCCCCACGTGTCTGGCCTCGCGGCCGAGTTTGAGAGCCGCGTCAGGGGCCTCTCTTCCATCATTCCCATTGTCGGGCGGTACCGGCAGATGAACAAGATTCTCTGCGATTTGCTGCGCCACATCACGGCCAGCGCGCCCTATGTGCTGCGCGGGCCGCAGGCTCAGATTGAGTATGTGGCGGACAGCCTGCCGCCCAGTCTGGAGATTCCTCTGCGCCGCCTTCGTTTCCATTGCCACAGGCCAGAGATGTGCGCCGACGGGCTGGAGGGTTTCTTCCCTGCCGATGTCGCCGCGCTGCACTCCTTGTGCTCCTTGTTGGCCGAAGGCCCCCGGGTCGAGGCCTTGGCGCCGCCCGCCCAGCGGGTTGTGGCGCGGAGTGTGCGCCCGGCGGGGGCTAGGTGGCACAGCGTCCGCGCCGCGGTGGTCTCGGCCGCCGCTCTCTCGGCCGTGCGCCTGGAGACCGATGACGACGAGGGTGAGCTGGTGGCGGATTTGACGGCTTTCGGCTACCTGGAGCGATGGCTCACGCGCGGGACGGTGCTCAGCCTGGTATATTTTGCCGACAAGCTCACCTATGTGGTCTATGAGCCCGATTTCTTGGTCGACGTCACGTCCGTTGCCGCCTGCTTCACCGCCTATGCCGCCGACGCCCGCCTGGCCGTGATCAACCGTCTGACGCCCAACGTGCCCAACGTCAACATCCTTTTGGGAAACATGGCCAGCCTTTTCCTAGATGACGCCCTCTCCGCCCTACGCCGCCATCATGCGCCATCGACCGACTATCGTGAGGCCGCCAAGCGTTTCTTCAGACAAAACGCGCTCGAACTGGCCGCCGTGGCTCCCGAGCTTGACGCCACATGGCACGGCAGGGCGGCTGAGCAGCAACGGCATGTGGCGGACATGATGACAACGCTCCTGCGGGCCGACGGCAATTTCAACCCCGCCGCCGCCACCACCGAGCTCTCTCTCTTGGGGCCGGCGCTGGGCCTCACTGGCCGAGCCGACCTCTTGCAGACCGACTGGAGGCTACTCTTGGAGCAGAAGTCTGGCAAGATGGACACTTTCAACCGCGTGGGCCCGAAAGAAGACCACTACGTCCAGATGACGCTCTACAAGATGATTCTGGCCATCTGCTACGGCGTCAGAAACGACCATACGTCATATTATTTCGCCTATTCTCTCTACCCTGCGCGCACGGGGCTGCTGCGCGAGGGCCTGTCGGCCAGCGCGGAGCTGAGCCTCCGGATCATGCGCATGCGCAACCAGATTGTCCACGACCAGATGCGCCACACCGACGCGCGCCAAGTGGAGGCCGACCTCATGGCCTGGACTCCCTCCATGTTTCGACAGAGGCAGGTGGGAGACCGCCTGTGGGATGGTTGGGCGCTTCCCAAACTGAGCGGCATCTTGTCCCCCCTGAGGTCGGCCTCGGCCCTGGAACGCGCCTATGTCTTTGAGATGCTGGCGTTTCTCCAGCGAGAGGATGTCATAGACCGCCTTGGCGGCTCGGCCTCGGGGCGCGAGGGCTTTGCCGCGCTATGGACGGCCTCGGCCTCTGAGCGCGAGGAGGCGGGCGAGATGGTCCGAGGCCTCTCTTTCGCGGGCATGGAGGCTGACAGTGAAGACGCTCTGGCTGACGAGTGTAGCATAGCTCTCTTCGCCTCTGGCGGCCGAGGAGACGGGTTGGCGGCGGAGCCCAATTTTCGCCCAGGCGACCCTGTGGTGATATATGACTACCCGTCTGGCGCGGAGCCGGACATCACGCGGGTGGCCAATGTGCGCGCCACGCTTCTGGGCATTGAGGCCAAGGGCGGCATGGTGACCTATGGCGTCAAGCTGCGCTCGCCGTATCCGCAGGGCTACTTCCGCTCCACTGACGGGCTGTGGGCCTTGGAGCATGATATGATAGGCTCCACCATGGGGCGGTTGGCGCGGCAGGTCATGTCTCTTCTCTCGGCCTCGTCGGAGCGGCGGTCGCTCATTGTGGGCGAGCGCAGGCCGCAGGTCGATGCGGCGGGGGGTGATAGAGTGGGGGACTATGGCTCGCTAAACGGCATGGTGGAGCGAGAGCTGGCGGCGCAAGATGTCTTCTTGCTCGTCGGCCCGCCCGGCACGGGCAAGACGTCGGTGGGCCTCATGAACATCCTCCGCGAGGAGCTCCTGCGCCCAGGTCATGCGGTGCTCATATTGTCCTACACCAATAGGGCCGTGGACGAGGTATGCTCCAAGTTGGAGAAAGATGGGTTGGACTATGTGCGCATAGGGCCGCGCTTCTCTTGCGCCGAGGCCTATCGCGGTCGCCTTATCTCCATGCGGAGTTTCGAGACGGCCGCCGCCGTGCGCGACCTTATTGGCCAGTCGCGCATTGTCGTAGGCACCACCACGGCCATAGGCTGCTCCGCGGGCTTGTTCAAGTTCAAGAGGTTCGATTTGGCCATTGTTGACGAGGCGTCGCAGATTTTGGAGCCGTCTATCGTGGGCATCATGTCGGCCGAGACCGAGCGCGGTGGTCGCCGAGTGCCGAGCGTAGGCCGTTTTGTCCTCATTGGAGATGAGAGGCAGCTGCCCGCCGTGGTGCAGCAGAAGAGGGCGCAGAGCGTGGTGACGGACCCGCGCCTCAACGCCGTGGGGCTGCAAGACTGCCGCGACTCTTTCTTTGAGCGTATGATCAGGCTCTATGGCTCAGACAGTTCGCTCGTCTACCGCCTCACGCTCCACGGCCGCATGCACCCCGAGGTGGCCAGTTTTTGCAACGAGCATTTCTACGGCGGCACGCTGCGCCCCATCCCGCTGCCGCATCAGTCTCGCGGCCTGTGCCTGCGCCCCGAGGCGCAACCCGATGACTTGGCGCGCGCCGTGGCGTCGTCTCGCACTATGTTTTTCAATTCTCACCCTGCCACGGCGGGGCAGGTCTCACCCTCTGGGCCTGGCGATAAGGTTAACACTCGCGAGGCCGACATTGTGGCGCGTGTGGCTCACAGCGTCTTGGAGGTCTGGAGGGCGGCGGGGAGGCCTGTGGCGGCAGACTCTCTGCTTGGCATTGTGGTGCCATATCGCTGTCAGATAGCGGCTGTGCGCTCGCGGCTCTTGGCCTTGACGGAGGCCGACGCGCAGCTCCGCTCAGTTGCCGAGGCCATGACCATAGACACCGTTGAGCGGTATCAGGGCAGCGAGCGCGACGTCATAATCTATGGCTTCACGGTCTCATCCCTCAGTCAGTTGGAGTTTCTGAAAGACAGTCAGTTCGTGGAGCAAGATGGCAACGTGGTGGACCGTAAGCTCAACGTGGCTCTGAGCCGCGCGCGGGAGCAGCTCATTGTGGTGGGAGACAAGGACATAATCTGCCACGTGCCGCTCTATGCTGAGCTTGTCGCCGCGTTGCCGCAATGCGAGGTGGGCTTTTAGTTGCGGGGCGGACTAGCGTTTGCAAATGTTGCGATAGTCGCAGAAACCGCAGGCTCTTGTGTTCTGAGCTTGGGAGAATGGCACGCTTTCATCGAAAATTTCGTTTATCTTGGCCTCCAGCAGCTGGTCAAACTCTTGTTCCGTCTCGCCGCCATAGACAAGTGTGCCGTCCGTGGCTTTGTTCACGGCTGTGCGTCGGC
>CAKUYZ010000139.1 GCA_934717675.1 uncultured Bacteroidales bacterium
TCTCCAAACATTAGAGTGCGCCTGCTCGCCGCAACTCGTCGATATATGAGGTGATTATGCGCGTGGTGTGGTCAAAACCGAGCCTGTTGCTGTCTATGCAAAGGTCATAGTTTTGCGCGTCGCCCCAAGTCTGCCCGGTGTAATAATTGTGGTAGGCGCGCCGGCCGTCGTCTTGCTTGTCCACGAGCTCGCGGGCTGCGTCGATGGATATGGAGCGGAAGGCCGACATGAATTCCACGCGCCTGTCGTGGTCTCCTTTTAGGAAGACGGAGACGCAGTCTTTACGGTCTTTGAAGATGTAGTTGCCGCACCGGCCCAGAATTATGCAGTCGCTGTCGCCAATGAGGCTCGCCAAGTCGTCGCGCATCTGTTCCGTCACGTGCCCCATGTTGTCGCTCTGCGTGATGGCGAAAAGGAGGCTGTTGACGGGATACTCCTCAAAAAAGTCCGCCATCTTCTCGTCCAGCCCTTTCTGATGAGCCATCTCTTGCAGATGCTGAGTGGTGTAAAAAGGTATCTTGTAGTGCTTTGCCAGCTCCTCTCCAATCAGGAGGCCGCCGCTGCCGCACTGGCGCGCTATGGTTATTATCATAAGCTTCTTCTGTTGTCTTCTCCGCCAAAGTTATTGTTTTGCCACATTCGGTGAGGCCTAAATATGCTTAAAGGCCGTGGCGGTCGGCGTGTGAAAATATGTTGGCTGTTCGTTCACTTCGTTTCCAATGCCTAAACTATCGTAAATAAGCCCCGCCTATGGCCCAGCGGTGAAACAATTGGCTAGTTTTGCCGTTCCAAACTGGAGAAAACGGTTCAAAAAGTTGAATGAAGTCCCGGTGAGTGGCTTTGGCACGGCGCGCCGTTGTGGCGGCCGTCACGAACGGGGATGGGAACTACAACAACAAGAATGAAAAAGATTTTTCTGATTGGTATGTGCGCGTTGATGTGTTGCGCTCAACCCATTGAGGGTCAGAATCGCCTCACTAAGGAGCAGATTCTGTCAATGACGACTGACGAGTTGTCCGATTTGCCCTTGGAAGACCTTATGGCAGCGGTGGAGACCCTCGGCGTGAGCAGTGTAGATGAGCTTTTCTATCTCATCATGAACAAAAACGTCTCCTCTGCCTCCAAGAGGGAGGAGAGCTCCTTCACATCGCCACTGGCCACGACGGTGATCACGCAAGAGGAGATCAGGAGCTACGGCTGCTCCTCCATCGAGGAGGCGTTTCGCCTCATTCCCGGAATGATTGTGACTCAGAAGACCAACGGTGTCTACGACGTTCAGCTCCGCGGCCTCAACAACATCCCGGACAACAACATGCTCCTCTACACCGAGAACAACAACACCCTGCTCATGGTGGACGGGCGAGTGCTGCACAACTATTCCATCGGCGCCATGAGTGCAGAGAACTTGCCCATCGGCATCGGCGACATTGAGCGCATCGAGGTGGTGCGCGGCGCTTGCTCTGCCCTCTATGGTGTCAATGCGGTGAATGGCGTAATCAACATCATAACGCGCAAGCCGACTGACGCCCCCGCGGCCGTCTCCGGCTCCTATCAGATGGGCAATCAGGGGACCTATGTGGCCGATGTGGCTTTCCGCAAGGCCTTTAACCCCAAGGTGGCCGCGGGCGTCACGTTCAATATGCAATATCGTGAGCGGCCCACCGACAAGCTCCGCACCTTTATTGACGACAAGGGTAGTATGCACTTCATAGATCGCGACGGGGTGCTGGAGACTGGTCTCGTCTCAATGTATTCGCTTGAGCAGATTCAGCAATTGGAGAATGAAGGCAAGCTTGTGAGGGTAGGCGCCAATGAGCAGATCTCGGTAGACGACATGAACCACCTCAAGGAGGTGCGCGTCTCCGACGCTTTGTCTCTTGGCGGCGGCTCCACTGTCTACAGCGCTTTCCGCACAGTGCCGGAGGAATATTCCGACGCCCACAAGCTGTTCCGCGATCCCAAACTGGCTCGCAAGACGTTGGGTGTCAACGGCTATCTCAGCCTCACGCCCAACCCTGGCGTTCGCTTTGACCTCACGGGAGGCTATTCGCAAAACATGGTGACGTCCACCACGCTTCTCATCAACCCCTACTCCTACAACGTCAGGATGCTCAAGAAGGGCTATTTTAATGCCAATGCCGACATCCACGGCCTCCATCTTCAGGCCAACTATTCGGCTGGGCCGGAGGACTATGCGCAGGGGCGGCCTGGCTTTCAGGTCAAGACGCAACAGGTCTTCGCGTCGGCCGACTATGACTTCACTTTCGGCGACGCCGGCTCGTGGGGCGAGTTGGACGTGCGCCCCGGCGTGAGCTACCAGTACCTTTACTCCTACGATGTCTACTCCTCCTATAACTACGGCGGCGACAAGGGCGAGCAGCGCCTGTCTGGCTTCTTCAATGGCGACGCCGAGTTGTGGTCTCTCGCCCCGAGCTTAAGGCTCGATTATGAGAAAGGTCGCTTCCGCGCCATCTTGGCGTTGCGCTCTGACAAGACGCACATCCCCGACAAGTGGAACACCTCGTTCCAAGCCGCTGCCAATTACAAGATTAGCGATCGGAATTTCGTCCGTTTCGTCTACGGTCGCGGCATCCGCTCCGCCAACCTCGTCAACACCAGTGTTAGCTATATGTGGAGGCGCGAAGGTCTCAACGTGCCGTCGGAGATTCAGTTCCTCGGCAACAAGGACGCCAACCTTATGATGGCGGATAATTACGAGGTGGGCTACCGCCTCCAGCCCACTCACCGGTTGCTCATCGATGCCGAGGGCTTCTACTCCCGCAGCAAGAATTATGGCGCCCTTATGGCGGCCAGGTCCGAGCTCACCATTTCCGACGCCAGCATCATGCGCATCTACCAATCCTCAGGCGGCGGCAACATTGACCTCACCGATCCCGCGCAGGCGTCAATGGTTCAGCAGCTTCTCATTGGGGCTGTCGGCAAGGGAGACATCATGGCCCGCAATTATACCGAGTATGACAACCTGCCATATCGCGTCCATCAGATTGGCCTTGGCGTGAACGTTGATTGGGTCATTACGCCCAAGCTGGTGGCCAAGCTGAACGCCAACATTCAGCGCACGTGGATTGACAACTATTACCCATATAGCCAACTTGACAACATAGCTAACCAGTTGGGCACCTGCACTCTCGGTGCCATGAACACTTTCCCCGATGTTGTCGGCACCATGCTTGGCTACGAATATAAGGGCGGCACCACATTCGAGAAAGTGGAGACGTCGCGCACGCCCGTTGATTTTGTCCAGGCCGTGTCTCACTCAGCTTCCCTAAGCAGTGTGAGAGACATGTACAACACCCTCTCTCCTGCAGAGCAAGAGGCGTTCACCACCCGGCTCCGTCAAGGATGGTGGGAAGGGCAAGACAACGTGACCATCGACGGGACGACGTATGACAACGCCCTCTCGCTCTATTACACACTCAAATATAACCTGCGCAAACGTGGCAGCGACAACGTGATGGGAGAGAGCGAGAGCATCACCCCGCAGCTCGTCAATGGCCATAAGCACAAGTCCACACCGTCGGTCTATGGCATGTTCGGCCTCGTCTACAAGCCAACCGACTATCTCGACATCTCAGCCTACGGCAACCTCGTCGGCAAGCGCACCCTCCTCACCATGTATGGCGAGACGGAGCTTGACTCGCGGTTCACGCTCAACCTCAAGGTGGGTTACAAGCCTGTGGAGAACTGCGAAGTCTTCCTCAACGCCAATAACTTGTTCAACACCAAGAAGCAGGAGTTCGCCTATTCTGACGAGATAGGAGGCATCTACACAATCGGGTTGAATTTTGAGTTCTAGATATTTGGCACTATATTTGTTAACGGTTGCCTTGTCGTGAGTTTAGTAAACGGAGGGCATCCCTATCAAACTGAAACCCATAGGCTTGAAACCTTAATTATAGAAAACCAAGCAGTCATGAAGAAAATATTATTGATTGGCCTGATGATTTTGGCATCGGTGGCCGCGGAGGCTCAGATTGCCAAATTCCAGGCTCTCTACCTTCTCCAGTTCGCCAAGAACACCTCTTGGCCGCAAGAGGACAACGGCAAGCCATTTGTCATAACCGTGGTTGGAGACAACGCCTTGGCCTCGGAGCTGAAGACCATAGCGTCTAACAAATCGGTTGGCAACAGAAAAGTG
>CAKUYZ010000140.1 GCA_934717675.1 uncultured Bacteroidales bacterium
AAGACGAGATGCGCAGGCTGGCCATAGTCAAGACGTTGTGGAGTTTTGTGGCGATCTTTCTCGTCTTGGCCGCCTTGGCCACCTATGTTGTAATCTCGGTGAGGCGCATGCGTGAAAGACGCAAGGAACTGGCAGAGCAGAGTGAGTTGCTGGCTGATGAGGTAAGGCTTAAAAGTGAGCAGCTAAATGAGCAACGCGAGCAGCTGAATGAGCAAAACAAGTTAATGATGGATGAGCTTGTCTTTGCTAACCACATACAATCAAACATCTTGCCGCCGGAAGATATGCTCGATGCCGCAGGCATAGCTGACCATTTCATAATTTTCAGCCCATGCAATATGGTCAGTGGAGACTTCTATTGGATTTTTGACTGTGGCGACAAGCTTTTCGTATGTGTGGCCGATGCCACAGGGCATGGGGTGCCAGGCGCATTCATCTCCATGGTGGCGTCTACGCTTCTCAGCGACATTGTTTTCACTCCCGCCAGGCGAGACCCCGCCTCTATGGTTGAGAGTTTGAGTCGCGAGCTGGCCGGAGTTTTGCGGACAAACTGCGGGACGAATGAGGACAGTGTGGATCTCTCGCTCATGTGTCTAGACCGTTCATTGGGCCGCGCCACAATGTGCTTGGCACGCCATACGGCTTATGTCATACGGGCCAACGGGCAGTCATTTTCCGTCACGGGCGTTAAGAGGAGCGTGGGTGAGGGCGAGGGCCATGGCGGAGGCCGTCCCCCCTTCGTCAGCGCCAGCCTCGACATCAGTGAGGGCGATAGCCTATATATGACGACGGACGGGTTCGTGTCTCAATTCGGCGGCCAACATAACCAGAAATTCAAGAGGAAGCGTTTTGAGCAGATGCTGAGAAACTGCCATACGCAGCGGATGAACATCCAACGTGAAGCCATTGTGCAGTGCTTTGACGATTGGAGGGGAGACAATGACCAGACAGACGACGTCCTTGTCATTGGCCTCCGCTTTGCCGACCTGAAGAATCCTGTGTTTTCTAGATTCAACTCTTTTCCATATATTAGCGAGCGGTACGCTATCGCAGGGTTGCAAGGGGCGGATGCCACGCAACCTGCTAAAATGTCTTCGCGCATGGTGAGTGTCTTGAATAGCGTCATTATGGCTGTCGGGGCCTCTGGCCTCGGCACGAGGCTTCTTGACATATTGCCGCTCTTTGACGACTGTTTTATAGAGTGGGTCGGGGGCGTCGTGAGGGTCACCCCGTCATCTTGCTCCGAGCCGCAGTTCGCCATGGCGGAGCTTGTGACGGACGGTGTCTTTTCCTGTTTTGGAGAGTGCGTCCGCAGTGTGGTCCTCACCTTGCCATATGGCTACGATGCCGATGCCGGCGATTTTGTGGCGGAGGCGGTGAGCGTGTCGCGCGACGTGTGTGGCGGCCTGGTGCGCCTCACAATATCAAATTGTTGACTCTTATTTCTTCCTTAGACAAAAAATGAAAATTACATCTGCGCAGTTCTTGGTGAGCAGTGCAAAAGTTGGCCAATGCCCAGACTCCAATAGGCCTGAATTCGCCTTCATTGGGCGTTCCAATGTCGGCAAGTCGTCACTGATCAATATGTTGTGCAACAATGGAGGCTTGGCCAAAGTGTCCGCCACCCCTGGAAAAACGCAGTTGATCAACCATTTTGACATAAATAATGGACAGTGGTATCTGGTGGACTTGCCCGGTTACGGATATGCCAAGGTGCCGCTTGGTGAAAAAGCTAAGTTTAAGGATCTTATATCGGACTACGTCTTGAAACGCGAGCAGTGGACGTCACTCTTCGTCTTGGGTGACATCCGCCATCCCATGCAGACCATAGACAGGAACTTCATGGAGTTTCTTGGCGTAAACGGGGTGCCGTTCTCCATCATCTTCACCAAAGCGGATAAGCTTCGTGAACCAGAGGTGGAGAAGCAGGTGGCGGCTTATAAGCAGGAGATGCTAAAGACATGGGAGTCATTGCCGCCCATGTTCGTGACATCGTCAGCCAAACATCAGGGTCGAGACCTTATCCTTGGCTACATAGGCAGCGTTATCGACCAACTGAGCAAGACGAAATGACGCGCGTCCTTTTCTTGTTGGCATCGTTGTTGTTGTCGGCATTGTCGCGGGCGCAGAACCTTCCTGCTGATGCGTTGGAGCGCGAGATGAGGGGCATATGGGTGGCCTCTGTGGCAAACATAGATTGGCCGTCAGCTCCCGGCTTGACGGATGCCGCGTTAAAAGCAGAGGCTGACGCCATATTGGATCGGTCTGCGGCCATGGGACTCAATGTCGTCTTCCTACAAGTGCGCCCATCATCAGACGCTCTCTATTTCTCGCCCATCGAACCTATGTCCTATTACCTTGTTGGTAAAAATTTTGACTCCGTTCCCTCGTTTGATCCGCTGACATATTGGATAGAAGGGGCGCACCGTCGCGGCATGGAGCTGCATGCGTGGGTCAACCCTTTCAGGGTGACGCCTAAAGCAGATTTCCCCGTGGCTCCTGGGCATATATCTCACACGCATCCAGAGTGGATCATCAAATATGCGGGCAAGTTATATCTTGACCCAGGAATTCCGGCAGCAAGGGATTATGTGTGTAAAGTTGTGATGGACATTGTCTCGCGCTATGACATTGACGGCATCCATTTCGACGATTACTTCTACCCCTACCCGTCAAAGGGCGAGGTTTTTGCCGACGGTGGCTCTTTTGCCGCATTCAACCCGTCTCACCTCTTACTGCCCAATTGGCGCAGAGCAAACGTCACGGCAGTCATCAGTTCTGTCGCCGACTCCATCAGGGCCGTCAAGCCTTGGGTGCAGTTCGGCATTAGTCCTTTTGGAGTTTGGAGAAACAAAAAGGATGATGCCAAAGGTTCTGACACAAAGGCTGGCGTGACGGACTACGACGTCCTTTATGCCGACATCCTCGACTGGATAGACAACAACAAGATTGACTATGTCGTGCCGCAAATATATTGGGAACACGGCAACAAGTGGTGCGACTTTGACGTCTTGCAAAAATGGTGGGGGGAGCGTAGCACAGACAGCACCAAGGTGTTCATTGGCCATGCCATATTCAAAGTCAACGATGGCAAGGCGCCAGGAGCGGGATGGAACTCCAAGAGTGAGATGCCAGAACAGATGAAGAAAGTGCGCAACAACAAGAAGTTGGATGGCAGCGTATTCTTTAGCTATCGGCAATTCAACCGCGACATAATGGATTTCGAAGGTTACCTTCAAAACGACTTCTATCGCCATAAGACACTTCAAGTGCCAATGGTAAAGGGCAAAGCAGGAGACATTGTGGTCAAGCATCTTGAGCGAGATGGAGGCAAGCTATGTTGGGAAGTTGAAGGTGACACTGCGCGCGTCCGTTTCTACGTGGTCTTCCGCACATTGCGCTCTGAGGTGGAAAAAATGGGGACGAATGAGAGCGTTCACCAAATTGTAGACCGCACGTGTGTAGGCATCCCCATAGCCGCCGGGCGAAGGCAGCGCTATGTGTATCGCATTGCGGCTGTAGACAAATACAGAGTGCTTCACAGCCTCTCTCGCCGAGTTACTGTGCGAGAATGACTTGACAATCTAACCTTTTGCCATGTTGCGACGCGACTATTTGCTCAAACTCATCCAGGACCTTTTCGCTTCCATCGCCGCCCTTTTGGAGGGAGATGTAGACGAAGCGGAGCGTCAGCGTGAGATTGAGGCCCTTTACGCCACATTTGGCAATAACAAGGACTTCTTCCGTCAGGCGGAGGAAGAGGACATAGTGACGGCCGTGGCCGAAAACGCCGCCGAGAGCCAAGGTGTGGCTGCCGACAAGTTGTCAGTAAAAAATATGGAGCAGAGGCTGGAACTTATGGCGGCGCTTTTATATGCCGACTTTAAGGTCTCCGACCTAAGCCCTGGCCTGCGAAAAGATGTAGCGTTGAGGTCGTGGGGCATATATAACAGAGTGGAGGCCATGTCGGATACGTTTTCGCAAGAGAGGCAAGAGCGCATTGACGAGCTGCGCGTTTTCCTGTCTGCTGCCTCGTAGTGGCGAAAGGCTATATTTAAACATAACAACGTAACATTTTCTGTCAAGAGTTGGTTAAGCAGATAATTCTCAACCTCGCTCCGGCCGAGGCCGCAGACGAGGCGTTTTGCCGTCGCAAGAT
>CAKUYZ010000141.1 GCA_934717675.1 uncultured Bacteroidales bacterium
TCCGCCTACAAGGTAAGCGTCACGAAGACCGGCCATGACCTTATGAATGTTGTAGAGCGGGACCCATCTGTCGTTCAGAGAGAAAGCACCGGCACGAATGTCGCCTTTGCGGAAGATCTCATTCCAGAGCGCATGCCCACCAACGACACCAGAAAGACACCCGTCAGAGTCTTGCGCCTCGGCCAAGTGGGTTACCATATAATCTAGACGTTCCTTGACACGCAAGTCGCCCGTGGCCGCAAACATATAGGCCAAGGCGGAAACATAGTGTCCGCCGATATGCCCATCCAGGCCCGTGTTCTCCCAATTGGGGTAGTTTTCCGCCAATGGCTTTAGCCCAGCCTCCTTGTAATAAGGTGCGAGGAGGCGGTCGGCATCAAGGCCTAGCAGATAGTCCTTGGCCAACATTTGGGCGTGAAGGAAAGTTGGAGACGTGACCTCCACACGACGCAGGTCAAAAGATTGGATTGCGCCCGAGTGGCCTCCCGCATTCGCAAAAATGGCTGAAGTCGGGAGAATTGCCGTCACTAAGAGCGCGACATTAAACAAGGTTGACTTCATATTTTGTGGTATTTTTGGTGGTGCAATTTTAAAGAGCCCTATTTTGCTTTTCTTCGTTCGCTTGAGCCTTTCGTTCCCGTCGCAGACGAAGCTCGTCCATATAGCCAGCGGTGATGATGCCAGATGGCAGCGCAATTATGGCCACACCGACAATTGCGGACACCATGCTGATGAGCCGCCCGACTTCCGAGGTTGGATAGATGTCTCCGTACCCCACGGTCGTTAGTGTGCAAGCTGACCAATATATGGCATCGAAGAGGTTGTTAAACATGGCTTTGCCTCCGTCAAGCACGTTTTCGAACTCCACATTAAACATCACGAGGGCCGTTAGGAATATATAGCTCATTGCAAGGCCAACAACGGCCAAAAGCGTCCCCATTTCTTTGCGAAATACGACAAGTATGATTTGAAGAGGCTCATAGTAACGGATGATTCTGAAAAAACGCAATATTTTAAGCAACCGGGAGAGTCTGAAGAGTTTGAGTGTCGGGTTTAGCACATTGAGGAACGACGGCAAGATGGACAAAAGGTCTATGATGGCGTATATTGAAAACGGGTAGAACACAAAGGCCTTCCACCCTTTCCAACGCATGCGCATATCTGCCGTGAACCAACGCAACAAATAGTCTATCACAAAGACAACCAATGAAATGGTGTCTATTATGACCAAAAATTGGTTTTGTTGTTTGAACATGAGCGGGATGACACCAAAGGCTATGGCCACCATCATGGCAATATCGTAGGCATAAGACATCCTGTCATCTCTGCCCTTTGATGTCGGCTCAATGATCTCAAACACTCTCTGCCTAAACTTTAGAAAACCCATCTTCCAGATAATAAGAACGCGCCACCCGACATATTATTGTCGGGCAGCGCGTTAAATGTTGAATTTACTATTTTTCGGCCTTATAGATTGTCGTGTCGGGCTTGGACGTGAACGCATAGATGAGGCAAACAATGCCAAGGATCACATACGGGATGCTGAGCAACTGCCCCATGTTCAAAACCATAGAGTCCTCAAACGGCTCCTGGTTTTCCTTTAGCCCCTCGATGACGATGCGAAAGCCAAAGACACACACCATAAAGACACCGAACAAAGCCCCGTGGCGAACAATGAGCCTCTTCTTCCGATAGAGAAACCAAAGCAGGCCAAAGACAGCCAGATAAAACAGAGCCTCATAGATTTGTGTCGGATGGCGCGGTATGAGCGCATCGTCAGGATGCAGCCGCAGGAACCTGAAAGCCCACGGCACATCCGTCGGGACGCCCACAATCTCGGAGTTCATCAGATTACCCATCCTTATGAAAAACGCGGCCAAAGCCACGGGGACGCATATGCAATCCACAATCCACAGGAAAGGCCTATGCACACGCTTGCTGAAAATGATGAGCGCAATGATTATGCCCAAAGTGCCACCGTGGCTGGCCAACCCACCTTTCCACACCTGCAAGATTTCTAGCGGGTGCTGTGAATAGTAGTCCCACGCATAGAAGATGCAGTGCCCGAGCCTAGACCCGATGAGAGTGGCAACAAGAATGTATATGAACACCTTGTCCACCAGGGTGTCTGGCAGCTTTTGGTCTTTGAACATCTTGGCCGTGATCACATAGCCGAGCCAAAAAGCCAATGCGAAGAACAGGCCATAATAACGCACGGCGAAAGGACCCAGATGAAAAAAGACGGGGTCTACATCCCAATCAATGAAGCAGAGCGTATTCAGCATAGCAACTTACTTTTAATCTGGCAGTCCCTTGCCGCAGCAGTTCTTATACTTCTTGCCGCTCCCGCAAGGGCAAGGGTCGTTGCGCCCCACCCTTTTCTCTGCCACGATGGGCTGTGTGTGCTGCTGTTGCGAAGGTGCGTCCGGCATGCGCGTCGGGCCGCTAACGGCCTCCTGCTCGCGCTGCATACGCAACCTTTCCATATCAAGCCTGCGCTTTGCCTCGATGGCCTGAAGCTCTTTCTGACGCTGCGCCTGAATGGCGGCCTCCTCCTCTGGCGTGCGCTGCTGGATTGGGATGGAGAGGCGTGACAAAGAACGTACAATTGACGAATTGATGGACTCAATCATGCCCTTGAACAAGTTGAAGGACTCAAACTTGTAGACAAGCAACGGATCCTTTTGCTCGTAAGACGCATTTTGCACAGACTTGCGCAACTCGTCAATTTGCCGGAGGTGCTCGCGCCATGCGTCGTCAATGGTGATGAGCATGATGACCTTCTCGAAAGACTTGATGAGGTCTTTTCCCTTGGTGTCATACGCATCTTTGAGGTTAGCAGGGATTCGGAAAACTCGCTTGCCATCGGTTATGGGGATGACAATGTTCTTAAACTTGTCACCTTGGTTCTCATAGACCTGAGAGACCACAGGCATTGCCTGGGCAATGATGGCATCGCATCGCTGCGTGAATGCGGCGTATGCGGCGTTGTACAACTTCTCCGCCAACTCGTCAACACTACCTTTCTCAAACTCCTCTTCTGAAAATGGCAACGCCACGGAGAAGTTACGCAAGGCATCGAGACGGAATCCCTCAAAGTCAAACTCCGGGGCTTGCTTAGCGTCAGCCACAAGAGCGTAGGCAGCGTCTTGCATCATATTGACGATCTCAATGTCCATGCGCTCACCGAAGAGCGCATGACGACGTTTCGTGTAGATGACTTCGCGCTGCGAGTTCATCACGTCGTCATATTCGAGCAAACGCTTACGGATGCCGAAGTTGTTCTCCTCCACCTTGCGCTGCGCGCGCTCAATGGCCTTGGACATCCATGGGTGCTGAATAGGCTCATTCTCCTTGATGCCGGCGCGGTCTACAATCTTTATCATCCTGTCGCTACCGAAGAGGCGCATAAGGTTGTCTTCCAACGAAACGAAGAACTGTGAGGAGCCCGGGTCTCCCTGACGGCCAGCACGGCCACGGAGCTGCCTGTCTACGCGGCGGCTCTCGTGCCTCTCTGTGCCAATGATGGCGAGACCACCGGCGGCCTTCACCTCGTCGGTCAGCTTGATATCGGTGCCGCGGCCTGCCATGTTCGTGGCAATGGTAACAGCCCCTTTCTGACCGGCAAGGGCCACAATCTCGGCCTCCTTCTGGTGCAACTTGGCATTCAGCACATTATGCTTGATGCCTCTAAGTTTGAGCATACGGCTTAGGAGTTCGGAGACATCGACAGACGTGGTGCCGACAAGCACAGGACGGCCTTTTTCGGTCTGCTTGACAATCTCCTCTATTACGGCCGCAAACTTCTCTTTAGTCGTCTTATAGAGTATGTCATCATAGTCAATGCGCGCAATAGGCTTATTGGTCGGGATGACGACAACGTCGAGCTTGTATATGTTCCAGAACTCGCCCGCCTCGGTCTCTGCCGTGCCGGTCATACCGGCCAGCTTGTGATACATGCGGAAGTAGTTCTGAAGCGTGATGGTGGCGTAGGTTTGCGTGGGGGCCTCAATCTTGACGTTCTCCTTTGCCTCAA
>CAKUYZ010000142.1 GCA_934717675.1 uncultured Bacteroidales bacterium
ATGTAGCTATTATCATAGCCTACAAAATTTCTCACATCGGAAACACTATGTTGAGAATGGAAACGATCAAGATTATCATTATAAAAATCAATCATTTTCTTAATCGTACCCTCCAGACCATGCTTTGAGTAATTGTACAAAAATGCATCCTTGGCTGTTTTCATCCCATTTGAGTTCACCACGAAGAAACTCTTTGTCGCAAGGTCATACTTCTTTTCGGGCGCGAGTGGCGTGAGGGCGTCAAACGACCCGTCGCGCTGGTTTATCCAGTCGCCTTTGGCGTTGGGGGTGATCTCGGTCCAATCCACGGCATCCGCCGACTGCCACTCCCGCAGGCGCGTCAGTTTCTCTTCGCGGCTCAGATAGTCGCCAATGTCGTGGTAGAAGATGTGGCACGCCCCCGTGCGCCGCTCCCGTGGTAGACGCGTCAGGATGGTGATGGCTATGGGGGTGCGGGAGCCACTGCCGAAAATTTTTCCACCCTCGCGGCGACTCAGCTCGCCACTTGTGCGCTGATTCCCGCGCAGGTTGAGCACCCGCACGGAGTCAAACTCCGCGGTCAGGCAGCGGCGGAGGCCGGCCTGGCTGTTGCCGTCAATCCACGCGCCGTTTGATATGAACGCCACCACGCCGCCGCGGTCTCCCTGCTCGCCGATGCGGTCCGACGCCCAGCGGATGGCCTTGATGTAGCTGTCGTAGAGGCTGTTCTTGTTGACAACATCCGACTTTGCCGCATAAGTGGCGGCGATGCGTGCCTCCAGGGCTGGGTAGCTCTGGTTTTGGGCGTTATCGTTGGCGGAGCGTTGGCCCACGGAATATGGCGGGTTGCCCCACACCACGGTGAGCGGCCGCTCCAGCTCCCGCTCGGCGGCGCGGGCGTTGGCCCCTAGCTCGCCCTCGAAGAGCAGCGTGCCGCGGCTCTCGGTGAGTTGGAACGTGTCCGCCAGGCATATGCCGTTATATTGCTCATAGGGTTCGGCCGTGGCGCGTTGGCGGTCCAGGCCGTTGAAGGCGGTCTCGATGTTGACGTCCGCCACGTAATATGACAGCGGCACAATCTCGTTGCAGAGGAGGCCTTGCCGGTAGGCTTGGCGGAGGGCTTCGTTCGGGATGTCTTCTCGCCCCGCCAGATATTGCAGCGCGCGGGCCGTGAAGGTGCCGGTGCCGGCGAAGGGATCTAGCGTGCGGCAGCCGGGGGTGGCCAGTCCTTGCGCCATGCCGAAGTCGCGGCGCAAGATGGAGTCCACGGAGCGTATGATGAAATCGACGCACTCCACGGGGGTGTAGACAATGCCCAGCTGCTCGGCGGCCCGCGGCAGCGCGGCCTTGAAGAACTGCTCATAGAGGGTGCGGATCATCTCCTGCCTCTTGGCGGCGGTGTCTAGCCCCTTGCACACCATCCGCACCTGCTCGGCGAAGCTAGAGAGCAGGCGGCGGTCGTCAGCGAAGGCCTCGCCCTCAAGCAGGTCCACCATATGGTTCATGGCACGGCTCACGGGGTTGTTTGCGGCGAAGTCATAGTCCGCGAAGAGGGCGTCAAACACGGGTCGGGAGACCAGGTGCTGCGCCAGGAAGGCCACGGCCTCCTGCCTGCCTATTGAGGGGTTTACGCTCTCGCGCAGCTGCGCCACGAAGCCGTCCATCTCGGCGGCGTGCCGTCCCTGCGCCAGCATGGCCGAGATGCGCTCCACGAAACGCATGGCCACGTCGCCCACCTTCTTGCTCCACGTGGGCCAATACATTCGGTCTCCCACCACCTCCGTCATACGGGCGTAGAGCAGCTCGGTTGTCTCCACGGGCATGGCCTCGAAGAGGCTCGGCTGGCAGTCTTGCGCCTGGCCTCGGCGGCGGCGCGCGGCGCGGCCTTGTGGCGAGAGGTCGGCCTCGGAGCCGAGGCGGACGTAGCGCACGTGGGTGTAGGTGTGGCTAGAGAGCTCGGCGGCCAGCGTCTCATCGTGGCTGCGCAGGGCGCGGAGGATGTCCCACACGGGGCTGAAAGCTGTGGAGCGGACCACCTCGTTGGGGTCTTGCCCCAGCGGCACGATGATGGGGACAATGATGTAGCCATACCTCTTGCCCTCGAAGCGGCGCATGACGCGGCCCACGGACTGCACCAGCGCGATGGGCGACTTCTTGGGCGAGAGGAATATGACGGCGTCCAACGCCGGCACATCGACGCCCTCAGAGAGACACCCCACGTTGCAGACAATGTGGGCCTCGCCCCTCACGGGCTCTCGGAGGATGGCTAGTCGTCTCTCGCGCTCATTGGTGGGCATGGCTCCCGTCACGTAGTCGGCTCTCACGTCGGCCAGCCTGGCCAGATATTTCTCGGCATGCTCCGTCAGCTCGCCGCGCTCCTCCATGGCGGCCCTATATTCGCGGGCTATGGTCTCCAAGGCCCTTGCCGTCTCGTTCGTCACGTAGGTGCCGGCCTTGGTCTTGCGCGTGCGCGTCACGTAGTCGCAGAAGGCAATGGCCGTGGTCAGTGGGCTGTCTCGGTCGGGGTCGTCGTCAAATGGGTCTTTCTCGGTGGGCATGCAGTCCACCACGCTTTTGCTCATGGCGGCCACGGCCCCCAGCATCCGCGCCGTCATGTCCGGAATGACGTGCTGCAGGGCCTCGCCTTCCTCGCCGCCCTCCTTGGCTCGCGCCTTGACGCGCTCCAGCAGGTCGTTGCCGACCATGGACTCGTCCACGGCCAAGACCAGTACCTTATAGTCTGTCAGCAGCCCCCGCTCCACGGCTTGGCCAAACGAGAGGGTGGCTATGCGCGGCCCGAAGAAGGCCTCGTTGTCCATAGAGAAAAGTGTGTCGAGCTTGCCATCGGCGTGTTTTATCTCTTTGTCGGCATATATCTTAGGCGTGGCGGTCATATAGAGCCTGCGCTTGGTGCGGACGTAGTCGGCATCGTGGATACGGGCAAAGGGGCTCTCGCGCCTGCCTTTGGCCTTGTCCGCCGCCAGATATGACGCTGCCGTGCGGTGGGCCTCGTCACACACAGCCAAGGCGAACTCCACGCCAGCCAGCCTCTGCGCCTCGTGCACGGTGGCTATGCTCTGATAGGTGGAGAAGACCACCGTGAGGCCGCGTCGGCCTTGCGCGTCGCGGAGTGTCTCGGCCACGGTCTGCGCACAAGTGGTGGAGGGGATGGGCAGGTCTAGCAAGCTCTCCTCCATATCGTCTTGGTCAGGGTCTGTGGTGTCGGCTGCGCGTGTGTCGGAGCATACGCATACGGCCGTCAGAGGCTCCCGCGCCGCGGCGAACCAGCTGCGCAGCGTCTGGCTGACCAGGGCGATGCTGGGCGCCAGGAAGAGGACGGCGGCTCCGCCATTGCCGCATAGGGCTTGCGCCAAGAAGAGGCTTGTGAGGGTCTTGCCCGTGCCGCAGGCCATGACCAGCGTGCCTCGGTCATATGTGTCATAGTGGCGCAAGGCGTCGGCCACAATGGCGGCCTGATAGTCTCGCGGCTCGGCGGGCCTGCGCTCTTGCATAGGCTTGCCGTCGGCCAGCGCCTGCCAGTCCACGGGGCTTTGCGCCAGTGTGCCCAGGTTCACCACCACCACTTGCGGCGTCTGGCCGCGCAAGGCCTCGTCGGCGTTGTCTCCATACCTCTCCGACGTGGCCACCCATATCCGCCCCGCGAAAGAGACGGGTTCGGAACCCGGGAGTGACGACGGGTAGGTCTTGCCGCTGGCGGAGATGAAAGAGTCCACTGCGGCCTTTGCGATGACGGTGTCCTCGTCATAAAATTTGCATTGGACGGCCGTGAAGAGGCCCGTGTCGCGGTGCCTGGCCACAATGTCGATGCCCATGTCTGGCGCGGCTATGCCGGTTTCGTTGGCGAAGTCGGCCCATAGCCACGCTTTGTCAAAGAGCGCGGCGTAGACGGGGTCGGCAGTGAGCCATCGGCAGATGAGTTTCTCGAATCGCGCCCCTTTGTCT
>CAKUYZ010000143.1 GCA_934717675.1 uncultured Bacteroidales bacterium
CGGCAAGCAAGCCACGCTCCGCAAATCCCCTCAGCCGAGGCCCCCATGAAAGACGGGTCGTGACCCGTCTCCCGTTACGGTGAGCCCTCCACCTCACACTCCCCCATATCCGATTGGCCTATGTAGAGACGGGTCGCGACCCGTCTCCCGTCAGGTAAGAATCCCCTCCCAAGAAAAGATTCAACACACTCTCTCGAAAATGTCTCAAAAAACGTCCTCCGCCTCTTGCATTTCCGCGAAACATGACTAACTTTGCATCGCAATCGGAAAATGGCGATTGTTGGGCGAAACGCCCAAGTGGCGGAATCGGTAGACGCGCTAGTTTCAGGGACTAGTCTCGGCAACGAGGTGCAGGTTCGAGTCCTGTCTTGGGCACAAGTTTTTTATTCTAATCGACGAAGAACGGACGTCAAGTCGGTTCTTCGTCTTTTCTTTTTCTCCTAGCTTTACATCGCAATGCAATTCGACGAGAACAAGGCAAAAGTGAGGCAAATGAGGGAGGAGTTCGAGACCATTCTTCGCTCCACGGGGCGCGAGGGCGTGGACGACTGCCTCGAGGAACTGCAATCGCTCGGTTTCTTCGCCGCGCCAGCCTCCACGCGTTTCCACCTCAATTATGAGGGCGGCCTTATGGAGCACTCCATGAACGTCTGCAAAGTGGCGCTCCGCCTCCGCGAGGATATGATTGCCATGCAGCCCGCCCTCAAATCAGCCCTGCCGGAAGACAGCGTCATCATCGCCTCGCTGCTTCACGATGTCTGCAAGGCGGACATTTACAAGCCTGTCGTCAAGCGTGTGAAAAACAATGCCGGCGTGTGGGAGGATCAGCCAGGCTATGATGCCGATTTCTCGGCCTTCCCCATGGGTCATGGAGAGAAATCCGTCGTGGTTCTGCTCCTCGCTGGGCTTGCTCTCACCAACGATGAGATGCTCGCCATTCGCTGGCATATGGCCGCTTGGGATCTGGCGTTCAACAGTCCCGAGGCTCGCAGCAACCTCAATGCAGCGCGAGACTCTTGCCCGCTCTGCTCGCTGGTCCAGTCGGCAGACACCCTCGCCGCCAACCTCCTTGAGTGGGGAGGGCTTAATGCGGCCGACTAAGGCCTGCGCCTCATGAGGAGCGCAATGATTTTGAGTTGGCAGTGCCGTTTGTGGTATGATTTTTGAGCCTCTGCGAGTGAGGCTTTTTATGCGATAATATTTGTCATTCAGCATTTAAGTTGCTATATTGGAAAAACGCCAGACAAGAGTAACCGAAAAATAAGAAGAATATGAATAAGCTTAAATCCATTAAGCTTAAATCCATTAAGCTTAAATCCATTTATTTGTCTTTGGTCGCCCTCTTGGTGGGCGTGTCCGCATCCGCACAGGTCTGGACTCTGAAAAACCGTGAGTCTTCCTCTTGTGACCCCAAGCCATATATCACTTTCAAATTCATTAACGGCGCAGACACGCTTTTCCTCGGCTCTGACGCCAACGCCACTCCCGCCACGGCCGTCAATATTTGCACGGCCTCCAGCGTTTCGTATAGCGTCGGTGGCGGCGCGCCTGTCTCCGTCCCGTTCTTCACGAACCTGGACAAGACGGACAGCACCCTCACATACTTCCTCCACGATATGTATTACCTCCCGGCGGGCGCCGAGGTCTCGGTCAGCGTCCCGGCCTTCTCCCTCCGCACCGATGGTGGGGCCATAAAGCAAGACGCCCAGATACGCAAGTTTACGGTTGATGATGTCTACGAGGTCAAGAGCAGCGTCCGCTCCTCCGCCATAGTCGAGGCCGCAAAGGGCAAGTCCATTGTCGTCAAGTCGCCCAACGTCCTCACTGTCGATGGCGAGCTAGCTTGCAAGCAGCTGGTGGTGGAGGCTGGTGGTGACGACCATCAGTTCGGTGCTGGTGTCGTGGTCGAAAATGGTGCAAGTCTGTCTGTCGGTGATACTGCTTATTTTCTGTGCAATGCCATTAACAACCGTGTTGCCGGTTATCTGATTAATCGGGGTGAATATTCCGCTGCCGCCAGTGTGTTTGAGAAAAATGTAAGCAATGCATATGATATGCCGTACGCAAAGACGTATGGCTATGACGCGACAAAACAATTTGCATATTATTCTACAAAACGCCCATATTTTTCTATTCCAGTCTCTGACCCTGATCCAATTTTTAGCCTTGGCTGCAATGGACGGTTTAATATCCTGTTGCCATTTTCAAAATACAAAGCGGGGAACGGAAAGACACTATACTACGGCCTTACAATGGGTAAACAGTTGGCCAATGAATATCCTAACGAACTTATGCAGCTCTGCCCGCTAGATGATACTGCGGCTGTTTTTAGGGCTAAAGGCTCCATATTTGATGATGAGTATGTGGTAAAGGAATTGTCGATTTTAAATGTGTCGGACTATGGCCCTTACGCAACTCACTATTTCTCTCAGTGCATAGTCAACAACGATTATCAGGCGGCTATAGATTGGATGTCTGTAGTTGGCGATGATGAGGATACTAAGAGGCTGTTGAGGGTTATGGATGTTCGCTATGATCAGGCTTCTCGTGGTTGGAGCGAGTGTAACTTTATTACAGGATTGACAACCTACGACGGCCCAATGCGTTATGGTTTTTTGCAACCTGCAATGGAACCTGCTGTTTTCCCACAGTTAGATTCAATTAGCGATGGCCGGGTAATATCTATAGGAAAGAAGGATCTTGTCTCATATGCTGATGTCCCAAGCGATGAGATGACAACTACTTTACCCTTTATAAGGTTCTATGTAAATGACGTTAATCCCAATAGTAGAAAGAGCATTGGCTCGCGAAGTGTATTTGTCGCATATTTTTTACCTGAAGAAACTCTAGATTCTTTGCGCTCTCTGTGTCCCGATGAGATGAATTCCAAGTTCGATTGTAATTTCATGTGGGAAAATGTTGAGACTTACGGAATAAGTGCTGTCGGAACGGCTAGCGGTGTTGTCTTTCCGTTTGTTGGTGGCAAAATAAGGAAAGGTTCTCTTCAATATATGTCAATTAAGCCTTACGCTATTCCAGAAGAAGAGTATTCCATAAGTATACAGGATGAGGTGAAAATTTTTGCGGATCCCAAACAAGAAGATATTGAATTTGGAGTATTGGACTACGGAAACTTAGGCAATTTGTCTGTGACATGTGCAGGGCTGTCCGTAAATGTCAGGGGCAAAGAAGATGTAACCAGTACTGTTTTGCATACAGGAGGGGATGGAAATTACGTCTCCAATGTCAGCAATGGACGCTTAAATAACCAGACGGCACAAGTAGTTTCTCTCGAATTGGCTACGTATATGCAGAAGGCTCCTATTACAGACATCCCGTCTGTGAGTGCAGGCGATGTATGTATAAAGGGAGCTTCAAGTAGCATAACCGTATCTGGGGTAGGTGATTATTTTGTGCGGGTATATGACCTGGTTGGAACATGCCTTGCGAATGTATCGGTACGAGACGGTACCACCATTAGCTCACTAGCTAGAGGAGGCTATGTCGTTGAAGTGAATGGTGTAGGCGTTTCAAAGACAGAATTAGTCAGGGTTTTCTAAATATAAAGCGTCATGAAAAGAAAAAATGAAGCAAAGATTTTAAAGTATGAAAAGCCTATGATTGTGGCTTTTGAGGTTGACAATGCGATTTGCCAATCAACTGGGAGTACGCTTCCTGATCCGGAACCTGATCCCTGGGGGGATGAGGGATCTGATGATACCTCGATTCATAGTCTCTCTGACGACAATATGAAGACCGTCTTCGACTAGGTCGGATCACACAGTGGCGGACGTCCAAGTCCGTTCTGTAGGAGCGTAATGAGGAGGTTTGGGGCTTATCTGTCTCAAACCCCCTTATTGTGTTTTCTCATAAGGCGTGAGGGTGGAGAATAACCGCCTAAAAACGTTATATTAGCAGACATTAAACGTCATACTTCC
>CAKUYZ010000144.1 GCA_934717675.1 uncultured Bacteroidales bacterium
CTGCGAGCCATGTGGACGCAAATTGCCAAGAAATTTCAAGACAAGGGCCCGTGGCTAATTTTCGAGGTCCTCAACGAGATTCATGACGGCGGCTGGGGCTGGGGAGACAACCGCAACGATGGCGGAAAGCAATACCAGACGCTCAACGAGTGGAACGCAGCCGCCGTGGAGGCCATCCGCGCCACGGGCGGCGAGAATGCCACAAGGTGGATCTCTGTGCCAAGCTATGTCACAAACTTCGACTTCGCCGTCAAGTACCTCAAACTGCCTGCCGACCCCGCCAAGAGGCTTATGGTGGCCATACATTTCTACGACCCTAACAAATATACGCTGGATGCCGAGTTCTCAGAATGGGGACATCTGGCCGCGCCAGACAAGAAATTAAACTGGGGCGATGAAGACAACGTGAGGGATATATTTGCAGCCATGAAGACCAAGTTCATCAATGCCGGCACGCCTGTCTATATTGGCGAGATAGGGTGCGTCCGTCGAGACGATGAGCGGAGTGAGGCCTTCAGGAAATATTATCTGGAGTTTGTGTGCGCGGCCGCGCGGACATATTGCATGGCTCCAATATTTTGGGACAATGGCTACCTCGGCACCGGCAAAGAGCAGTCGGGTCTCATAGACCGCAAGGAGGTAGCCTTTGCCAACGATGGCGAGGAGGTTCTCAAACTGATGGTTAACGCAGTGAACAATAAGAATCTTACCCTACAACAGATTGAGGCAAAGCCTATTGAAAGCTATATGAAAAAATAGTCCTTTTGCGGAGGACGAAAATGAAAAAGAGACTGACCAGACGGTCAGTCTCTTTTTTTTTGATGTCATTCCATGGCCGCTAGATGGAGTGGAATGGGGTATGACTTGCCGTACTTAGCCTCTCTGCGCCCCATCATGACACATGACCACCACACCAGTGTCGAGACGGGCGCATCTCTTTAAGCCTCAAGAGGTCTATGCAAGGCGGAAACATAAAGAGGCGGCCTTCGGATTTCGAAGGCCGCCTCTTTGTGAAGAGTATTGGGGGCTAGGCGCGCTGATTTCTGCCAGATAGCCAAATGTAGCCCTCGCGCACCCACAAGACGAGAGACGATGCCAAAGTGATTATGCCCCAATCCTCTAGCGACATTGGAGCCACGTCGAAGAACTTGTACATAACCTCCACAATCAGCACCTGGCCAATCAAGATGACCGCGGCTATGAGCCCGAAACCTTTGCAGCCTTGCAGGTGAAGCGCACTGCGACCCGTGCGGAAGGCCCGTGCGTTGAACATATACCAGAAGTGCGTCATCACGAAGACGGAGAACAGGAGGGTCTGCTCATCGGCGTTGAGGCCGTCCTTGGGGCCGAGGGTGCAGTGTAGGAAGTCCGTCATATGATGAATGTCAGCGTGTTCGCACACATAGAGCATAACCAGCATGATGAGGAAAAAGAGCCCTCCGATACCGAATATCTCCACACCCATCTGGCGGTCTATGATGAAAGCCTTACGATTCCTTGGCTTGCATTTCATAACCTCTGGCGATGGCGGCAGCGAGGCTAACGCCATGGCGCCGAACGTGTCCATGATGAGGTTCACCCAGAGCATCTGTGTCACCGTCAGCGGCGATTGGACGCCCATGAACGCGCCGACCAAGACAAGCAGGCAGGCCGACACGTTGACCGTCAGCTGGAAGAGCAGGAAGCGTTGGATGTTCTGATAGAGGGAGCGTCCCCACATGACGGCGCACCCGATGCTGCTAAACGAGTTGTCTATAATCGTGATGTCGCTCACCTCTTTGGCCACAGACGTGCCGTCGCCCATAGAGAGGCCCACGTGTGCGGCTTTGAGGGCTGGGGCGTCATTGGTGCCGTCGCCCGTCACTGCCACCACCTCGCCGCGCCTTTGCAGGGCCTCCACCAGTCTCTTCTTGTCCATGGGGCGTGCGCGGGCGATTATCTTCAGGTCGCCTACTTTTTGCTCAAGCTCCTGGTCGGTCATGGCGGCCAGCTCAGGGCCAGTTGCAATGTTCTTGTCGTCATCTATTGCGGGATTCCATAGGCCAATCTGTCGGCCAATCTCGCGAGCAGTGCTGACGGTGTCTCCCGTCACCATCTTGACGTCGATGCCCGCGCCAATGCATTCGCCCACGGCCTCGGGCACGTCCTCTCGCACGGGGTCGGCTATCGCCACGATGCCGAGGAATGTCAGGCCGTCCGCCACAACTTTTCCGTCCGCAATGACGTGATCCGCCTCGTTGAGAACCTGATAGGCGAAGCCAAGCGTGCGCATTCCTTGCTCCTGATATGTCTGCAGCAGTCTCTCCACCTCCTCGCGGCTCTTGCCTTGGGCCACGGTCTTGCAAAGAGACATGACAATCTCTGGTGCGCCCTTGACGTGGAGGACAATCTGACCTGACGTCTCGCGAACCACCGTGGCCATATATTTTCTCTCGGTAGAGAATGGCAGTTCCTCCATTTTTGCGGCTCCTGCGCGCAGTTGCCTATAGTTCAGCCCGTGGCTGTGGAGCCACAGCAGCAGCGCGCCCTCAGTCGGGTTGCCTATTGGCGTGGGGGCCTTAGGGTCTGAAGTGTCAAGCTCCGCTGTGGCGTTGACGGCCACACCCTCGGCTATCGTTTGTGAGGCTTCGCCGCCGTCCAGGGCTTGGCTTTCGCCCAGGTCGAAGAATGCGGTTTTGCTCACTTTCATCTTGTTCTGCGTCAGCGTGCCTGTCTTGTCTGTGCATATCACGGTGGAGGCTCCCATGGTCTCACAAGCGTGCATCTTGCGCACCAAGTTATTGGTCTTCAGCATTCTGCGCATACTGTAGGCCAAGGCCAAGGTCACGGCCATTGGCAGTCCCTCCGGCACCGCCACCACAATGAGTGTCACGGCAATCATAAGCGTTTGTAGCACGTAGGCCAGGAAATCCACCCACTCCAGGTCCGCCTCGGTGGCCCAAATAGGCCACAGGTAGGCCAGGCAGCGGCCCAGCACCACAAGAGCGGCCACGGCGTAACTCAGTTTCGTTATCAGGTCTCCAAGGCCGTCAAGCTGCTCGTTGAGTGGCGTGCGGACGCTGTCGTCAATCTGTGCGGCTTCGAAAACCTTGCCATTTTCCGTCTCGTCTCCCACGGCGAAGACGCGCGCCACGCCATGCCCCTCCATCACCTTGGTGCCGCGCATCACGTGGTTGGAGGGGAATGTGGCCTCTTTGTCAAAGTCGGCCTCCACTGTCGTCTTCTCGCACAGAGGCTCGCCCGTCAGGCTGCTCTCGTCAACCTTGAGCAGGGTGGCTGTGAGCAATTCGGCGTCGGCCGGCACATCATCTCCCGTCGATAGGATTATGATGTCGCCCACCACGATGTCTCTCTTGGGGACTTTTCGCGCCGTCCCGCCGCGCATCACCTCCACAGGCTCATCGTCATTCACTTGGTTGAGGACGGCGAACTCGCGGTCTGCCTTCATCTCGAAAATGAACGCCAGGCCTGTGGCCAAAAGAATGGCCACGAAGATGCCTATGGGTTCGAAGAATACGGCCGCGCTCTTGCCCAACGCCTCGTACTCATATATTGAAATGCCCACAGACAGGCACCCTGCCACGAGCAGTATTATTATAAGAGGGTCAGTGAATTTCTCCAGGAATTTTTTCCACCAGGGCTCTTTCTCGGCGGGGGTGAGGACGTTTGGACCGTGCTGTTTTCGGCTATCTTCCACCTCAGCCTCAGAAAGGCCCGTGATGTCGATGTTTTGAGTCATTTGTATGTAAAGATTTGCAGTTTGGTGTGTCGCAAAGGTAACTCTTTAGCCATTGTGGCAAGAGCGTGGGTCTGCGAATCCGGGTTACAATGACGTTACAATTCAATTATGTTGTTTCGAATTCCGAAGCGGATTATGTCTACCGTCGTCTTCAAGTTGAGCTTCTGCATTATGTGGTTTTT
>CAKUYZ010000145.1 GCA_934717675.1 uncultured Bacteroidales bacterium
GCCGCACGGGAAACCAATAGCCAGCCCGCAGCGTGCCGACCTCGGAAAAGAAACCGGGGAAAAGCTCCGTGGCCGCGACCGCCTCAGACTCCACTATTTCAAAATCTTATTGAGCGTGATGATGAGCTGCGCGCCGCGCAGGTCTTTGGCCAAAATGGTGCCATCTTGGGCAATGAGGATGCTGGCCGGGATGGAATGGACGCCATAGAGTTGCGCCGGGGCGCACTGCCAACCCTTGAGGTCGGAGAGGTGAATCCACGGCATCTTGAGGCTCTCAATGGCTTTGAGCCACGAGTCGCGGTTGCCGTCGAGCGAGACCCCGACCACCTCGAGACCCTTGGCGTGGAAAGCCTCGTAGGCGCTGCGCACGTTGGGCATCTCCATGCGGCAAGGCCCGCACCACGAGGCCCAGAAGTCGAGCAGCGTCACCTTGTTGGCCTTGACAATGTCTGAGAGGCGCACCGCGTTGCCGTCGCGGTTGGGGCAGGCGAAGTCGGTGAACTTGCGCCCCACCTCCGACCGCCTGGCCGCCGCGCCTTGCTCCATCTTGGCCATGGCCCTCTTGAAGCCGGGTCTCTGCGGCTTGTTTTGCGCCAGCAGGGCGGCCAGAGCCTCGCAGTCGGCCTCATTGAGCATGGGGGCGTACATCTCAAAGACCACGTCGGCGGCCACGGTCTCTTTGTGTCCCCTGACGAAAGAGACCACGTTGGCCATGCGCTCCGTGGCGAGCGAGTCGGCCGTGTTTTGGTAGGCTTTCTTCACGTCTGGCGAGAGCCTTGGGTTTTGGAGGGCGTTGACGTAGGGTTGCGCCTGGGCCACAATGTCGTTGTCTCTTTGCGCAAAGAGCCTCCACAGCGAGTTGGTGACGTTGCCGACCACATCGGCGGCGCGGTCGGGGTCTTTATACAGGCGGACGTTGATTGAGCCGGCCTCTGCCACCACGTCAGACGCGAAGGCGGGCCGCCCGCCCTTGATGCCAACAAGATAGAGCAGTGACGCGCCGTCCACCGTGCCGCTGAAAGAGAACGTGCCGTGGCTGACGCGGGCGGTGTCGATGGGAGTCAGACCCATGGCGGCGGGCGCGGCCAAGATGATGGTGTCGGAGTCTGTGCCGCCCATAAGAGTGCCCTTGATGGAGAAAGTGCCGGAGGTCTGCGCCAAGGCCGGGGTGGCGATGGCGGCCAGGAGTGGCAATATGAGTCTCATTCTGAAAAAGGTTCGGGATTCGATTTTTGTATGCTCCACAAATTTAGCAAAAAGGGCGAAACGTGGCCGAGATAGGTGAGACACTTATGTTTGAAACACATTTGTAACATACATTCATTGTTGCAGAAACACACACAAACGACGAAATGGTTAGATTTGCAACGATGAATCAAAAACAAAATCAGTATGAAGAAACATCTACTCAATTTCTTGACCGCCGCCCTTGCGGCATTCTCGCTTTGCACGTCGGCAGTGGCGCAGACCACGGTGACGTTTAAGCCTAGTGACTTCCCCGCAGTAGCAAGCGCCAAGCAGACATTAACATCGGGAAGCGTCACAATCTCCATCACCCAAGGAACTGTAGACAAGGACAAGATCAGCGTCTTTAAGGGTCAAACCGCAACAGTGAGCACCTCGGCAGGAGTGATCACAAGTGTCGCTTTCACTTGCACGGCAAAGGGTACGACAAAATATGGCCCAGGCTGTTTCGCCTCTCAGACAGGCTACGAGGTTTCTGATGCGGTTGGCACGTGGACGGGTTCTAGCAAGGAGGTGAAATTCTCCGCGACTTCCAACCAAGTCCGCGCCACCCAGATCGTCGTCACCGTCAATGCGGGCGGCGAGAGCGAGGATCTGAAACCCGCCGAGTTGGAGTGGAGCGAGACGTCGTTCTACGTTGAGCAGAACATTGACGAATTCGAGGCCCCCAAGTTCAGCGCGGCCACGACGGCCAAAGTAAGCTTCGCGTCAGACAACGAGGAGGTCGCCAAGGTTGACGAGACGGGCTTGATAAGCCTCGCGGGCGGCGTCGGCACTGCCACCATCACGGCCTCCAGCCCCAAGGACGATAATTTCTACGCAGGCTCGGCAACGGTGAAGATAACCGTCATCGCGGAGCGCAAGCGCGTGACCTACACCCGCGCCTGGGAGATTCACGACGGCGGCAAATACCTCATTGTCGTGAAAAATGGTGACAAAATGCAGTACGCAAAGTGCGCCAGCAATAGCAGCACGTACGGATATCTCAATGTGGAGGACGCCATTGCGGGCGGCACTTTGCTCGAGGCCGTAGAGGGCAATGAATTTGAGGTGCGAGCCATTGATGGCGGCTACACCATATCCGACGCCGAGGGGCGCACCGTCTATATGAAGGGCACGTACAACAGTTTCAACTTTGGCGAAGCCGAGGAAGGCAATGTTTGGACCATCTCAGTAGACTCATATGGCCAGGCCACAATAACCAACGTCTTGAAAAGCAAGTGGATCCAGTTCAGCACCGAGCACAACTCCTTTGGCTCTTATGACGAAGAGAAAGGCATCTTGCCCAGCCTCTTTGAGGCCGCCGACCAGACGGCGCTCCCAAGCATCAAGGAGAACGGCGCGACGGACGGCATCCTCTACAACCTGATGGGTCAGAGGGTGGACAAGGCATACAAGGGCATAGTGATTTCCAACGGCCACGCCATAATCAAGAAGTAAGTCCACTCCTTTAGTTTTTCACCCAAATGGGGAGATGACGATCTGTGCCCACGACGCAGACCGCCACCTCCTTTTTAGTAACCGACAGAAATGAAAGGAACGGCACTGGCAATAATCCTGGCCTTGGCCGCGGCCACACCGACGGAGGCCATAACGCGGCAAGAGCTGGCGGAATATTACAAGTCCGCCGACGGGCTGAAGAAAGCGGAGCTGAAGACCGCGCTCTCCACCCTGCTACAGAAGCACACCGTGATAAAATACGGAAACGGCTCAAACAACACCACGTGGGGGGCCTTCTACGTGACAGACCGCACGGCGGACAACAAGGTGGTCAACCGCTACAGCCCAGACGAGTTCACCTTCTCAAGGCGCGGCAGCGTGGTGGATGGGATGAACATTGAGCACTCTTTTCCCAAGAGCTGGTGGGGCGGCGCAAAAAACGCCGCATACCAAGACCTCTTCAACCTCTACCCCAGCCCCTCGGCCGACAACAGCCAGAAGAGCAACTACCCTATGGGCAAGGTGACGGACGTGAAGCACGACAGCGGCGAGGGCTACGACAAAGTGGGCTACGGCACTCTCAACGGCTCGCGCCAGCAATGTTGGGAGCCAGGCGATGGGTGGAAAGGCGACTTCGCCCGCGCGTATATGTACATGGCCGTCTGCTACCAAGGCCTCTCGTGGGTCAAGATTGGCCTGGAGACCCTGCAAGTGGGAGACTACCCCACGCTGCGCGGCTGGGCGCAGACGCTCTACCGCCAATGGAGCGCGGCGGACAAGGTGGATAACATTGAGACCAAGCGAAACAACGACGTGCAGGGCATCCAGAAGAACCGCAACCCGTTCGTCGACTTCCCGTTTCTCTGTGAATACATCTGGGGCGACAGCACGGACGTGGCCTTCGACCTGTCCAACGCCGTCACCACGGCCAGCGATGACAGCCGCTACGGCACCTACACCCCATCGGAGCCAACCCCAGATCCCGAGCCTGAGCCGGAGCCTTCGCCCTACTTCTACTACGCCGACTGCAAGACCGACTTCGGCTCAATGGAAGAGAGCGTAGAGAGCGGCTCACTAAGCAGAGTGTGGACACAGACGACGAGCTATGGCTGGAAAGCTTCGGCCTACGTGAGCAAGAAAGCCTATGCGGCCGAAGCCACGCTCACAACGCCTGAGATTGACTTGACGGACGGC
>CAKUYZ010000146.1 GCA_934717675.1 uncultured Bacteroidales bacterium
TGGATGCGATTCCCGTACTGATCATATTTTATGTCGATGCGCTCTTGCTGGACGATGTTCCAAATTATTCCAGCCCACTTCTCGCGCGTGATGGCTATTTCGGAGCCTTTGGCGTCGAGCTGTGTGGAGATCTTCTCGCTATTTACCCAATGGGCCGCCTGACTGTCATATGTGAGGCTTCGCGTGACGACCACGCTGCCACCATTGTCAGAAGCCGTCTTGGAGTATCGCATTTTGACCTGTGGGACCCACTGCCCATCGCTCCAAGAGAAGAGGGTCGAGGCGGCCAGAGCCCGCGATTGCGTATCATAGTCATACTCGCGCTTCTCTACATTGACCCACTCGCCAGACTTCCACAGTTTCTTGATGTCGCATCTCTTAGGGCGTTGTGGCAGATCGTCATAGAACTGTGTCTCTGTTGCCTCATAAGGGAGCCATTTTGCCCCGTCATCGTCCCACCTGTAGACGACCGAGTTTGTCCTTTTGCCGGAAGCATCGAACGCATCTTCACGTTTCCGCTCCCCAATCCAAGCGTTTCGGCCTTTGTTCCACCTGTTCACCTCGTTGGAAGTCTGCCGCCCGCCCTTATCATAGGAGGCGGTCTCCTTCTCGGCGAGCACCCAATTGTCTTGGTCAGCATCCCAATAGAATGTCTGTCGGCCAACTTGGTTGCCGTCAGCGTCATAGGTCACATCTTCCTTGAATGTGCCGGCCCACTCGTTTGTCTTCTTGTTCCACATAAAGTGCGCCACGCCAGTCTGCCTTTGGTCTCCATCATAGCGGAAGTAGGATCTGGCAGTGACTTGCCCCTCGGCGTTCACCTTGAAGATGCTGTCTGGTGCGGGCGAGTATTGCGCCGCGGCACGACACGAAAAGGCGCACACGACTGCGGGGACAAGGAAAAAGTGGTATATAAATTTCAGCATATTGTGCATTGTAACGTACCCAAAGGTAGCAAATTTGGGCAGAAAAGCAAAAGGCGCAGTTTGATTTTAAACATCGGTCAAAAGTTCAAAATGGCCGCCACCCTCTCTTTGAATCCTGAGGGGGTGGCGGCCATTCTTGCCATCATAGTGGAGGCTGGAACTCAGCCTCTAATTCATTCGGATGATTTCGCCCGTAAGGTCATTTATGACAACGGTGTCGCTCTCAAGTGAGAACGGGTGCGGAGCTATGAAAGCGGCCTCCCTGGCGTTAGGGAAGACTATATCCTGAAACTTTTGGAACCGTCCGCCCTCATTGAGGTTGGAATATTTCCAATCATACTGGCCGTTTTTTAGTTTCAACTTACCCACGAAGCCGAAAGAGCCGATGTAGGCGAACTGGCCTTTTATGACTGGCCTTCCCATGGCAATGCCCGTCACATCGCTAGTCCATAGCGTCTTGCCGCTCTTGATGTCAATGCGTTTCACGAAGCTGGCAGAGCCGTCGGCCGTGGTGTCGGTGTAGAACAAGAACAGACTAGAGCCTTTTTGAGCAAAATATAGCGTCTCAATCCGCCCCTCATTCTCTATGGAAAAACTTACGTTACCATCGGGAGCCACCACTTCGCCGCGGGCTGAGACCTTATAGCGCGAGCCATCCACATATATGAGCAACGTGTCAGGGTCGGGCCACGACGTGTAGCGCGCCTCCATGGCCGGGTATTCTTCCCCCGAATCGGACTGGGGCACGATGCCCGCAATGTCCGATTTCTCCTTGTCGGCACTATGATGACACCCAACGGCCAACATTGCACAAAGCGCAGACGCTAAGACTATTATGGGCTTGAAGCTTTTCATGGTCTCCATCAACGGAGGATTATCTGCTGCTTAACATTCTCGGCAATCGCGCCATCTGTGAGACGCGCCAGCAGCGCAAGGCCAAAGAGAAAATCGGCCCCTGCACCAATGGCCGTTATGAAATTGCCGTCTTCCACGACACTCTCCCCCGTGGCCACAGCCCCGAGCAATTTCTCTTCAAAACCAGGGTAGCAAGTCGCCTTGCGGCCGCGGAGCAATCCTAAACCGCCCAAGACGGACGGAGCGGCACAGATGGCCCCGATGAGCTTTCCCTGCGACGCCGCGACTTTGAGTTCTTGGCACAAAGCATCGCACGCCGTCAAGTTGAGAGTTCCGGGCATGCCGCCAGGAAGCATGAGAAGGTCGTAGCCTCCCACCCCTTGAGACAAGATCTGATGCGCCTCGACAGTGACGCCGTGGGAGCTAGTGACCTTTGCCGTGGGCATGACGGACACCAGCGCGACGTCAACCCCACCGCGTTTCAGAATATCATAAGGGACAAGAGCCTCGGTCTCCTCAAAGCCGTCGGCCAAGAATATTTTGGCAATTTTGGTCATCTGCGTTTAAAAAAGCATCGTTTTGACGCACAAATATAATAAATAGACATCTATTTTGCCACCTGCACATAGCAAAGTAGGCATTCTTGTGGCATCAGTTGTCAAAAAATATTGTCATATCGTAGGCTCCCGGGACGTCTTTGCCGGCTTCGCGAGCGGGCACCCAACGCCATTGGTCCGCAGGGATGGCATCGGCGGCTCGACGGACGGCATTGGCAAAATTTTCGGAGGTTGACTCTTTGACACGGTAACCCGTCATACGCCCACGGGAATTGACAAGAATGGACAACACGACCTTCCCACCGGCTTTATTGTCGCCCTCGCTCTGCGGATAGAAGACATTGCAGAGGATAAAGTAGTATGGCACAACAGGGCTGCCAAGGAAAACGCAAGGGTATTGGCTCTGGCTGTAGACCTTCCCCTCGTGCGGGAGCATATAGACCGGCCTCTTGGCACCATAGTCGTAACGAAGCTCAGCGATGCCGTGATAGTTGCGGAACTCCCACACCCCCACCCTTTTCCCTCTCTCATAATCCCCGCTCTCCACAATGCTGCCGCGGTAAAACAGCTTATAAGACCCATCAAAGACAGTATCGCCGTCCACGATGAAGACTGACGCCTCCTCATAGAGCAAGCCATTTTGCGACTTGACAGTCTGGCGACCATCGGGCCGCGCCCAAAGGGCTGTGACAAAAGTCAAGAGCAGCAAGAGAGAAAATATGCGGAGCATGGCAGGAAAACGTTTGATAAGCCCAAGGCATAAGAAAAAAGAGGCCGAGACGGCAACCGCCGCCTCAGCCTCGTTGTTTGCAATATCCGTGCCGAAAGGCCTACTTGGTGAAACCGGCCTTGAGGCGGTTGATCTCCTCGTCGGTGAGGTAGCGCCAGTGGCCGCGTGGGACGTTGAGCTTGGTGAGGCCGCCGTAGTATACGCGGTCAAGTTTCTCAACATTGTAACCCAGGTGCTCAAACATTCTGCGCACGATGCGGTTGCGGCCAGAATGGATGACGATGCCCACCTGCTTGCGGTCACGAGGGTCTACATAGCTTACCTCATCGGCATTGATGGGGCCATCTTCCAGCTCCATGCCCTTGACGAGTGTATCAAGATCTTCTTCGGTGACGGCTTTGTCAAGGAAGACATGATAAATCTTGCGGACCTCATAACGCGGGTGCATGAGCTTCTCGGCCATGTCGCCATCGTTGGTGAGCAAGAGGATGCCCGTGGTGTTGCGGTCGAGGCGGCCAACGGGGTAGATGCGCTCGTTGCTTGCGCCAGCCACAATGTCCATGACGGTGCGACGTCCCTCAGGATCGTCGGTGGTGGTGACGGTGTCCTTTGGCTTATTGAGAAGCACGTATACTTTCTTCTCAGCCTTAAGCTCCTTGCCGTTGTAGACGACCTTAGCGTCGGGAGAGACGGTGACACCCATCTCGGTGATGACCTGCCCGTCTACGGAGATCTTGCCAGCCTTGATGAGTTCATCGGCCTCACGCCTGCTGCACACGCCGCTCATGGCAATGAAGCGATTGAGGCG
>CAKUYZ010000147.1 GCA_934717675.1 uncultured Bacteroidales bacterium
GTACAGGGTAATTCGCTCATTCTCACAGCCGCCAACACCGAGATGCGCATGACCTCATCTCTGGAGATTAACAACCTTGAGGGTAGCGACGGCAAAGTGTGCATCCCTGGCGTCAAGCTGACAGAGTACATTAAGTACCTGCCGGAGCAGCCCATAACTTTTTCCATCCCCGATGGGTCCTTGGCACTGGAGATCTCCTCTTTGTCTGGCAAGTCTGACCAGGTTTGCATTGCTGCGGATGATTATCCTGAGGAGAAGATTGACGAGCAGGAGCTTAGGACGATCAAGATTGCCGAGGTGGCCCTTTTTATGGGCATAAACTCCACCATCTTTGCCGCGGCGGACGGCAACGTCAGTCCCGTCATGACAGGAATATATTTTGACATTGAGCCAGGCAAGGTCTCTTTCGTAGCCACCGACCAGCACAAGTTGGCCAGGTATATCCGTACCGATGTCGATACTGCCGACCAGACTGCTGGCTTCGTCCTCAATAAGAAACCTGCCAATGTGCTGAAAGGCATCCTCGGCAAGTCCGATGACATGGTCACCGTGTCTTTCGGCTCTCGCAATGTGACGTTTGAGACCTCGCTCTATCGCTACACCTGTCGTCTCACGGAGGGGCAGTACCCGCCATATAGGAACGTCATCCCGTCCAATAATGACTGCCGCGTCGTCGTCAACCGTGCGGACCTCATCAAGGCCATGGCGCGCGTCTCGGTCTTTGTTGACGCCACACACCTCATCCGGTGCGAGCTCTTCTCGAACTCCATGAACATCAGCACTCAGGATCTTGATTTCTCCTGCTCCGCCACTGAGACCCTGCCTTGTGAGTATGAGGGACGTGAGATGGTTGCCGGCTTCAACAGCCAGAACTTTTACAATGCGTTGAACAACATATCGTCACAAGACGTGGAGATTCGCCTCTCCGACCCGTCTCGCCCGGGCCTCATAAGCCCGGTTGAGAATGACGAGAAGGCAGATATGCTCATTGTCATTGTGCCGATGCGCATATAGAAAGGCCGATACACTCACAGTATGTGACCATTGACTAATATCAGGGAGGTGGGGTTCTAGCCCCGTCTCCCTTGTCTACTAAGAAAGAGTTTATGATCGTCTTCCCCCATGCCAAGATAAATTTGGGGCTGAACGTAGTGGGTGTGCGACCGGACGGTTACCATAACATTGAGACCGTCTTTCTGCCCATTGGCTATTCAGACATCCTTGAGGTGACGCTTCCGCAGGAGCAGACCGAGACGGGTGTCGTGTGGGCTATGGCCGGAAATGTCTTGGCCGTGCCAATGGAGAAAAACCTATGCGTGCGTGCGCTTAACGCTTTGCGGCGCGAGGTCTCTTTCCCAACCATCGGCCTTCATCTCACCAAACTGATCCCAGACGGTGCGGGACTTGGCGGCGGGTCTTCTGATGCCGCTTTTGTCCTCACCACTCTCAATTCATTGCTCCACCTTGGGTTGTCTCCAGAAAAGCTTATGCGTGTGGCGGCGTCAATTGGTGCGGATTGCCCGTTCTTTATAGGCGGTAGCCCGGTTTTGGCGACGGGTGTTGGCGATGTGTTCACTCCTGTTTCTCTGCCTGTCTTGCAGACAATGAGGGTCGTGGTTGTCGTGCCGGCAGGGGCGGTCTCTACCGTCGATGCCTATCGCAACGTTGGTTGCCGTCTCCCCGACGTGCCGTTGCCCGATGCGCTGAAGCACCCCATTGAAGAGTGGAAGCGTGTCATTCGGAACGATTTTGAGGAATATGTGACGTCGCGGGTCCCGGATGTCGCTGTTTTCAAGGAGATTCTTTATTCGCATGGGGCTGTATATGCGCAAATGTCGGGTAGTGGCTCGTCTGTTTTCGCATTTTTCCCGCCTGGAGTTGAGTTGCCCTGCATAGAGGCGTTTGCGGGCGCGCGCGGCTATTGGGCTGGTAACGTCACGCTTTAACAGGGTCCCAAGCCAGGCTAGACAAAATAATCCAAGCAAAACTGACCGATGAATCCATATCGCCGCATAGTGATGCTATTGCTGGCCCTCGTGGCTGCCGCGACGGTGACGTGCCGTGCCGAGGCGCATGGGGGGCTGCCGTCTCCCAAGACGTCTGACATGGACGGGATGGAATATGCTGACGGTGACAGTGTGAGGGCATTGTGCGTCTTGGCTTGCAAAGAGATAGTTTTGGGGCGTTTTGACGAAGCCCGCGACCTTATCAAGACGGCAGAAGGGTGTTACCAGACTTCAACGACCGATGTCGCCACCCGCGGCCTAGCCATGTCATCGTTGGCTCGCGGCCTTTTGGCCTATGAAACAGAGGCTTCGCCCACAGACGCCTATTTCAAGAGGGCGGAGAGGTTGGCTCGCTCCGTTGACGACAAGAAGGTGGAGATGTTGGGGCTTATGTGCCGTTCCCGTCTCTATCTTCGCCTGCAACGTTATGTTGAGGCGGCATATTGCGCCCGCACGCTGTTGGCGCGATGCGCTGACGGATATATGCCCGAGATGAGATTTTGGGCGCGCCTGATGCTGTTGAGGACATATTCGGCCATTGGAATAGACGATGCGGTGGATGATTGCGCGGCTGACATAGAGAGAGAGGGTTACTACAAAGGCCACCCGGCTCTCTCGTGGGCATATTTTACTTCGCTTGCCGTGTATAACCTCCAGTGCGGCAAACTTATGGAGGCGTTGGCCTTTGCGGAACAGGCGGACACGTTGGCTGCTAAAGTGGGTTCCCCGCTTATGGTCAGTTGGCGCACATCTCTGATTATGGCTGAGGTTTGCGTGGCGCATAAGAGATATGCTGAGGCTTGGAGGCGAGTGGAGTTTTGCCGTAAAAACATAAGCTCCGTGCCGCCAGATTTGGCCGACGTCCACTTCTCTCGTTTGGCTCTGTCTCTTGTTGAGGCTCGTCTGCTGCTCATAAGTGGCAACGCCGAGGCCGCGCTGGCAACCACCCGTTCACTCCACGTGCCGATGCAGTTGCTCCACTGTGAGCAGTTCGCCAGAAACTATTACTCAGTAATGGAGGACGCTTGCGTGGCGTGTGGAGACTATGCCTCGGCCAGCCGCGCCCTCACGGCCTCTAACACACTCCAACGCTATGCCATGGCCTCCACGGCGCGAGTGCGAGCCAAAGATATGGAAGTGGCGTTTCGGGAGGATACCACAATTTTGCGCCAAAGACTAGCCATCAGCTCGCGCCAAGAGGGGGTCTATGCCGTCAAGAGGCAGGTGGCTGTGTGGACTGTTGCCATTTTTGGCATCATACTCCTGGCTGTGCTGGTGTGGCTTCTTCTGCGCAGGGGAGTTGACGCCCGCAAGGTTCGTCACAACGAGGAACTCAATGAGGCCTTGGCTGCCGAGGTGGAAAAGCAGACCGAGGCATTCATTGACCGGAACAAGTTGCTTTTGCGACGCAATGCGGATTTGGCTGCGGCGGAGACCTATGCGCGTCGGCTTCAAAGGGGCGTGTTGCCAGACATTCTTCAACTCCAGGCCTTTGGCATGGCCTGTGCTTTCTCTGTCGGCAGCTCGGCAGAGACCACGTCGGGCTGCTTTTATTGGTTCCGCAGGACGGGAGACACAGTGCTTGTCTGTTGCGCGGACTCAGAGTGGGGTGGCGTGCCTGGCGCCATGTTAGCGATGGTTGGTCTAACGCTGGCCAACGACGTGTCGATGCGCAATGAGTACACAAGTTCTGCGTTTGAATTCCTGTCCGATGTTGAACTCAGCTATGTGCGAAGGTTGCCAGACAAACGTTGGAGGGGTGGGCTGGCAATGTCGGTGGCCGTTGTCGATTTGCGGGAGCGTTGTGTCAGGG
>CAKUYZ010000148.1 GCA_934717675.1 uncultured Bacteroidales bacterium
GTTCACAGCGGCATCGGCGGCTGCGCCTTTTATGTTCAGCCAATGTGCGCCATCGGCCCCATCGTGGTGAATATTGATGATGGCGTTGAGCCCTGCGGCCTCGGCATATCCCACCACTTGCGCCACGCGGTCTAGCCACGCCTCGTCAATCTTATACTCGGGAGCCGGGCCTGTGTGTCCCAACCAGGTGACGGGGATTCGCACCGTCTTCACGCCAGCCTTTGCCACAAGGTCAAACAGACCTTGACAAGATGGCACGTTGCTCCAAGCCGTCTCGGCAGCCAAGCCGCCCTCAGCCGTCCAACTGTCCAGGCTGTTGCCCAGGTTCCAGCCCATGCCCATGGCCTCGGCCACGTCGGCGGGGGTGTTGGCGTCGCCCAGCGTCATGGCCCGCACGGCAGGGGCGGCATCGGAGGCAGGCGTGGTCTTCTTTGCGCCATCTCCTGCGCACCCTTGGAGAGCTATGGCGGCAGCGGCCATCGCCACGTAGGTTTTCAGTGTTGTCTTTGTCTTCATATCTATTTCATACTTAAAGTTTCTCTACTTCCTGAAATCGGGCAGATCTCCGCGCCACGCCACAAAATCGGCATTGGCGGCATCGGCCCACCACTCGGCGTCGGCCCACTCGTGGCCACTCAACGTCGTGGCCTTATATTGATACCACGGCATAAACCATCCCCAGAGGGCTCCTGCGCTCCATTGCCCATAGATTGTCGCCACATCGCCACATTCGCTGAGAGTCAACGGTTTATTGGGGAACGATTGGCGTATGGCCTCATACTCGGCAACCATCTGGGCACAGTCTTTGTGATAAGAGTCGCGCCCTATCACATCCACATATTCGTCTCCAGGATACCATGCGGTGTCTCGCACCACGGCGTCACCGCCATGGAAACCTGTCTCTGTAGTCCACACCCATATCAAGTTATTCAGCCCCTCGGCACTGAAATATTGGTGCATATATCGCCACAAGGCCACGTAGGCCTCCGCGCCGCCGTTGCCCCACCAGAACCAAGGCTCGCCACCTATCAATGTGTTTCCCGCCGCCTCGTGAAGCGGCCGCCACAGCACAGGAATTCCAGCCTCCTTGAACTGGCGGAGCCTCTTGGCCACCAATCCGAGGTCATGAGCCATGACGGCATGCTCCCACGTGCCGTCCTTCAGCATGTTGGCGGTGCGGAACTCCGTGTCGGGACGAAATGTGAGCCTGGCAGAGTCTGGAGCCACCGGCACATTCCAATGCCAACAGACAGTGACCAAGCCGCCGGTATCCCACCAGCCTTGCGGCACGGAGAAGTCGTCATATGGGCGATAGGCCCCGGCCGCTGTGTCATCGTCGGTATATATGTCGATATAGTCCAAGCCAATGATAGCCGGATATTTGCCTGTGGCCTCATGCACAAGGTCGGCCTCGGCCGTGTTCCACGTCACATTGGCCATAGTGGCAGAAAGCGCCTTGCGCCCTTGCGACTGCGCAATGAAGTCCAATACCCTCGAGGCCTCTGGCGAAAGACGCCCCGCGCCACTTCGTCCCGTCTGGCAAGAGGCCAAGGCAAGAGCCATAAGGCCAGCAAGCGCTATTTGTTTCTTTTTCATATTTCTGTCAATTGTTTGTTGAATGTCAGACAACAATCATATCTCGCAAAGCCGCGGCGAAGGCGGCACCTGTCTTGGTATAGAATCGTTTGGCCGTGCCTATTGACATGACGGGCCGCAGCCCTATGGCGGAGTCGCACACGAAACACTCCATGGCCTCTGTCACCGTGGGCTGCCCGATGCCGTCAACCTCCTCATATGTCATCCTAAACCGCTCAAAGAGCCTCTTCTCTTTCACGAAACGGCAAAGGGCGTCCGGCTTGGCGTTTCGCCCCACCCCAATCACCCTCCCGCCTGGCAAGACGAAGAAAATGTTGCCCAACGTGGTCCGAGCCAAACGCCTGTCTGACAGCATGAGGCAAGCCCCAGCCAACGCCTCTTGCCGTGCCCTGTCCGCCGCCAACTCCTCAACGGGCGCGTCGGCCCACGAGCCGAAGCCATCATTGACAACGGCCGAGGCCGAAGCCTCGAGCAAGAAAAGCGGCTCCACCTCCACATTGAATGGCGACAGTTCCAAGCGACTTTGAAAAATGGCGTGCTCAAGCCCCAGGCCCAGTCCGCCGACATCAGTCCACAGGACTATGTGAGCCAACGAATGGGCAGGATAGTGATTGCGCGAGGCCAGAAGTTTTATCTCATCGCGCATATCGGTAGGTGTGCCAAGATCGGACGGGGAGAACCCCAACAACGCAGCTTGCTCACACAGCAACGCCCAATGGGCGGGCCACAAGGGGAGGTATACCTCGGCGGCGCGCATGGCCACCACCTGCCGCAAGACAAGCCCGCCCATGGCGGACGAGCGCCCGCCCCACAATGGCTCCTCCATGTGGCGGTATCGCCCATGCCAAATATATTTTTCGCACCACGAGTCTTGAGACTCGCCCCAGAGGTATATGTCATTAGAAATCATGCGTCAGGCGATATTTTGTGAGGGCGAAAAAAGGGCCGAGGAGGCCTGACGCCACCCCGACCCAATGTCTTTCCGCTAAGGCCGCCATCGCAACCTGCACGACATCTGTTATTTGTTGATGTCGGCCAGCGTGGAAATTCCGCTCACGGAGACGGTCTTGTCGGTCTTGCGGACAAGGCCCTGGAGAACCTTGCCCGGGCCGACCTCAACGAACTCCGCGGCCCCGGCGGCAATCATATTCTGCACGGTCTGAGTCCAACGGACGGAGGACGTCAGCTGCGCCACGAGGTTTTTCTTGATGGTGGCAGGGTCTGTCTCCGCGCTTGCCGTCACATTCTGGTAGACGGGGCATATGGGTGCGGTGAATGAGGTCTCCTCAATGGCCTTGGCCAACTCTGCGCGCGCAGGCTCCATGAAAGGGGAGTGGAAAGCGCCGCTCACCGCGAGTTTGATGGCCCTCTTGGCGCCCCTGGCCGTCAGCGCGGCGCAAGCGGCGTCGATGCCCTCTACGGAGCCAGAAATGACGAGCTGGCCGGGGCAGTTGTAGTTGGCCGGCACCACGCCGCCCACCTCTTTGCAAGCCTGCTCCACGGTGGCGTCGTCCAAGCCCACGATGGCGGCCATGGTGGACGGCGCGGCCTCACAAGCGCGCTGCATGGCCTGGGCGCGCTGCGACACCAGGCGCACTCCGTCCGCGAAGCTCATGGCGCCTGCCGCCACGAGGGCGGAGAACTCGCCAAGAGAGTGACCTGCGACCATGGCGGGCTGGAAAGCCGCGCCCATGACCTTGGCCAAGATGACGGAGTGGAGGAAGATGGCGGGCTGCGTCACTTTGGTCTGACGGAGTTGCTCGTCGGTGCCGGCGAACATGACGTCGGTAATCTTGAAGCCGAGGATGCTGTCAGCCTCGTCAAAGAGTTGGCGCGCCGTGGCGTCGTTCTCATAAAGATCCTTGCCCATGCCCACAAACTGCGAGCCCTGACCCGGGAAAACGTATGCTTTCATCTGGTGTGTAAACTTATGTTTCTGTGTTATACGCCACAAAGTTATTAATTCTTCCGCTACTTCTTGCGCCTGCCTCTATCCTCCTTGCGCCTCCTGTCGCGCCCATGGTCTGTTGGCCAGTCCGCCTTGCCGGCAGGCCTGTGGCCTTGCGG
>CAKUYZ010000149.1 GCA_934717675.1 uncultured Bacteroidales bacterium
CTATTACGCCAACGGAGGCAGCGCCCACGACGCCAAGTTCGTCGATATGGATTGGCCTCTGATGCGCAAAGCCGAGGCCTACCTCATCTATGCCGAGGCCACGGCTCGCCAAAACGGAGGTCTGGCTTCAGCCGACGGCCTGGCGGCCATCAACACGCTCCGCAGCCGCGCCAACGCCAGCCAGTTGGCAAGCGCCAATCTTGACGTCATATGCGATGAGTGGAGCCGTGAGTTCTACTTCGAGGGATACCGTCGCTCCACGCTCATCCGCTTCGGCAAGTTCGGTGGCAACACCGGCTACACGTGGCAGTGGAAGGGCGGCTCTTATGCCGGACAGAATTTCTCGAAAGATCTAAACCTCTTCGCAATCCCGGCTACCGACCTTAATGCTAACCGCAACCTTGTCCAGAACCCTGGTTTCTAATCAAGACTAGTGTCCTCGAGCCCGACCCGCCACATTCGGTGGCGGGTCAGAGCCGAGGCCAACACAAAAAGAAAGAAGATTATGAAATATCTAGCATATCCCACCATCGCGCTCGCCACGGCCGTGTGCCTCGCATCTTGCGACGACGACCACGATGACAACCCAACCATCGCGCCGGCCACGGAGTTCGTCTTCAACACGCCGGCCTACGCCGACCAACTTATCGACCTGTCCCAGACAGATAGCCTCCGGCTCACTTGGAGTCAGCCAAACTGGGGCTTCCCATTGGTAGTCAACTACAACGTCCAAATCTCCACCTCTGGCGAGTTCACGACATCTTATGCCGATCAGGTTGCTGATGAGAGCGGGGCCACCGTGGCCGACTACTATGCGCTAGACATCACCAACCAGTGCGCCAATAATGTGGCGGCCAAAGACATCTGCCGCGCCATCGCCGCCCTCAGCGGCTGGGAGAGCGAAGACGAGGTGCTTGCAGAGCAGGAAGTCTACGTCCGCGTGCAGGCCACGCCAAACGCCAAGGCGGAGCAGAAGGGCTTGACCATTTGCTCCAACGTCGTGAAGCTCAACACCGCGCCATATTACATCGCCCTCAAGGATGCCGATCCGGAGATGTGGTATCTCATTGGCGCATGCATTGGCGACGGCAAGTGGACCAACACTCCTGAGGCTCTCGGAGTCTCCAACTTCACCATGTCCATCATCTCTGGTGCCAAATATAACTCCAACACCGGTAAGGGCAGCCTCGTCTTCAACGGCTATCTGACCACCGATGGCTTCAAGATTATCCGCCAGCGTGGCGATTGGAATGACCAGTGGGGCATGAATGACGGCGCTTTCGTCTTCCAAGACGGCGGCTCTGGAAACATCACCGTGGCCGAGAACGGCTACTACACTGTGAAACTGAACAAAGAGGAGAACACTGTGTCCATTGAGCCATATGACGGCGCAGCTCCAAAGGTCTACGAGTCCATCGCCATCTGTGGCGAATTCAACGGCTGGGACGCAACCAACGCTATGACCCCGTTCAGCACGGCAGAATGCATCGCCGGCCACAACCACCTCTGGAGCTACACCCTTGAGGCTCCCGCCGGTGGCACCACGGCCAAGTTCCTCACCGCTGGCAGTTGGGACACCAACTGGGGTGGCTCCGAGTTCCCCTATGGCGTCGGTGTGGGCAATGGTGCCAACATCTCCGTCCCCGAAGGCACGTGGATTGTCACCTTCAACGATGTTGACGGCTCCTACGCCTTCACGGCAAAGTAGGTAAAAACAGAACAAGACAAGGCCGTCGTCCTTAGCCACGGGGCGAGAGGGGGGCGGCCCTTTTAACCAACAGAAAAGAGCATTCTCTTATGAAACCGATATATTCCACTCTGGCCATCGCCATGCTCGCCTTCGCGGCCTGCGATGACGACAGCTACAACGACTGGCAGCAGCCGCAGGCCAACGCCGAGACTCCCGCCGACCAGATGATTGCCACCAACTTCACTGTTGAGGCCGCGGGCGCGGTTAACTTTGCCAATCTTGACGAAAAGGTGGACACCCTCGTGACCGTCTTCACGCCTAGTCTCACAACCAAAGGCCAGCAGGCCGATGACGTCAAGTATAACGTGATTTTGGGCAACTCAACCTCCGAGGTCCAGGCCACGCCCGATGGCAAGATACGCACGGCCGACCTTCGCTCCGCCATTGAGGCAGAGTTCGGCAAAGCCCCTTATGAGCGCGAGTTGGCTGCCAAAGTTGTGGTCTACACCAAGTTCGGCTCCATTGTCTCTCGAGAGGCCGCTAACGTCACCGTGGTGGCCACGCTCAGCGCGCCAGAGATTGAGGAGGCTTACTACTACATTGGCACGGCTAACGGATGGGCAAAGGAGCCTGTCTACAAATTCACTCGTAAAGACGAGAGCGTCAGCGTGTTTGACGATCCCATTTTCACTTGCACCGTTCCCGCCTCTTTTGACGCCGAGACTGGCGAAAGGGCGGAGGAGTGGTTCAAGATTGCCACTGCTTCGGCCTATGCGCTCGATAACGTATGGGACGGCAAAATTCTCGGGGCTGCGACCAATGGAGACGAGAGCCTGGAGGCTAACCTTGTGAACGAAGACCCGCAGGCTTTCAAGCAGCCCGCCACCGACGGCGCGCTCATGTATGAGATTACGCTCAACATGATGGAATACACCATCACCATCAAGCCAATCTCATTCACAGAGTGGATCTACACCCCTGGCAACGCGCAAGGTTGGGATCCCGAGACTGCTCCCGCCATGCGCTCTGCCGCTCAAGATGGCAAATATGTGGGCTTCGCTTACCTTGACGGCGGGTTCAAGTTCACCAAAGAGAGGAAGTGGGGTGCGGAGTATAATAAAAACGACTTCAAGGAGTTCCCTGAAGGCTTCGCAGGAGCCGAGAGTGCAGACGACTCCAACATCGAATGCTCTGCTCCTGGCGTTTACAGCCTCAACCTCGATCTGACCACTGGCAGCTTCGGAGCCACTCTCATAGAGAGCATTGGCCTTGTTGGCCCTGCTCAGGCAGGCGGCTGGGATGAGGACTCTGATATGACTTTCGATAAGGAGAACGGAGTCTACACTTGGACTGGCGACTTGAAGGCCGATGAGATAAAGTTCCGCGCCAACGACAAGTGGGACATCAACCTTGGCGGCTCGTTTGACAACCTGACCCTTGGTGGCGATAACATAAACATTGAGGAGGCCGGAAACTACACCATCACCCTCCATCCTTTCATAACAAGTGGCGACAAGATCTTCGCCACTGTCGTGAAGAACTAGTTGACAATTTTTTGACTGAATCATACTCGGAATGAAATACGAGCCGTTTATTGGTAAAAAACGTAACGAGCATCCCGCATATGTAAGAAATGACATTAGCAACAACATAGTTTATGCCGATATTTTGATATAGAATATGGAAGACAATCAGATTACAGATGACGATAAAAATGAAGATAAATTGGAACGTATAGAACTTGTTCAAAAAGCTGCCGAAGGTGATAAAGAAGCTTTTACACAGTTATATACACTCACATATTCGGAAGTGTACCATATCGTAAAAGTATTTATATATAATGAAGATACCGTACAGGATATTGTGCAGGAGACGTATTTTAAATGCCTGAGAAAGATCCGGCAGTTAAAAGAACCGGAGAAATTTTCGGTGTGGATAAAAAAGATCGCGGTCAACACGGCGAAGGCACA
>CAKUYZ010000150.1 GCA_934717675.1 uncultured Bacteroidales bacterium
TCTGGAGGGTCACGTAGGCCTGATAGTAGATGGTCGTGTTGTTCGTCAGGCCCGTGAGGGAGGCCGAGATGGTGTTGCCGTCTAGCGAGCCTGCGGCGGTCTCCGTCAGAGCCTCGGCGGAAGAGCCGTAGAAGAAACCGACGGTATAGGCCGAGGCGGCCTGAGACTGGAGGCCATCCACGGTGCCTTTGAGAACTGCCGACGTGGCCGTCACGTCGCTAGAGCCAGTCACGACAGACTGGACAAGGGTGCCAGTTGCTGGCGAATAGTCATCATCGTCGTCGCAAGACACGGCGCAGAAGCCGAGGGCGAGAGACAATATGCCCGCTAATATTTTCGTTTTCATATTACAATTCGTCTTGGAACATCCTCTCCCTCGGCGGCGGAGCGGAGAGCCACCCCGCCGCCTCGGAAAAAGGACTTTGTGTCTTACTCAATTGTTATAGAGACCTCGCCAGTTATGGCAGGGTTGCCATCCTCGTCGAGCGCGACCTCGCAGAGGTTGTGGTTTGCCGTGTTGTCAGAATCGAGCTGCACACAAACCTGCAGGGAGCCGGCAGAGAAGTCGGCGGCAGAAGCCGTGTTGTTGGTGAGCGCGATGGTGGTCTCGCCAGTCAGGTTGACGGCCACGGCATCAGCCTCATTGAAGCCGAACCAGTCTGCGCCTACGCCCAAGCCTTCGACATTGTGACGAAGGATGGCCTTAGGAGCCGCGCCCTCATTCCAAGTGATGCCGCTGGTGATCTTAAAGGTCACTTTCATGGTCTTGCCCTTCTTGAGCTTGAGCTGCGACGCATCCACGGCAGCCGTGCCGGACCACTTGTTATAGATGGTGACGCGAAGCGCCTTGCCGCCAGTGTCGCCATAGCCCCAATCTACCTTGGCCTGATCGACCTTGAGGACCTTAGGGCCAGTGGCTGCACCGCCAATGGACTTCTGCTTGAGGTTTGCGAAGAGATACTTACTCGTCGCGCCCTTGGAGTCCTTCTCGGTCTCGACGGCAAAATAGAACTCATTGTTGGTGGGGTCTGCCTTGACGACTGTGATCTCGGATGCGTTCACGCTCGCACTGTCTGCCGTGACGAACTCGATAGGCTCGCTGAGGCTCAGTACATTGCCGTTGATGGTGAACGTGCCCTCAACGCCAGATCCGTCTTCAGAGAACTTGTAAACCGTGTTCCCTTTGTCATCCTTGCCAATGGAGAGGGTGAGCAGGAAGTCGCCAGTGGCACTGGTGGCAACCGGATACCAAGCCTTCTTGCCATAGTCCTCCGCACTGCTGGCCTCCCAAGCCTCAGAGCCGCCGTTCCACCAGTAGTAGCCGTAGGGCTGGTCATCATTGATGAGGTAGGAGACGGAAGAGGCGTTGTAGGTGACGCCGTCATTGTCAATGGTGAAGAGCGAGCTTGCCAGGTTGAGGTCGTCAATGGGCTTCACGTCCTTGGCATCGACAGGCTGCTCCTCAACGGGAATCTCCACAAGGCCGTTCTTTACATCCTCAGCCACGAAGTTCCAGATGAGCCACCAAGCACCTTCGCTGTTGGTACGCATCGTGGCGAGCTGGAGCATATAAGGGGTAAGCTCAACGATCTGGATGGCCTGAGTGTAGTTGCTACAGACCTCGTCGAAGCCCACGTTGTGGAGTGCGAACGTGCCACCGTTGAAAGAGATGGTCGGGTGAGCGACGTCATCTAGCGAAAGGCTGAAAGAGCCGTTGCACTCTTTGCTGTCATCGCCACGGAACATCTTGAGCGTACAGCCCTTGGCGGCATCGAGGCCAAACTCCATATAAGAGTCCATATATGGGCTGGAGGCCGGGATGAGCCAATCTTGGAAGCCTGGGTCCCAGTTCGGGGCGAAAGCCTCAAAGGCCAGGTTGGAAGAGGCTGAGCCATCGTTCATGACATCGGCAGGATTGCAGTACATGACAGGCCCCGTACACTTGCCCACGCCATAGTCCTTATTGACAGGGACCCACCTCTTGGTCTTGCCCACGCCGCCAGCCAGGTAGCTCCACAGCGGGTTGTCCAGCATAGTGAAGTCATTGCCCGTCACCGTGAACTTATACGGCTCGCCGTATATGACGCCTGCCTCGGTCGTTACACCGAAAGTGACGGAATATTCACCGGCAAAAGGCAAGTTGAGGTCGAGAGAAGACTTCTGGCTCGTAGCGCCATCGGTCAAAATCCAAGACGGGATCACGCCCTTGACTTCGGTCGAGAGGTGGATGATGTTAGGATTATGAGCGTCGGGAGTGACGCTGTAATTGATACCCTGCTGAAGGTCGTCGGGCGTATAGGCCGCGCCGCCGAGGCTGTACTCATCGGGCTGGCAGCTCACCAGGCCAAAGAGGGAAGCCGAGAGGGCTACACTTAAATATTTCAGTTTCATTGCTCTATTCATTTAAGAATTAGAAGTGTGGGCTGGGATTTACCAGCCTTGGTTCTGAGTAAGAACATTGCCAGAGAGCGTGATCTCAGTGTTAGGCACCTGCATAAGGCCGGCCTTGTTCGTGAGATTGCTCGGATCAAACGTCTCAGTGTAGTCCACGCCACCGTTCTTAACTGTGACGCCGGCCTGCATCTTCTGAATTTGATCAGCCGCATAGGAGCCACCCTTGCCATAGCGGAGCAAGTCCCAATAACGGATGCCCTCGAACGCCAGCTCCTGCGCGCGCTCCGCGCGGAGAGCCTCCTCAGAATAGGCCGTGGCGAGCTTGCCAGCGCGCTCCTGAACCGCATTGAGGCCAGCGGCGTCGCCTGTCAGCTCGCTCTGCATAAGGAGCACATCAGCGTAGCGGACAATGGTGTAGTCGATGTAGTACGTGATGTTCATGTGCTTCTCGCCAAGCTGGAAGGCAGCCGCCTCGCGGGTGCCGTCAGAGAAAGCGAGAGGGGCGTACTTCTTGATGCCGTAGCCAGTATACTCGTAGGTGTCGTTGAGGCACTTGGATGCGAAGTCGGACTGCGCCTCGAAGCCAGTGGTGGCATAGTCAACCACGCTGCTCTTCATACGGGGGTTGTCAAACGTCTCGACAAAGCGAGGGTTTGGCACACAGATGCCCCAACCTGTGGCGAAAGGAGCCTTGAAAGCGTTGCGGCTGCCCAAGAAAACCTGGAAGGTGTTGCCGCCCGTGCTGCCGTTATAGTCTTGAGTGGTGTTGCACTTGAGGTTGAGGACGAACTCGTTCTTGCCATTAGCGGCGGCGCCTGCCGTCCAGCCACTACCGTCATAATACTTGCCGGCGTAGGAAGACTTCCATGCGTATGGGGAGACGCTGGCCTCCTCAGTGCAGGCAGGCATCCAGAGGTCGGCAAAGTTGTCAACAAGCTGGTAACCACCATTCTCAACCACATCGTTGATGGCCTCGACAGCCTCCTGCTTTGTGCAGTTGGGATGCTCCTCGCCATAGTAGCCAGTGTAGAAGAGGTATGCGCGCGCCAAGAGGGCCTCAGCGGCATATTTTGACATACGCCCGTCAGTAGAGCTATAGGTGCTGCCATTATAGACGGAGCCGGGAATGTTGGCCGCGGCATACTTCAGGTCGTCAAAGATGACACTATAGACCTCCTTCACAGGCGTGCGGGGCACATTGTCGCTCGTAGGCTCGGTGAGCAGGGG
>CAKUYZ010000151.1 GCA_934717675.1 uncultured Bacteroidales bacterium
TGTCGAAGTCATAGAGTATTAACGATATGTATGTGGAGCCGCCGTCCCATTTCTCCGACTTAACTCTTATGTTGGGTGTCAGAACCTTTTGGCCTGAAGTAATTAGCGATAGCGCAGTTTTTCGCGAAACGGGGCTAAGCCTTTCTGACAGCGCATTCTCCATCAGCAACGTCAAGTCCGCCAACTCATCATCTCCCGTCTCTTCTGTGCCGAACACAACATATTTGTAACGAGATAAGTCGCTCCCATATGACACCGTGGTTGTTGACGAAGCGCACGATGCTAACAAAGAAACAAGTAATGCTAATAAGGCAATGTTTCTCATTCTCAACTTTATTGATATGTTTTCGTTCTCACTCCCCAATCCGCGTCACCTCCCCAATCTTCGGGACAATGACGTTTATTGAGTCCTTTTGCATGGCGCGCTCGTTCTTCAGCGGTTCGTCCCAGCTGTGGCGCGAGTGGCCAGACCATACCGTCACGTCCTCTTCTGGCGGAATGCCCTACAGGTCGCTGCCGCAGCCGCGATGCTGGCCGTTATTATTATAGCTGCCATTCTTTTGCTTTTTTTTTATTCTTGTTGTCGTTCAATCTCTGTGCCATTGTGGCAAGCGCAAATTTAGCTCCGCTCATCTGCCGCGGACACACTACTTGTTGCGTAACCCAAATTACGGATAATGGGTGTTTCACCGCCAAAAAAGCATCCTCTTGCTCCTGCGTGTCATTAAAATCCGTACCTTCGCCACGGTTATGAAGGTTTTTCACTTGGGTTTCGTGGCCGCTTTGGCCTCGCTGCCCGTCGTTTTTGCCTCCTGCATAAAGGATGAGCCCCTCAACGCTGAGTGCGACATTGAGATGGCCTATATCCATTTTGACGACCCGTCCGAGGCGCTCTTCTCGCCGTCCGACTCCGCCGTCATCCTCTCTTCGGCCGAGTCGGGTGTCTCTTTCGGCGTGAGGCAGGGGGTCGACCTCTCGGCTCTGGCTCCCGTCTTCCGCCTCACGGCCGGAGCCACCGTCAACCCCGCCAGTGGCTCTGTTCACGATTTCACTTCGGGCCCCGTCTCCTACGTTGTCACGTCGGAGGATGGCCGTTGGAGTCGCTCCTATTCAGTGGCCGTCCGCCATGTGGTGCGCACGGTGAGCGACACCGTCCATTTTGATTTTGAGCACCCCTTCCTCACCTCTTTCGTGGGGTCTTATTATGACTGGGTCGAGTTCTCCGACCGTGGCGACAGCCTGAAAGTCTGGGCCTCTGGCAACGCCGGCTTCTCCATAAGCCAGAGCGAGGCCGCTTCTCTGGATTATCCCTCGGCCCCCTTGGACAATGGCTATGACGGCAAGGCCGCGCGCCTCGTCACGCGCTACACGGGCGCCCTCGGCGCCATGTTCAAAATGCCCATTGCCGCCGGTAATCTCTTCCTTGGCAAGTTTGCCCCGGAGAATGCCCTTATGGACCCCATGACGGCCACGCGCTTCGGCACGCCCGTCGACTATAAGCCCGTGCGCTTCGAGGGCTATTACACCTACGCCCCGGGGGCTGACTATCAAGACGGAGCGGGCAAGATCTATCCCGAAAAGACCGACTCCGCCTCCATCTATGCCGTCTTCTACCGCAACCAGGACGCCAACGGCAACACCGTGACGCTAGATGGCTCCAACGTCCTCACAAGTCCGCTCCTTCTTGGCGTGGCCAAGCTGGCCGAGGTGCCGCCCACCGATGTCTGGACACCTTTTGGCGTCGACTTCGTCTATTCGGCCGATGTTGACGAAGACATCTTGGAGCGCAGGGGATACAGCATGTCCGTCGTCTTCTCCTCAAGTTCCAATGGCGACGCTTTCGAGGGCGCCGTTGGCAGCGCGCTCTGCGTAGATAAGGTGAGCGTCATCTGTAGCCGTGAGGAGAAGTAGGAGTTAGCGCAAGAAAGAAGAGATGATTAAAAACATTATATGTGCCGCTTTCGCGCTCATGCTCTCTCTGTCTGCCGCTTCGGCGCAGTCTGAGGCCGGTGTGCTTTCTGTCGCCGCGCGCGTGGGCTTCGGAGTCGGCGGCACGGCCCCCGTAGGCCTGCCTGCGGAGATCCGCGGCCTCAACGGTTTCCACCCGCGTGCCAATCTGTCTGTCGGTGCCGATGTCTGCCGCAAGTTCTCGTCCACTTGGGGCGCGCAGCTCTCGTTGAGGTTTGAGAACAAGGGCATGTGGACCGATGCCGACGTCAAGGGCTACAGCATGGAGATGCGCAAGGGCGGCGATGCCGTCAGCGGCGTCTTCACGGGTGGTGTCGTCACCGAGGTCGACCAGTGGATGTTCACCATCCCCCTTATGGCCACGGCGGATGTCCGCAAAGTCCGCGTACATGCCGGCCCCTATGTCTCTCTTCTTGTGAGCCGCGATTTCTCTGGCTACGCCTACGATGGTTACATCCGTCAGGGTGCGCCCACGGGGCCGAAAGTCATGATAGGCTCCGAGCCTGGCAGCCGCGGCGACTACGATTTCTCCGACGATATGCGCAAGGCGCAGTTCGGCCTTATGGCGGGAGCCGATTGGGCTTTTCTGGGCCATCTGGGTGCCTATCTCGACCTCTCTTGGGGTCTGACAGGTGTCTTTCACAGCAATTTCAAGACCATAGAGCAGGCCATGTACCCCATCTACGGCACCGTTGGCCTGTTTTATAGATTCAATTAGTTCAATTTTTAAAACTTAGCTTTTTAGCCTATGAAGAAACTTTTACTTTTTTTTGCAATCAGCCTTGTTTTTGTCTCTAGGGCTTTTGCCACGGATTACGTTGGCGACTTGGTGATAACGATTAACGGAGCAGACCCTGCGACTTCCCCGAACACCACCATAATAATTGAGGAGACGGATGCGGTCAACTCGCTTTACAGCCTTTCCATAAAGGATTTTTCTCTCGAAGGTATGGCTCTGGGCGACATTAATTTGAAGGATGTCAAGGGAGAAAAGCAGGACAATGGCAGTGTCTTGCTCACCACCGAGGCGCAGGATGTGGCTGTTATGGGAGGCTTGTTAACAGCAAAAGTGACGCTGATTGGCGTTATGTCATCTGATGGCAAGTCTTTTAAGACTGAAAAGTTGGATATTCTGGCGATGGGAACGATAAAAGTCACGGCCTCCTTCTCCGGCACCACAACCACCACGGCCCTCCCGGCCATCACCGTGCCCAGTGGTGCGGACGAGGTCTTCGACCTTGCCGGCAAGAGGGTCTACTCCATCGACCGCCGCGGCATCTACATTGTCCGCCATGCGGATGGCACCACCTCTAAGGTCGTCAAGCGATAAAAGGTTGAACATTTAGATACTCTCTCTTGCGGCGCGTCCCTTGCGGGGTGCGCCGCTTCTTGTTTGCCCCTGTCTTTCTTGTCTCCCCCCTTTGCGTTTTCCGCCGCCATTTTTCCGCTCTTCTCCCATATTCACTACCTTTGCCATCGGCATTTTTACACTAAGCAGATGATAGACTTGTCCATTGTCGTCCCCTCGTTCAATGAGGAGGAGAGTTTGGGAGAGCTTACTGACTGGATCGCGCGCGTCCTGGCGACCACGCCATATAAATATGAGG
>CAKUYZ010000152.1 GCA_934717675.1 uncultured Bacteroidales bacterium
GTACTGCATCTCCCTTGGCGAGACAAAACGCGGTATCAGGTTTATCACGCGGCGCGACTTATATTCCATATCTAACGCCACTGGCTGTATGCCCAACCTTATGCCCACGTAGCCTATTGTGTGCGTGATGCTTATGAAGAGGTTGCTGCCAATGAGAAATGGTTTCCCGCTTGGTTGATATGAAATGTGGACGTCTTTGCCCAAAAGCTCCTCTAGCAATATCCTCACCGTCAGCCATTCTTTACGCCTTCTGTCATTGCGAAACCCGGAATATGTGGCTCGCTCGGCGGGCTGTATTTCATACCTGCTCTCTAATTCTGCGAGAGTCTCGGTCATTCGCCATACGCCAGTCTGCGTGTCACCGTCCTGCTTTTTCTTTATTAGTGGCATGAGCGTTGTCTAACCAGTTGAATGTCTCGATGAGGTGGTTGATATCTTCGCTTACATAGGCTATCACGGGTGCCAGACTATCTTTGTTTGGGCGGCAATAGAAATAGAGTGAGCCTCGGAAAAACCTCCCTGCGCTGTCGGTTATGGCAAACTGCGCCGGAGATGCTGCGTTGCCCTTGATTTCATACATTGTCGCGAATACCGACCTGTCCTTGTCCTCATAATAGTGTTCGCCAATGGCGTCGGCCACAATTGTGTGTTTGTAGGCGAACTGATGGCTGTCTTCGTAGGCTAGGTCTTCCTCTTTTGTGGTCAAAGACATATAGGTCAGGTGGATCTTGCAACGCAGGGTGGGGTATACGATATTGGTCCACGTGTTTTGCGCCCCGCGCTCGTCATCCTGCTCCACGTGGCAAATGCTAGCTCTTTGGAACTTGTATGGCAGGGTGGCTGACGTGTAGTCGCAATACGAGTGTTCGGGCAGAGTTATCCTAAAATAGCCTCTCGGTTTGGGAGAGGGTGGGGTGGAGCATGAGCAGAGGATCGAAAGCAATATCACTGCTGTGGAAGCCACAGACCATCTTACCTTTCTCTTGATGTGCAGAATCATTTTTTCGCCTCTGCTTTTATCACAAGTTTCACTTTGTGGATTCTGCGTTGGTCGGCAGACAAAACCTCAAACTTGTATTTCCCGATCTCCACTATGTCTTTTTTCTTTGGAATCACTCCCGTTCTCTCTAGCAAGAGGCCAGCGAGAGTCTCTGCGTCACCTCTTGACTTGTCAAAGACATCGCCATCAATGTTCAGAACTTTGAAGAAGTCGTTCAATGAGATCTTTCCTTCAAATATGTATGAGCCGTCGGGCTGTTTGTACCAGTCTTTGGGGTCATCCTCATCTTGCTCGTCACTGATGTCTCCGACAATCTCCTCAATTATATCTTCCAAAGTTATGATGCCCTGCATACATCCGTACTCATCCACAATAATGGCCATATGCGTCTTTGTGGATTGGAACTCCGTCAGGAGGTCATTCACCTTTTTCGTTTCAGGCACGAAGAAACTCCTGCGGATGGTGGGGTGCCAGTCAAAGTCATCATTACATGACAAATGCCGTAATATGTCTTTGACGTAGATGATGCCCTTCACATCGTCTGGAGTCTCCCCGATTACAGGGAGCCTTGAGTAACCTGACTCCACCACCGTGCTCAGTACCTTCTTGAAACTAGATGCGTAAGATATGGTCTCAACGTCTACCCGAGGCGTCATGATGTCGCACACCTCCAAATCCATGAACTTCACGATGCCTTCAAGCATCTCCTTCTCGTCGGTCATGGAGTTGGAAGTGAGGTCCAAGGCCTGAGACAGGTCGTCTTGCGACATTGAGTTCTGGTGCTTCGCCAACTTGGCGTTGACCACATTGGTTGATTTCATCAGGAGTGCGGAAAAAGGTGCGAAGACCTTTTCCGCTACGGTGAGAGGATATGCCGCAGCCCTGGCGAAGCCTACGCGGTGCTGTTGCGAGAATATTTTGGGCAAAATCTCACCGAAGAACAATATGAGCGCGGTGATGATTATCGTCTCAAAGATAAACTGCAACACTCTCGCCCCCCCGAAGTCCACCAACGATTTTGAAAAGTGGGCGGACAGCATGACGATGGATATGTTCACGAAGTTATTCGTGATCAGAATCGTAGCCAAAAGTCTCTTGGGGTTGTCCAAAAGGCGCAGTACGGCCTTGTCCTTGGGCTTGTCGCTGTCCTCCATCGTTTCTTTCTCCAATGGAGTCAGGGAGAACATGGCCACCTCGCTTCCCGATGCGAAGCCGCTGAGAAACAACAGAACGACCAGAAGAATACCAACTGCCGCGGTCTCAACCGTGACTGGTTTCATTGTAATCTCTGAAAGGCTGGTCGCCAGGGCATGGAAATAGTCCAATTGTCAGGTGTTTAGAAGGGGGTGTTGAAGTCGGAGGCGATGATGTCTTCCTTGTCGCCGTAGTCAGCCTGCGGCTCGCCCATAGAGCCTTGTGCGGTTTGTGCCTGTGGGTGCTCTTGGCCGTCGCGAGCCTCACGGCGACTCAGAATCTCCAACTCGTCCACCACAATCTCCGTCACAAAACGCGTTTGGTTCTCACGATCCACATACGTGCGGCTGCGTATCTTCCCCTCCAGGTAAAGTTTTGAGCCTTTGTGCACGTACTTCTCCACCACCTGTACGAGTCCACCTCTTACCACAATGTTGTGCCACTCAGTACGTTCTGGAATGATTTGATCATTTGCGCCTTTACGGGCGCGCTCTGTCGTGGCGAGGGTGAAATTGGCCACGGCCTTGTTTGCGTCGAAGTACCTTACGTCGGGGTCCTTGCCGACGTTGCCGATGAGGATGACTTTGTTTACTGACATTTCTCGTCTTTTTGATATGCCTTGTTTTTCATCGTAAAAGTATAAAAAATATTACTCATAGGGATGCTTGGGAGCGATTGTCTTGTTTCTTTCGTGAGTCTTGCGTGCTGGAAAACAGAAACCCCCGTGCGAAATTTTCTTCGCACGGGGGGTGATTCATCTGGGGCGTCGCCTCTAGGCTATTGCTCGTAGATCTTGTAGTCTACGATGCCGAGGGATGCCGACGGCTGGACGTGAAGTCTGAAAAAGCCGTATTTCATCTTCCACCTCAGGATTTTGGATGGGAATCCTTTCTTCAAAAAGGCGTAGATGAAAGGGTGGCAGCGTAGTGTGAAACTGCCGTCGTGTTCCGAGGCCTCTTTTGCTATAGCGGCCTCTATCATGTCTGGAATCTGGACGGAAGTCTGGATTTTGCCAGTGCCACCACACGTTGGGCATTTTTCGGTGGTGTCGATGGTCATGACCGGTCTGACGCGCTGCCTTGTGATTTGCATCAGGCCAAATTTACTCAGGGGCAGGATGTTGTGCTTGGTCTTGTCTTTGGCCATAGCCTCTTTCATCCTCTCATACAGCTTGTTGCGATTGTCGGCACTCTGCATGTCGATAAAGTCAACAACCACAATGCCGCCCATGTCGCGCAGTCTCAACTGTCTTGCTATCTCGTCTGCGGCGGCAAGGTTGGTCTCCAAGGCGTTATTCTCGTGGTTGGAGGCCGTCTTGGACTTGTTGCCGCTATTGACGTCGATGACGTTGAGG
>CAKUYZ010000153.1 GCA_934717675.1 uncultured Bacteroidales bacterium
GTCCATATGAAGCCCGCCCCTCTTATACTCCTCGTATAACCTGTTGCCTAAGGCGATGCTTCGGAGCCAGCCTCGTCTGTTCAACTCGCCCATGGTCTCGTCATTAAGATCCAGAGACCCGATGGAGCTGAAAGGTATGAGGCTCCCATACCGATACATCTTAAGCGAGTCCCAAAAGTCTTGTTTGAACTCGGTGGCTAGCCCCAGATCCTCCGCCATGCCGTAGGCGTAAGCTTTGTCTGACATGACCTGCACGTCTATGTTTGTCACCCAAAGGTCGGCGCCCCCAAAAATAATCGTGAACTCACGGTAGTAATCATAGAGCAGCGTGGCTCTGTTGGAGATGTATTGGAGTGAATGAAGGCTGCCGTAGGCAATGTGAATGGAGCGGCTCAAGTATAAGTATAGCAGCTTCAACAGCTTGAGCCTGAAACCTTTGTGACTCTCAGACAGAATGTCTAGCCCGCTGTCTCCAAGAAGATACTGCACCTCCCAAATGGCCTCTGTGCAGCCGTAAATTTCGTAGGGCGACTCCCAATATGGGTTCGGGTGGGCGAAAGCAGAATACAACGATTTCTTTAAGTGGGCCAGCCCTGCGGAATATACGCCGGAGTTGTTGAACGCGATGGCCAGTTCAGTGTTAATAAACGGGTTCCGTGTCTTGCGATACTTATGGTGTACGGGCTCAAAGTTCAGGCCGATATATGCGGCATCTTCCGTCCGCGTCTTGTAATGCTGGTTGGCCACTCTCTTTATTGCCACTTGCCCCGTTCTGCATTCGTGGAAATCCTTTCTGAACTCTTCCACTAGCGGGTCTTTTATGGCAAGATGTTCCACTTGGCCAGACAACCGGTTTACGCTTTCCTCGCCCCAGTTGCTCGAGCTTCTCTCTTAAAATTTTCAGAGTGGTCTCTTCTCCCGGCTGCAGCAGGCCTTTTTGCCTTTTCCACAATAGGAAACCATCGGCCACGTCATAGAGGCTCTCACGGTTCGAGCAACCTTTATGGAACTCGTCGAAACCCTGCATGCCGGACAATACGCTGACGAGCCTGCCCACATCCCCACCATTCTTGCCCATCTTACGGAAGCGGGTTATAATGGTTGTGCATATACGGGGCCGCGCACAGCTGACCCAGGGCTTTGTTGACTGTGGAGTAGTCGTCTATGGCCATAGGCTCAATGACATAGCCAGAGATAGTGGCGATGGCCTTGATCTTGTCAACGCCAGTGGAGCAGGCCGCGGCCCAGTAAAGCGTGGCCTTGTCGGACAACAGGTGGTAGAGATAGTTGAACTCAATCTCCTCCTTCGCCTCGCCGTCTCCCGCGGAGGCTCTCTTGATGAGCTGGCCGAAAGATTTGTAGGAGGTGCCGCCAACCTGTCTTTCCGGGTGATACTTCAACTTGGCAAGAAGGGTGGAGTGCACTTTAGACGTGGCCGTATTTGAATATATGATTTCCAACTCCGTTACGGCCTTGGCGAAATCTCCTCCCTTTGTGTGATCGATATATGGTTGCATCTCACCCCACATCTCCTGCATTGTATATTTCCGGTAGAAAATGTTGAGTACAACCTTGCCCGCATACTCGCTCGCGGTGTAGCGGTTCCTCCACGTCAGGATGTTATTCATCCCCTCGTTAAAGCCCTGAGTCAAGTCAACCATTTGTATTTATCTAATTATGTAGTCTTCGGCAAGATATGCTGTTAGGTCAAAATGGCGTCTAGCTATCCCATAAGTTTGTCTTTATATGAAACCATCGCCCGACATTGCTGCGCACATTAGTTCGTATTGCTTATTGATACTCTCATAACTATGGAAAGCGACACGCTCCTTTACATCTTTAAATGCTGTTCTACTCATCACTTTGTCAAACTGTTCCTTGCGATTTTGAGGTGCGACAATCAAGAAGCGACTATTGAAGTCTTGCAAATCACAAAACTTGGTTATTGAGTTTTGAATATCCGTTGAGTGTTCAACTTCAAAGAAACTATTTGGCATATTACGTTCATTGAACCAGATGACATCTACCGTTTTTGCCCTGTCAGTCAGATTCTCATATGAAAATTCAGGAATACATGTTGTGGAGCAAATTTCTTTCAATGGCTTTTCAAGGAACTTGCGATTTTTGTCTTGCGCAGGAACGTAGGTGGCATAATGCTTCATATTGCCAATCTCTACAATAAGTCCTTGATAGTAACCATGCGTAAACCGCTCAACACTCTTTTCTTCCTTAGCTAGAATGTCGAATTTGCGCAACACCTCTTCACGGCACTCCTCAAGAGCCCAAAGCCCTGGTTGGATTTTAAATATCTCGTCAGAATGCTGCACAATTCTTCGGATAGATTCATTTGGCGTCTTTGTTGCCCATGATTTTGTATCGACCAGACGATATAAGTCACCAAGGGTGGCATATCCTCCTGTTTTGCGAAGGGTATCTATCACTTGTTGTGTTTGTGTACATTGCTTTTGTGCCATTGCTGTCTTCACTTTAACAGACCTCTTCCTTGCGTATTGATGAATGGTTTTGCTTTTCTGTTCACTGATTATTTTGCCTTTTTATCGCGCTCGTTGCGCCAAAGTCCTAATGCTATTGCTGCGCCAATGAAGCTGCCTAGCGCAAAGATGGCAAATTTTCTCGTCTTCGCTTCGAGGGTCGCAAAATGTTTCACATCGGGCCACGTGGGAGCAGATGTCCAGTCCTCCTTTGCCATCCCCATTCTTTATGTCTATATTTGCCACGGCGCATAAAAATATTAAACGCGCATGAGGTAAAATGACGAAAAAGCGTAATCTCGAGACCATCTGCGTCCAGGGCGGATGGAAACCCAAGAACGGCGAGAGCCGAGTGTTGCCCATCATCCAGAGCACCACCTTCAAATATGACAGCAGCGAGGCCATGGCCGACCTCTTCGACCTCAAGGCCGAGGGCTATTTCTACACCCGACTCCAAAACCCGACCAACGACGCCGTGGCGGCCAAAATCAACGAGCTGGAGGGCGGCGCGGGCTGCGTCCTCACCTCTTCTGGCCAAGCCGCCAACTTCTACGCCGTGTTCAACATTTGCCAGGCCGGTGACCACTTCATCACGTCTAACAACATATACGGAGGCACTTTCAACCTCTTTGGCGTCACGATGAAGAAGCTGGGCATCGAGTGCACTTTCGTCGACCCCTCATGGCCCGATGAGCGCATCGAGAAGGAGTTCCGCCCAAACACCAAGTGTTTCTTTGGCGAGACCATATCGAACCCCGGTTGCGCGATCTTCGACATTGAGCGTTTCGCCAACATGGCCCACCGCCACGGGGTGCCGCTCATTGTGGACAACACGTTCGCCACGCCAATCAACTGTCGCCCCTTTGAGTGGGGCTGCGACATCGTCACGCACTCCACCACCAAATATATGGACGGCCACGCCACGCAAGTGGGCGGAGCCGTGTGCGACAGTGGCAATTTTGACTGGGAGGCTCACGCCGACAAGTTCCCGGGCCTCTGCACGCCAGACGAGAGCTACCATGGCCTCACCTACAC
>CAKUYZ010000154.1 GCA_934717675.1 uncultured Bacteroidales bacterium
GCCCGCCGCGGTGCATACGCCATCTTCATCGAAGTGGTGTGAGTCGGTCTTTGGCTTGTTGGTGTTGCTGAACGTTATGCCAATAACCTCACCGCTGCCGTTGCAAGATAGAAGATCCACTTTATACACGCGGGCCGCGTTGCCAGGCTCTGGATATGGCATCGCCTCTTCTCCGTTGTCTATGTTTTGCCCCCAGGCGCTGCCCAACGCCCAGGCCACTTCGCCAGAGGGGTATTGCACTTCATCCATGGCTCCGCCAATGCTTTCCTCACTAGAAAACCCTCCTAGTGTGAGTTCTGGGCATAGCTCAAGGCTGCCGTATATGCCACTGAGCTGATAGAAGTAACAGTGTGAGATGTTGCCTCCTTCACACACGGCCACGCATCCTCCCCCATATTCTGTGTCATTAACCCTTATCTCACCCACGCTGCTGCAGTTGTCTACGCTTGGCTGTTCATCATCTTCTACATCTGCTCCCAAGTGGCAGACAATGCCACCTACGTACCACTGCCCGCTTATATTGCCAGTGTTCAGGCAGTTGCTTATGCCGCTATTCTTGCCGCAAATCCCGCAGATCCCACCAGTTCCGTTTCTGGCATTTACCACGTTCCCACTGTTTATGCACTTTTGGATGATCCCGTTCTCCAGCTCTGCGCATATGCCACCGGCAAAGTTCAACCCTCCAGGGACTGCATCTTTGCCAATATTTCCATTGTTATGACATGTCATTATTCTGCCGCCACAATACACTGCAATGCCTCCCGCCATAGTGGCGCTTATTGAGGCTCGGTTTGTCACCGAGATTATGTCGCCATACACGTATATTGCCACGGAGGCAGCGTCATGGTCATTAAAGGTGAAAAATTTGCTGTCGCTGCCAATGGTGAGATTCTTTACATTTCCGCCGTCTGCCACCACATTAAAAAGGCTGGCGTCTGCGTCCCCCTCCGCTTCGCACCATACGCCGTCTATTGTGTGCCCGTCGCCGTTGAATGAGCCGCGGAATGTATATTTGGCGCTGTCTTTATATTCTGTCAGGAGTACCCAATTGCGCAGCTCGCTCTCGGTTCCGTTTGCCACGGAACTGTTGATCCTGATGTCGGCCGTGAGTTTGGCGTTGTTGGAGTTTTGCGATATCTGTTTGGTCGTGTCGCGTGGGTCCACCTCTTGCGTGGTTTGGCAAAAGAACCAGTAGAGCTGGCCGGCGTTTGCGATCTCGAAAACGCCGTCAACTTTTGGGGGCTTTTGATATTTTTGGTCAATCGTGGCTTCTGCCCCCGCGTTTTCGGCAAAGCCGTTTGAGTCAAACGTTTGCGCTTGAGCCTCACTAGCTGCGGTCGCCGCCAAGGCGACAGTCAGAAAGGTGGTAAATGTTTTGTTCATACTGATTCTATGAATGTGAAAAACAGGCACCCCTGCGGACACCGGATGAGCCATGCCGCAGGTAGTGCCTTTTATATTTCAGAGCGTCTGTGGGCTATTTCTCTGGACCGTCCATTCCGTCGTCTTCCGTCTCCTCAATCTCCTCTTCTGCGCCCTCGGCTTCTTCTGCCTGTGGCTCAGCCTCCTCGGCGGACTCGAACCTTGCGGCCTGGCTGAGGATCATCTGGGAGCATATCTGGAAATACTCGTCGGTTGTCTTGCCGGCCTTCTCAACGCCCTTGACGAAGTCGTCATTCTTGAGGGCGTACTTGAACGCTGTGCCGAGCATGCCGGAGTACTCCTGGAGTTTGTCGGGCGTGAGGTTGTCATCGATGGCGGGCATGTTGATGATGGCGTAGATCAGGCCGCTGTACTGTGCGCCGTCAAGCTTCTCCACGTTAGACATGAACTCGTCGGCAATGCTGCGCACCTTGGCCACGTCGTGAGTCTTGATGGCCTCGTCGACTTCGGCCGTGCGGTCATCGCTGGCGCACGAAGTGAATGCGAGGAGTGCGGCCATGAAAGAGATGGCCATAACAATGATACGTTTCATAGTTAAAGAAATTGAATGTTAAAAGATTATAGGTTAAGAAATTGTTGTTTTATGGTTAAACGAATCGCGCGTCTCGTCACCAGCCCGATGTGGCTCCTCCGCCTCCCGTGTCTCCACCGCCATAGGAGTCCCCATCTTCGTGGTCTTCTGTCGCGCTGTCTTCTGCCGTGGCCGCCGCGGTGACGGTCTTGTCACCACCGTTGGCCGCGGCCATTCCGCTTGTCTCGAATTCGAAGCCACAGAGTGCGCAAGCATACGCTTGCCTCCAGTGCAGCCCGCCTTCGCCGGAGTAGTAGGCCTTGTCGCCCGCTTTGCGCAGCCCGCCGCGCTTTCCGCAAGATGGGCATCGCCTCATTTTCAGGCTTGCCCGCCTCCACGCCTTGCCAAGCAGACTGGCGGCTGGCGCGCCTCCTATCACAATGGCCAGAAAAGCCACCGCGTAGCCCCATAAGTCCCCATCTTCTTCGTTTCGGCCTGTTGGCGGCTCGCCGCCCGAAAGCAGGCGGCTCACGGCGCGTGCGCCACTCACCAGACCCGCGTCGACGTCCCCCTCCTTGAAGTGTGACACCATGGCCGAGGACTGTATCCGCCGCGACGTGGCGTCTGTCATCGTGGCCTCCAGCCCGTAGCCCGTGTGGAAGCGAATCTTGCGGATGTCGTCCACGTAGACCATCAGCAGGCCGTCGTCAAACCCTTTCCTTCCCACGCCCCACTTCTCAAACAGCTCTTGCGAGAAGTCGAAGATATCTTTGTCTCCAATCGATGGCAACATCGCCACTGCCACTTGAACTCCTGTGGAGTCCTCCAGCGCTGTGAGGATGCTGTCCACAGTGCAGCGTGCCGGTGTGGAGAGCAATGCGGCGGGGTCTGAGACGTGTAACTTCCGGCTCGTGAGGCGTACGTTGGGGACGTCTGCCGCGGCATATGTTGTGAAGCCGACCGTGCGACAGGTCTCCGGCTCAGTTTCCGCCTCGTCCGCTTCGTAGCCCGTGACGGCCAGAAACAAGCCTATGGCGATAAACACCGCCACTCCGCAGCCTGCGAAGGCTACCGTGGCCAGAACCGTGTCTCGTACCCCGCGCCATGTGTGGCGTGCAGCCTCTTTAAGAGTGTTCACGTGCCGCTGATGTCCTCCCCCTCCTGCGCTTTGGTCATCGGGTCACTTGAAGCAACATCGTGGCCTGGGCCGACGGCTCCAGTGGGCGTGGCGTGTCATAGTCGCCCTCGGCCTCCGTGAGGCGCGCCATGTATGGGCCCGTGGCCATGTCGGTCAGCAGTGTCGGTAGTGCCACTTGAGCCTCTTGCCTGGGGGCTAATGTCACGCGCTGTTCCGCCAAGTCCGCCACCCATTGTCCCTGGGCGTCGAAGAGCGACAGGCTTATGACGCGCGTCTGCTCATCGTCTGTGTTGTTCCGTAAGGTGGCCTCGGCCATGTCCGATTGCCCTTGACGGAGCGACCATGCCTTGCGCCCTTGCGCTTCCACCTCGCGGGCGGTCAGCAGACGCATGCTGGTGCATGTCACGGGGGTGGTGGGCGCGCCTTTTCGGAAC
>CAKUYZ010000155.1 GCA_934717675.1 uncultured Bacteroidales bacterium
GGAACACAAACCCAGACCCTGTTGCAGCTGCAAAGGAGAAGGCGGACGCCGGCTTCGAGATTATGCAGAAACTCGGCATTGAGCACTACTGCTTCCACGATGTTGATCTCTGCGCAGAGGCTGACAATGTTGAGGACTACGAGAAGAACCTCAAAGAGGTCGTAGCTTACCTCAAGAAGAAGCAGGCCGAGACTGGCATCAAGCTGCTTTGGGGCACAGCCAACGTGTTCGGCAACAAGCGTTACATGAACGGCGCATCCACCAACCCAGACTTCGACGTCGTCGCACGCGCCATTGTCCAGATTAAGAACGCCATTGACGCCACCATCGAGCTCGGCGGCACCAACTATGTGTTCTGGGGCGGTCGCGAGGGCTACATGAGCCTGCTCAACACCGACATGAAGCGCGAGAAGGCCCACATGGCGCAGATGCTCCGCATGGCTCGCGACTACGCACGCGCCAAAGGCTTCAAGGGCACATTCCTCATTGAGCCGAAGCCTATGGAGCCGACGAAGCATCAGTATGACGTGGACACCGAGACCGTAATCGGCTTCCTCCGCGCCAATGGTCTCGACAAGGACTTCAAGGTCAATATCGAGGTTAACCATGCAACCCTCGCAGGCCACACGTTCGAGCATGAGCTCGCTTGCGCCGTTGACGCCGGCATGCTCGGCAGCATCGACGCCAACCGCGGTGACTACCAGAATGGTTGGGACACCGACCAGTTCCCAATTGACAATTATGAGCTCACGCAGGCATGGATGGAGATCATCCGTGGCGGTGGTTTCAAGGATGGAGGCACGAACTTCGATGCCAAGACGCGTCGTAACTCAACCGACCTCGATGACATCATCATTGCCCATGTGAGCGGCATGGACGCCATGGCCCGCGCCCTTCTCTCCGCTGCGGAGCTCCTCGAGAAGAGCCCCTACAAGAAGATGAAGGCAGACCGCTACGCAAGCTTCGACAGCGGCAAGGGCAAGGAGTTCGAGGATGGCAAGATGACCCTCGAGCAGGCCTACGAGTATGGCAAGAAAGTAGGCGAGCCCAAGCAGACCAGCGGCAAGCAAGAGCTTTATGAGCAGATTGTAAGCATGTATTGCTAATCTGACCTCCAGGCTATGGGCCAGCCCTCACTTCCAACTTGGGGGCTGGCCTTTTTCTCATCCGCACCTCAATTTGTTAACTATCATTTAGGTGCTTAAAATTTTTCATAGTTACACTAATGACAAACACAACAGATAAAGGCAGTACGGCATATTTGGCAGGCATTGTGCTTGTCGCTGTGCTGGGAGGCCTGCTTTTTGGATATGACACGGCCGTCATATCGGGAGCGGAGAAGGGGCTTCAGGCTTTCTTCCTCGGAGCTAAAGACTTCGTGTACACGGGCTTTTGGCATGGGTTCACATCATCGAGCGCGCTTATAGGCTGCATCATTGGCAGCGCCATTTCAGGAATGATAGCCACACGCTTCGGACGCAAACGCTCGCTTTTCGTGGCAGGATTGCTCTTCTTCCTGTCCGCCTTAGGCAGTTATATGCCGGAGTTTATATTCTTCGAGCATGGCAAGGCGACGTTCGGGCTTCTTGTCGCCTTCAACATATATAGGATCATTGGCGGTCTCGGCATAGGTTTGGCTTCCGCCCTTTGCCCAATGTATATTGCAGAGATTGCGCCTGCGCGGATTCGCGGCACCCTTGTGTCTTGGAATCAATTCGCCATAATTTCGGGCCAGTTGGTGGTTTACTTTGTCAACTTCTTGATTTTGGGAGAGCACACAAACCCAATCATAACCAAGATTGCCGAGGGCATTTACAATGTAGACATCGTGGCTTCTGACCCGTGGACCATCTCCGCGGGGTGGAGATATATGTTCCTTAGTGCGGCATTCCCCGCCGGACTGTTCTCTCTGCTCGTCCTGCTCGTGCCGGAAACCCCGCGCTATTTGGCCATGATTGGCAAAGACGAAAAAGCTCTTGACGTGCTGGCGCGCATCAACGGCCAGACAGAGGCCCGCACCATCTTGGCAAACATCAAGGCTACGGCTCACGAGGCCAAAGAGCCAATCTTCACGTATGGCTACTTGGTCATTTTTGTAGGCATAATGCTCAGCGTATTCCAGCAGGCCGTGGGCATCAACGCCGTCTTGTACTACGCGCCTCGAATTTTTGAGAGCATGGGCATGGGCGACCCAATGCGTCAAACCGTCATGATGGGCATAATCAACTTGTTCTTCACGCTCGTGGCCGTCCTTACAGTGGAGAAACTGGGGCGCCGCCCGCTGCTTATAAGCGGCTCGATAGGAATGGCAATAGGCGCCGCGGGAGTGGCCGTCAGTAACATGATGGCGGACCCTGGCTATCTGCCAGTCATAAGCATCATGGTATACTCCGCCTCCTTCATGTTCTCTTGGGGCCCCATCTGCTGGGTCCTCATAGCGGAGATTTTCCCAAACACCATACGCGGAGCCGCCATGGCCGTCGCTGTCGCATTCCAGTGGATTTTCAACTTTATTGTCTCATCCACATTCGTCCCTATGTACGACATGTCATTGCCATCAATGGACAATTTCGGACACGTCTTTGCCTATGCGCTCTATGGCGTCATCTGCATAGCGGCCGCCCTGTTCGTGTTCAAGCTGGTTCCCGAGACCAAAGGGAAAACTCTGGAAGACATGACAAAGCTCTGGAAGAAAGAAAAGTAACTGCCCCAAAACTTAAAGTTCCCCAATGGCGGATGGCCAACATTTGGCCATCCGCTTTTTCTTTTACCCCACATCAAAAAACACAATCCAACGAACCTTGTGAGCCCCCGGGCCATGCACATAGTCATGCACATTCATATACATACCGAGCTGGAATTTTAGTATTTTTGCGGGTAAACAAATCATCATAGGGAGTACTGTTATGGATCTCTTTAAAAAGATTGACGATACCCGTGGCGGGACCCTGGGCAAATACCAGGAGGTGGCTCACGGCTATTTCGCCTTCCCAAAGTTGGAGGGAGAGATTGGCGCAGTCATGAAATTTCGCGGCAAAAACGTCATCAACTGGAGCATGGAGAACTACCTAGGGTTGGCCAACGACCCTGAGGTGCGCCAGGCGGATACTCTCGCCGCACAGCACTGGGGACTAGGTTATCCTATGGGTACGCGCATAATATCTGGCCAAACGACCAAGCACGAAGAGCTAGAGGACAGCATTGCGCGCTTTATGGGGACTGAAGACGCTTTCATTGTCAATTTTGGCTATCAGGCCATGGTCTCTGCCATTGACACCCTGTGCAACAGATTTGACGTAATTGTCTATGACTCACTCGCAAACGCCTCAATAACTGACGGAATACTGCTCCACCGAGCCAAAGGAGGGAAGTGCTTCGTCTATGCCCACAACGATGTTGACAACCTGCGTAAGAAGCTGACGCTAGCCCAAAACTACATTGCCAAGGAGACGCACGAGGGCGGCATCATGGTGCTGACGGATGGTGTTTTTGACACAGCGGGTGACGTCGCGCCATTGGATGAGAT
>CAKUYZ010000156.1 GCA_934717675.1 uncultured Bacteroidales bacterium
GAGCGCGGAAGTTGCGCTTCTTGTTACGGCGGTCACGGAAGGCGTAGGTAAGACCCTTCTCCCAAGTGTTCTTGGCTACGGTCCAGACGTTCTTACGACGACCGAAGTTACCCTTAGTGAGTTTGAGGATAGCTTTGCGCCTTGCGCGGGAAGCTGCGTGATTGACTGATCTTGGCATTTCTTTTCTTGTTTCTGTCGGCCTGGCGCGCAACTCTGTTTGGTTGCGACTTAGGGGCGCGAGCCGACACTTTGATTATTGGGCAGGTTGCGGTTCCAAATCATTCTTTTACCGAATCCCTTGCCCCGCTTGTTTGTTGTCTTAGATGTGGAGAAGGAGCTTGACCTCGCGAACGTTGGTCTGATCAACCAGGCCGGCATGGGTCAGGTTGCGCTTCTGCTTCGTGCCCTTCTTCGTGAGGATGTGCCTCTTGTAGGCGTGCTTTCTCTTAATCTTGCCCGAGCCGGTGAGGGTGAACCTCTTCTTCGCGCTCGAGTTGGTCTTCATTTTAGGCATTTTGTTCTTACTCTTATGGTCAGCCGTGCTGCCTGCCGATGCTCGCGCGCGTCCTTGCGGCCGTGCCGTCCTGCATCTGCCCCGGCGTGACCGGTTGTTATTAGGATAAACCTAGGCTTCTCTAGTTCTTTTTGGGCTTTGGGGCGAGGAACATCGTCATCCTCTTACCCTCCAACACTGGCATCTGCTCCACGCGCGCCACGTCCTCAAGGTCATTAGCAAAACGCAGCAAGAGAATCTCGCCCTGCTCCTTGAAGAGGATGGAACGCCCTCGGAAAAAGACGTAGGCCTTAACCTTAGATCCCTCCTCAATGAACTTCTGGGCGTGTTTCAGCTTGAAGTCGTAGTCATGGTCGTCAGTCTGAGGCCCGAAGCGAATCTCTTTCACCACGGTCTTCACCTGCTTGGCCTTGATTTCCTTCTGCTTCTTCTTCTGTTGGTAGAGGAACTTCTGGTAGTCCAGAATCCTGCAAACAGGAGGGTCGGCAGTGGGGGAGATCTCGACCAGGTCAAGCTCCATTTCGTCGGCCATCTTCATCGCCTCCTGGGTTGAGTATACGCCAGGGTTCTCAATGTTGTCGCCAACGAGCCTCACCTTCGGCACTCGGATCCTGTTGTTGATCCTGTGTTCTGCCTCAGGCTGCTGCGGGCCTCGCCGGCCCTGATAGTTTCCGCCATTTCCGCCGTTGCCCGACGGACGCCCATTATTATTGGTGGTGGTATTCACTATGCGTTATGACTCTTGTTTTGTTTTTGATAATTTCGGTGCAAAGATACGCATCGTTTTGATTTTCCAATGCATATCTTCGCCCGAAATGTTCCTTGAGGGTGGTTTTTATTTCGTAGGGGTCAGCTTGTTAGCGTTCAGCATCTCGTAGACCTCGTCATTAATTTTCTTGCCGAAGTCGGCTATGCTGAGCGTTCCTTGCTCGCCCTCGCCTTGCTTGCGGATGGACACGGTGCCGTCGGCCGCCTCTTTCTCGCCAACAATCAGCATGTATGGGATTCGCTTCAGCTCGTTGTCTCGAACTTTGCGGCCAATCTTCTCGTTGCGATTGTCCACGATGGTGCGCACTCCGATGCGGTTCAGCTGCTCTACCACCTTGTCGGCGTAGTCGTTGAACTTCTCGCTCACGGGCAGCACAATGGCCTGGTTGGGAGTGAGCCAGAGTGGGAATTTGCCCGCGGTGTTCTCTATGAGCACGGCCACGAACCTCTCCATGCTGCCAAATGGCGCGCGGTGGATCATGACGGGCCTGTGTGGCTTGTTGTCCGCGCCGACATACTCCAGCTCGAAACGCTCAGGCAGGTTGTAGTCCACCTGGATGGTGCCGAGCTGCCACTCGCGGCCTATGGCGTCCTTCACCATAAAGTCAAGCTTCGGGCCGTAGAACGCGGCCTCGCCAGTCTTCTCGACAAACGGCACGCCCTTCTCTTTGCACGCCTCAATGATGGCTGCCTCGGCCTTCTGCCAGTTCTCGTCGGAGCCTATATACTTCTCGCGGTTGTTCGGGTCGCGGAGCGACACCTGCGTGGTGTATTGCGTGAAGTTGAACGTCTTGAAGATGTAGAGGATTATGTCCATCACCTTCTCGAACTCCGTCTTTATCTGGTCGGGGCGCACGAAGATGTGCGAGTCGTCTTGGGTGAAGCCGCGCACTCGCGTCAGTCCGTGGAGCTCGCCACTCTGCTCGTAGCGATAGACGGTGCCGAACTCCGCGTAGCGCAGTGGCAGGTCTTTGTAAGATCGCGGCTCCGAGCGGTATATCTCGCAGTGGTGGGGGCAGTTCATGGGCTTCAGCAGATACTCCTCGCCCTCGACGGGGGTGTGGATGGGCTGGAAGCTGTCCTTGCCATATTTCGCGTAGTGGCCCGAGGTGACGTATAGGGCCTTGTTGCCAATGTGTGGCGTGATGACGGGGATGTAGCCATAGCTTTCCTGCACGTCTCGGAGGAACTCCTCAAGCCTGCGGCGCAGCCGGGCTCCATCCGGAAGCCAAAGGGGCAGGCCCGCGCCCACGCGGTCGGAGAATGTGAAGAGCTTCATCTCCTTGCCAATCTTGCGGTGGTCGCGTTTCTTGGCCTCCTCGAGCATCGTCAGGTACTCCTCGAGCATTTTCTGCTTGGGGAACGACACGCCATAAATTCGCGTGAGTTGCTGGTTGTGCTCATCGCCGCGCCAGTAGGCTCCGGCCACGCTCGTCAGCTTGATGGCCTTGATGAGGCCGGTATTGGGAATGTGCGGACCCGCGCAGAGATCTGTGAAGCTGCCCTGGGTGTAGGTGGTGATTTTGCCCTCGTCCAGGTCGCTTATGTGCTCAACCTTATATGTCTGGTTGTTTGCATCGAAAATTTTCAGTGCCTCGGCCTTCGTCACCTCTTTGCGGACAAAGGGGTTGTTTTGGCGAGCCAACTCGAGCATTTTCTTCTCGATGGTGGCGAGGTCACCCTCTTTGATGGTGTTGCCTTCGCCCGGATCCACGTCATAGAAGAATCCGTTGTCTGTGGCTGGGCCGAAGCCGAACTTGATGCCGGGATAGAGTGCTTGCAGGGCCTCTGCCAGCAGGTGGGCGGATGAGTGCCAGAAGGCTTTTTTGCCCTGAGGGTCGTCCCATTTGTGCAACTCTATTGTGCTGTCTTGCTCGATAGGGCGTGAAAGGTCGTACAACTGACCATTGACGCTTGCGACGAGAACCTCCTTTGCCAATTTGGGGCTGATGGACTCGGCAATCTGCATGCCGGTCACGCCTGCCTCAAACTCGCGGGAGCTTCCGTCTGGGAATGTTATCTTTACCATTTAGGTTTAGTATTATACACGTGCGAATTTAATAACTCTGCCGCTTCTTTTGTGTGAAAACGGCGCAAAAAATGCCCTGCCAGCCTCTCTTGCGCCGCCATGCTGCTCTCGCGCTAGGCTTGTTTGTTGAGAGCCACCATTTTTATGGCAGTTATGGCGCACTCTGTGCCCTTG
>CAKUYZ010000157.1 GCA_934717675.1 uncultured Bacteroidales bacterium
CTTCAAGACATCTCTGGCGAATTCAACGACAGCCATCTGCATTCCGAGACAAATGCCAAGGAACGGGATGTTATTCTCCCTGGCATAGCGGGTGGCGATAATCTTACCCTCCGTGCCCCTATTGCCAAAGCCGGGAGCCACAATGATGCCCTGCAACCCCTGAAGCTTAGACTCCACGTTGCCGTCCGTTATGCTCTCAGAGTGTATGAGCTCAAGCTTCGCCTTGCGACCGTTGTATGTGGCGGCGTGGTTGACAGCCTCGATTATGGACTTATAAGCATCGGGCAATTCCACGTACTTTCCTACAAGACCTATACGCACCGACTCTGTGGCATTTGCCATTTTCTCCAAGAAAGCTTTCCAGTCGGTCATGTCGCTCTCGTGATGGCCCGGGAGTTGCAATTTCCTCATGGCAATCTCATCAAGATGCTGCTCCTGCATAAGGATCGGCACCTTGTATATGGAGTCAACATCCACACTCTGAATGACGGCATCAGGATCGACATTGCAAAAGAGCGCGACCTTCTTTCTGATGGACTCATTGATGTCCTTCTCAGAACGCAGCACAAGGATGTCTGGCTGGATGCCTTCTTCGAGCAGAGCTTTGACGGAATGCTGTGTCGGCTTGGTTTTCAGCTCCTTGCTGGCACTGAGATAAGGCACAAGGGTGAGGTGGATGAACATGGCGCGATAGCCAAGCTCCCACTTCAACTGCCTCACAGCCTCAATGTAGGGGAGGCTCTCAATGTCTCCCACCGTGCCGCCAATCTCGGTGATGACAACATCATACTTATGGTGCGTACCCATGAGCATAATCCGCCTCTTGATTTCGTCGGTTATGTGAGGGATGATCTGCACCGTCTTGCCAAGGTAATCACCTTTGCGTTCCTTCTCAATGACGCTCTTATAGATGCGCCCGGTTGTCACATTGTTGTCTTGGCTTGTCCGGACATTGAGGAAGCGCTCATAGTGCCCGAGGTCGAGATCCGTCTCAGCTCCATCTTCCGTGACGTAGCACTCTCCGTGCTCATACGGATTGAGCGTGCCAGGGTCAATGTTAAGATAGGGGTCCAACTTCTGGATTGTCACGTTGTAACCGCGGCTCTGGAGGAGCTTAGCCAACGAAGCGGAAATGATGCCTTTGCCGAGGGACGATGCTACACCGCCCGTTACGAACACATACCTAGTTTCGGTCACTTTGTGTGATTTATATCAGTATTGACACTGAGCCTCGCGCAATGGCGCGGCACGGGATGCAAAGTTAAGAATTAGTTGAAAATATAGGTTTGAGATTACGCTTTTATTGATTTTTAGGAGTTGAGGCGCAGAGCCTTAAAGCAGAGCCTCAACTTGGTCCATAAGGGCGTTCATCTTTTTTATTGCCATATCGAACGGGAGCGGCGAGAGCATGTCCACACCTGCATCCCTCAATTCCTCTATGGGATATTTTGAGTCTCCAGCCGCCAAGAACTCCAGATAACGCCCCAGGGCGCCCTCATCAGCCCTCAATACACTCTCCGAAAGGGCTTGGGAGGCGACAAAAGAAGTGCTGTATTGGTACACATAGAAACCCATATAGAAATGAGGAATGAACGCCCACTCTATGTTCACAGGATCGTCAACGACGCATACCCCGCCATCTTGGCCGTAATATTTTCGCGTTATTTCCCCATAGAGCAAGGACAAGGCCCTACCCGTTATGGGTTCCCCATTTTCCACCATCTGCGACGCTCTCAACTGGAATTCAGCGAACTGCGCTTGACGGAACAGGGTTCCCTTGAAACCGTCCAACATGCTCATCAGTAATGAGATTTTCTGCCTTGACTCTTTCAACCTAGACAGCATCATGTGGTCGAGAAGAGCCTCGTTGAACGTAGAAGCCACCTCCGCGACAAATATGGAATAATCTGCCAAAGCAAATGGTTGGCGGAGGTTGGAGTAGTAGCTCTGCATGGTATGTCCCAACTCATGAATCAGAGTCCCGACACTGTCATATCGGCCATCGAAGTTCATGAGTATGTATGGGTGGACGTCATAAGCCGCGCCGTTAGAATAGGCCCCAGACGCCTTCCCTTGATTTGGCATAGCGTCTATCCACCTCTCGTCAAACGCCCGACGCACCACGCTAAGGTACTCATCGCCAAGCGGTGCCAAAGCATCCAATACAAGCTGGCGAGCCTCGGCAAAAGAGAATTCTAAGTCCACATCCTCCACGGCAGGCGCATAGAGGTCATAATAATGCAATTGCTCCACCCCCAGCAAACGTGCCTTTAGACGCAGGTATCGATGGAACGTTGGCAGGTTCTCATTGACATTGTCAATAAGTGAATGGTAGACTGCCGTCGGGATGTCATTTCGTGACAGTGCGGCTTCCAAGCAAGAGCCGTACTTCCTAACGTTCGCATTGAAGAACATCCGTTTGAGGTTTCCGTTCATCAACTCGCCAAAAGTCCCCTCGAACTTGGCATAGTTCGCCCAAAAGGCGTCAAATGCGGCTTTTCGGTCGTCCCTACAGGGTGAACACCTCACATTGGCAAAAGTGGCGTGGTCAAGCTCAACATTAGAGCCGTCTGCAAGCGTCAAGGATGGCATCGGCATTTCGGCGTCAGAAAAGACGGAGAAGGTGTCGGACGAAGGGTTTCCTAATATTGCCACTTTCGAAAGCAACACCTCTTCCGCGTCAGACAGCGTATGCTCGCGTTGCCGCCGTATCCTGTCTATCGTCATCTTGAACTGGGACAATTGGGGTTCAAGGTTAAAGAATTCCTCCCATTTTTCATCATTGATGGCTGTCAACTCCGGCCTGGCGAAGCCAGTCATTTGACTATAATCGACAGACAATTGCTCAATCTCCTTCACCATGGCCAGATGCTCGGGAACCCTGATATCCTGATCAGAGAGGAGCGAGGCATATATGGACAATCTGGCCATACGACGCTCATTATCCGCATCTTTGCTGAGGAAATCGAGCAAAGTATCCGGAGAGCTGGCCAGAGAACCCTTGAACCCTCGAATGTCTGCAATCTCCGACGCCAATTGCCTCTTTTCCGCCGCCCAATCTTCTTTCGACTCATATAGCGGGGTAAGATCCCACTTATATTGCTCTTCAACTTGTAGTCTTTCTCTTTGAGCCATAACACTTTAATTAGTTGCGCGCAGACTATGGGGAGATCCACAGCCTGCGCGCCATTCGATTATCAATTCTTTATGAGAAACTAGAGTGTAAACTCCTCCCTTACCTGCGAAACTTTTTCCTTCAAGGCCAAGAACACGTCCTTATCTATGGAACCGGACATATTTGCCTTGATGGTAGTGGTTCGCGTGTCGGCATCTGTTATAGCAGAGACACGTCCGGTCTTCTGCAGCTCCACGGCGTTGAAAATGACCTCAATCTCATCCATCTTGGAACGCAAATAGGTCAGGTCCTCATC
>CAKUYZ010000158.1 GCA_934717675.1 uncultured Bacteroidales bacterium
CTCTTCAAGATCCGCGCCAGCTATGGCGTGCTTGGCAATGAGAATATTGGCGAGTACCAATATATGGACGTGATGAACCGTGGCGACTACACCTACAGCTTTGGCGGTGAGAAGGTCACAGGCTCCGCCATCTCCAACTACGTCAACACGGCCATAAAGTGGGAGAAGAAAAAGACCACAGACGTTGGCGTGGATGTCAACTTCTTCTCCAACAAGCTGGAGTTTAACTTCGATTGGTTCAAGAGCAAGAGCGAGGACCTGCTCTACGCCGTGGCCGTGCCGGCCAGCGCTGGCGCCACCAACAGCACCGTCACCATGAACGCCGCCACTATGGAGAACAGCGGCTACGAGTTCTCCGCCACATATCGAAACAACGATCGCCCCATCAAGTGGGAGGTCTCTGCCAACGCCACCATCAACAAGAACGAGGTCACGGGTCTCGGCGTCACCAACGAGGGCCGCACCGATGGCTACTGCCGCACCATTGTGGGTGAGGAGGTCGGCCGCTTCTATGGCCTGAAGCACGGCGGCATCATCCGCGACCAGCAGACCCTGACCGAGATGCTCAATGCGCAGGCCATGGGCCAGTCCACCGCCAGCGGCTACGCCGCGCCCACCGGGGCGCAGCTCGGAGACTGCTACTACGTTGACGTGAACGGCGACGGCGTCATCACCGAGGCCGACCGCGACTTCATCGGCAACGGCATGCCCAAGGTCAACTTCGGCCTCAACGCCCGCGTCGAGTACAAGGGCTTCGACCTCTCCGTGGCAACCTACGGCGCGGCAGGCTTCAAGGCCCTCGACTACCTCGACATCGCGCTCCACAGCACGCTCGGGCTCACCAACAAGAGTACCGATATGCTTGACAGCTGGACGCCTGAGAATCCAAACGCGAGCCAGCCGAGGGTGCTCTACGCGTCAAACAACTCCATCTCCAATGACTACTTCAGCGACCGTTTCCTCCAAGACGCCACATACCTGAAGATCGCCAACGTGGAGCTGGGCTACAACTTCAACGACGACTGGTTCCGAGGCCTCTTCTCCAACGTACGTCTCTACGTCTCGGCGCAGAACCTTGCCACCATCTCGAAATATAAGGGCTACAATGTAGACTTTGCCGGCGGCACCTTCACCCCGGGCTACAACTACTGCTCGTTCCCGACGCCGCGCACCTTCATGGCCGGCCTCCACTTCACGTTCTAAAGTCCTAGGAGTCTTACCCAACAAGAATTTGACATTATGAAAAATACATATATAGCGCTCGCTCTGGCTGTCGCGGCCATGGGAGGCCTCTCCTCTTGCAGCGACGAGCTGGACGTGACAAACCCCAATACTCAGACCACCGACGATTTCGGCAAGGATGAGAGTTCGCTCCAAGAGGCCATCATCTCTTGCTACAACCGAATCCGCCTCGAGGGCACTTTCGCCCGCGTGGGCTACACCATGGACGCCGTCCGCGGCGATGAGGTCTACAACGCGTCGCAGATATGGTATCTGCCCTACGACAACATGAACGTCGCCTCCACCGATGAGATTGGCAACCAGTGGATTTGGAGAGACTGCTACCACGTGGTCAACCGCACCAACTACGTCCTCCAGCAGGTCGAGAAGGTGGCTCTCAGCCAAGATTCCTACAACAAGATCAAGGGTCAGGCGCTCTTCCTCCGCGCCTTGGCATACTACACCTTGGCCACCTACCACCACGAGTGCTGCCTCATAACCAGCTATTCGTCATATTCCGACATCAACACCATGTACGCCTCCCTCAACACCTATGACGAGGTGCTTGATCAGGTCGAGGCCGACCTCAAGGAGGCCATGGCCCTCTTGCCCAGCAAGAGCGTGGGTGGAGACTTCGCAAAAGGCCGTGCCACGTGCGGCTCCGCCGCGGGCTACATGGCGCGCACGCTCATGCTCCGCCACAAGTATGACGAGGCCTACGTGATCCTCAAAGACATCATTGCCGGCACCTATGGGCACTACGCCCTCACCGCCGACTACGGAGACAACTTCCGTGAGGGCAAGGACTATGAGAACAATGTCGAGAGCCTCTTCGAGGTGCAGTATATGGACTATGGCACTGGCGGCGTCGACGAGGAGTGGACCCCCGTCAACATATCCAAGGACGCCACCCAGGGCCACGCCGTAGAGAGCAACTACGGCCCCGCGGCCTTCGGCTCTTGGGCCGACCTGGCAGCCTCGCCTTGGCTCTATAACCTCTATAAGGCGGAGAAGTGCACCGATGGCCGACTCGACCCGCGCCTCTACTGGACCATCAGCTCCTATGAGAGCGAGTATGACACCTACACCGGAAACACCACGGCGGCCTACCCTAACGGAGACCCGCGCCAAAACGTCCTCTACCAGACTGCCATAACCGCGGCCAACGAGGCCGACACGCGCGCCAACGGCACCAACGGCGGTTTGGCCATCGCCAAGTGGACCTACGCCCGCCAGAGCGTCATCTCCACCATCACCACGGGCCTGCACTGCGGCATCAACCTGCGCCTCATGCGCTACTCCGATGTCCTGCTCCGCGCCGCAGAGTGCGAGAATGAGTTGAGCGGCCCCACACAGACGGCCATTGACTACATCAACGAGGTGCGCCGCCGCGTGGCGCTGCCAGACCTCAAGAAGAGCGACTTCAATAGTGCCGATGAGCTCTTTGAGCAAATCGCCAACGTGGAGAGACCCAAGGAGTTCGGCTGCGAGAATGGCCGCGGCATTGACCTCAACCGCTGGGGCTTCTACTACAACGCCGGACGCAAGGAGCAGCTCAAGGCCCATATGATGTATAAGCTTAGCGACAACGTGGCCGACGCCAAGGCCGAATGCCCCGTGGAGAAGCTCGGCGAGAGCGGCTACGACAGCTCAATGAGCCACTACATCACTGGCCACGAGTATTTCCCCATCGCCCAAAGCACGCTCGACGCCAACCCTCACCTCACCGGCAACTGCGCCTACAACAGTGTGCAGCCCGAATTCAACTACACCGTCCACCCTGTGGTGAACCTCAATAAGTAGAGTAATTTGACTTGACTATGCCGCCCCGCCATGCGGGGGAGACGCAATTCCCTCCAACGGGGCGGCTGTTTTTTTAGACATCTGATTATGAACAGCATACAGAAAGGCCTGCTTACCCTCATGACGGCGGGCGTTGCCGCTGGCGCGTTCGTCGGCTGCGATGAGGACGACACTTTCGACATCAATTCGCCAGACTGGCTCGAGAGCCGGGTCGACTCCATTGCGCAGTCCAAGGCCAACAACGAGACCGGAGACACCATAAGGGTGGAGCTCAGCAACACCACAGTCGGCGACAAAGACAATTCTGCCGGTTGGTGGACAGTCTTCTCCGACGTCATCGGCATCCCCAGCGGCAAGATGCTCACC
>CAKUYZ010000159.1 GCA_934717675.1 uncultured Bacteroidales bacterium
TAGTAGTTCTGCATAGAGAACATACCCTTCTTCATCTCGCCGCCGTACCAGGTGTTGATGATAACCTGCTCATGGGTGGTGGTGTTGAAAGCCACGCAAGTCTCGGAGTTGAGGCCGAGCTCCTTGTAGTTCTCAACCTTAGCCTTAGAGGCGTTGTAGATGACGAAGTTGGGCTCGAAGTTAGCAAGCTCCTCTGCCGTGGGGCGGATGAACATGTTGGTAACGAAGTGAGCCTGCCATGCTACCTCAACGATGAAACGCACAGCGAGGCGGGTAGCCTTGTTGGCACCGCAGAATGCGTCAACGACGTAGAGGTTCTTGTTAGACAGCTCCTTCTTGGCAATCTCCTTGACCTGAGCCCAGACGGCCTCAGACATCGGGTGGTTGTCATTCTTGTATGCCTCGCTGGTCCACCATACCTTGTCGTGCGACTGAGCGTCATCGACAATGTACTTGTCCTTAGGCGAACGGCCAGTGAAGATGCCGGTCATGACGTTGACAGCGCCGAGCTCGGTAACCTGACCCTTCTCGAAACCCTCAAGGCCAGCCTTGGTCTCCTCCTTAAAAAGCTCCTCGTAAGAGGGATTGTGGGCAATCACGGTGGAACCAGTGATACCGTACTTGGTCAAATCGATGTTTGCCATGTCTCTTGTGATTAATTTATTGTTAGTTGCTTTATTTATCAACCCTTGCGGGCGGCAGCGAAACAGCCATTGCGAAATGGCCGCAAGCGTTAACTGACGTCACGCGTTTTCGCCCTGCCACAGTCGCAAAAGTAAGACTTCTTAGACCTATTTACAATAGCCAATTAAAGATTTTTTTCCGCAATGACGGGCAGAAAAGCTAATTAAGTAACTTCGCGCCGAAACAACGATGGAAATGAGCCAATTCCAACATCCGCTCATCAACTTGCCTTTTGCCGGCGACACCGCCACGTGGGCAGTGATGATGCGCGCCGGCGGTGCGACACTAGAGGCCAAAGGCCCATATCAAAGGCGCACGGCCCGCACTCGCACGACAATTCTGACGCAGGCCGGGCCGCTGGATTTGTCCGTCCCTGTGCATACGGGGCATTCCCTTGTGTATAAGGACACTAGGATAAACTATGACACCCGATGGGAGCGGCAGATGATGTATGCCCTGAAGACGGCGTATAACTCGTCGCCGTTCTTTGAATTTTTTGAACGTGAGATTTCCGACTTGTTGGGCAGGCGCCATACGTTCCTATGGGACTTGAACGCGGACATGCTCGAGACCATATCGTCTCTTGCGGGAATTCGCCTGGACGTCAAAGAGACTGACAGCTTCGCCCCCGCGACAGAGAGGCAGGTTGATTTGCGCATAGCCGTGGAGGTTAAGTTCGCCCACAAGATGCGAGACCTGTGCACGCCCGTAGAATACACCCAAGTGTTCTCAACGCCATACACCACAAAGCCGTTCACTCCGTGGATGTCTATGCTAGACCTGCTCTTCAACATGGGGCCAGAGAGCCGCAATGTGCTGAGAGCCATGACAGCAACCTTCGACCCAAGTGAAAAATGACCTGCCAAGCTAAAGACCCGCCAACAGAACGAACATGTTAATTCCAGACAATATAGAGGCCAAATTGCGTTTTGGCAAAATCAGAGAGAGTGTCGCAGCCTTGTGCCTCACCTCCATAGGCAAAAGCCATGCAAGCGACATGGGGTTTATCGCAGACACTGAGGAAGTAAGGAGACAGACGGGACAGACCAGCGAGATGCTGGACATATTGGAGTCGGAGGACGAATTTCCCGCCTCGGAACTGCCGGACCTGCGCGACGCTCTGAAACGCATCAGAGTGGACGGCCTATACCTCAACGAAGAGGAATTGGGCGCATTGCGCATTGCTCTGTCACTATCAATCAACGCAATAGACTTCTTTGAGCACTCTGAAGAAAACTCATATCCTCTCCTGCGCGCCCTTTCTCAAGGCCTAGCCCCCTACCCTCTCACCATAGAACAGATAGACAGGGTGTTAGACGCCAACGGCTCCATCCGCGATAACGCGTCTCCACAGCTGGCTGACATCAGGAGCGAGATAAAGCAGCAAGAGATAGCGGCCGCGCGACGGCTCAACGCCATAATGCAAAGAGCGCAGAGCCAAGGCATTGTAGAGGCCGACGCGGCTTTGAGCATCCGCGACGGCATAGCTGTCATCCCTATACCGGCGGCAAACAAGCGACAATTGGCCGGCGTGGTGGTGGACGAGTCAGCCACGGGGCGCACGGCTTTCATACAACCTGCCGAAGTGGTGGCTATAAACTCTCGGATCAGGGAGCTGCGAAGCGAGGAGAGGCGCGAGATAATCAGGATATTAAAGGATGTGGCGGCCAACATCCGCCCCTATGCGCCAGACATGATTCTCTCAATAGAGACATTGGGACGCATAGACTTCGTCAGAGGCAAAGCTCTGCATGCCAAAGAGATTGACGCCACGCTGCCCATCATTGATGACACTCCAGGCCTCTATTTGAGCGGAGCCCGTCACCCTCTGCTGATGGCGCAATTGGCGCAACAGGGCAAAAAAATAGTGCCGCTAAACATTGAGTTGGAAGACCCGCAAAGCCGCATTCTCGTCATATCAGGCCCTAACGCGGGAGGAAAGTCCGTATGCCTGCAAACTGTCGGCCTCTTGCAATTCATGCTCCAATGCGGCCTTCTGGTCCCCGTGAACGAAGGCTCACGCATGTGCGTGTTTGACAAGCTTTTCATCGACATTGGCGACAACCAGAGCATAGAGAACGACCTCAGCACATACTCGTCACACCTCGTGGCCATGAAGAACTTCATGCGATATGCAGACAGCCGCACGCTGGTGCTCATTGACGAGTTCGGCACAGGCACGGAGCCTCTCATGGGCGGAGCCATAGCGGAAAGTGTGCTAGCGGAGCTGAACAGGCTCCACGCCTTTGGCGTCCTCACGACACACTACACCAACCTTAAACACTTCGCGGCGCAGACCGAGGGGCTGGTGAACGGGGCCATGACATTTGACACGCAAAAGATTGAGCCATTGTTCAGCCTCCACATTGGCCAACCCGGCAGCTCATTCGCCTTCGAGATTGCCCGAAAGATAGGGCTCCCGGAACGCATCTTGACCGACGCCAAGGAAAAGATGGGCCAAGGGAATGCGGACTACGACAAAAACCTGCGCCAAATATCAAGAGACAAACACTACTGGGAGCAAAAGAGGCAAAACGTCAAAGAGAACGACAAGAAACTGGCAGACACGCTACAACGCTACAC
>CAKUYZ010000160.1 GCA_934717675.1 uncultured Bacteroidales bacterium
CGCCAGGGGTGGCCTTCAGCACCTCAGGGAACTCCTGGTTGCCTAGTTTCTCCTCAATAATGACAGGGTCAACGGAAGACAGAGCCACAGGGGTTTTACGAGCCACAGCTATGGAACTCTTGACAACCACATCGTCAAGAGTCTTGCTGTCCGTAGCCAGCATAATTTTGCCTATGTCAGCCGTGCTGGCCGTCAGCAGTTGAGCCACGTAGCCGAGGCAAGAGACGTTCAGCTTTGCTGGCAGCGCATCAGTTTGCAGTGAGAAGTTACCGTCAAAGTCTGTGACAGTTCCCACTGTGGTGCCGTCAAGAACCACAGCCGCGCCAACAACTGGCTCGTTGGAATCCTTGTCTAGCACAGTTCCTTTGACCGTCTTCTGCGCCATGGCGCACACCGAGGTCAGAAGCAGAAGCACCACCCATAAGAGCCGGGCCGTGCGTCGCAAGTGATTAGTTATCATTTTTAGGATTTTAAGGTTGTCGCAAATCTAAACAAATTAGACTTTTCTACGCATAAAATAAACCATAAAAAAGCGAGGCAACTCTTTAATCTTGGGTTATTTCGCAAGATGTGACGGCTTCCTTCGGCCGCACGTACCATCATGAATCCACTCAAGAGCAAAGGCCGCCTCGCTTCCGGCTTTACGAATAGCCTAGCCCACGACTAGGCCTCTAATATTCGTCATTGTTGAGAGTCTGTTTTTCTTCTTCAGACACATTCGCTGGCAGGTTGAAGCATTTCACCGCCTCAATGTGGTGGCGAAGTGAATTGACCAGATTCTGCGTCTCGCGCAAGAGGTTGATATAGACCATCATAACCTTGAAGTTCTTAGAGTCAAACTCTTGCTGCATTTTGTCCATGCGAGTATGCCGCAACTCTTTGAGTTCGCGTCTCAAATCGCCCGTCTCGCTGCGCAAAGCCTCATAGTCAGAATAGTCGCCATTTGATACCATAATCTCGGACCTACGGAACAAGTCGGAAACCTTTCTGCGGATAACTGTGAACTCCTCCACCACGTCTCGCGGGGCAGGGTTGAAGCCATTGTCAACATGTTCGAGGACGGGTTCGAGCATCCTACGCAACGAGTGGAAATACTGCCTGCGGCAGTCGGCCCCAAGCTGAAGCCACAAACCGCTCTCAGAAAATGATGATGCCTGCTGTGGCGTGGCCGTGAGCTTATTCGTCTTGCCAGCCAGGTTGACAATCTTGCTAAACTCGGCCATCTCGCGCCTGCGTCGCCCATCCAAGGCGCGACGCTCCGTGCTTATGTCGGTCACCACATGACGCAAAGCGCGCACCCTGCGGTCGAAAAATCCGTCTACAATATCGTCAAACAGGCTAGACGCCAACGACATAGAGTGAGAGTCGTTTTGAGCCAGGTTGCCAATGAACGCCTCCATGCTGTGCCCTGAATCTGGCGTGCCCACCATCTCTGTCTTTGCCTCAGAAGCCTCTTTGTCCTTATCTATGAAGTTGCTCTTGACGATGACGGCCAAAGCTACGGCCATAAGGATGAACATAGCCACGAACCCGAAGTAATACATGACGGCGCACACCACAGCGGCAGCCAAGAACGCCACGCCGGCAGTAATGAACCAACCTCCAATGACCGACAAGACGCCAGTGACGCGGAAGACGGCCGTCTCACGACCCCAAGCCTTGTCTGCCAAGCTGGTACCCATGGCAACCATAAACGTCACATACGTCGTGGAAAGAGGCAGCTTATAGTTGGTGCCGATGACAATGAGGACGGAGGAGACGACAAGATTGACAGCCGCGCGAACCACATCGAATGCCGCGCCTTCTACCATCTCACCCCTCCTATTGTCAAACCGGCGAGCCACAAACACCTTGACTTCCCTAGGGATGAACTTTCCCATAAGCTCAGGCCAAGACTCCACCATGCGCACGATGCTGCGAGCCGCGCGACTGGATCCGAAAATCTCGTCTCCTTCATCCTGACGGCTCAAGTCTACGCTCGTCTTGACCACGTTCATAGCCTTCTTGGAGAACACGAGGGCCAAAATCATAATTATGCCAGCCCCAAGAAGGTACAGTGTCGGAGATTGGGCCGAGTCCTGCAAAGACTCCATCATGAAGACGTTGGCGTCTGGGCAACCGGCAGAATACCAATCTTGAAACGACGCCAGACCTGCCAACGGCACTCCTATGAAGTTTACAAGGTCATTACCCGCGAAGGCCATGGCCAACGCAAAAGTGCCCAACAGCACAACCAACTTAAAGACGCTGATATGGAACCACGACAATACGAGAGACAAGACCGTTGAACCCACAAAGAACAAAGCCAGCAAGACGCGCGTGTTGCCATCGACCCACTCTCTGACGTCTGCGCTCAGATATGGCGATTTGCCCAGGCCTTTAAGGAAAATAAAGTAGGCCAATATGGTGAAGGCTATGCCGCCAAAAATGGCCACGGCAGCGGAGCCCACCTTGCTAAACTGAAACGTGAAGACAAGACGAGAAAGCCATTGCAACACCCATCCGCAGACAAACGCGATGCCCACGCTCACGAATATGGCGACGATGACAGAGAGGCACTTATCAGTGTTTATCAAATCGGCGTAGGCGCACGAACCGTCGCCTCCCATCTTGACAAACGCCAAGAATGTGGCAGCGCCGAAAAGCTCAAACACGAGTGAAACCGTCGTAGACGTCGGCAGGCCCATCGAATTGAACCTGTCCAGCACCACAACGTCTGTCACCATGACGGCTAAGAAGGCCACCATAACCTCGTAGAACGAGAAGTTCTGCGGCTGCATGATCCCATGCCTTGCCACGTCCATCATGCCTGCCGACATAAGCGCGCCAAGCAACACACCCAATGAGGCCATTATGAGCAGCGTCCGCCACTTGGCCACCCTGGCTCCTATGCCAGAGTTGAGGAAGTTCACCGCGTCGTTGCTCACGCCGACAAACAAGTCAACGACGGCGAGCAGGAGCAGGAACGCAACAATGATGATGTAGATTGTAGTCATTATTACCTTTTTTACCTGTCGCGATTTTAGGCTGGCGTAATTACACCGTCGCTAAGCGCGTGTTACAAAAATGTTACAGGCCCATAATATGCGACGCGCTGCCTTTGTAATGTTTTTGTAATGCGCATTTTACGTGCAAATGGCTTTTATTCGCGGAGTAATCAAAACGTAAGAAAGATGGCAGACGAAAGACACAAGGTGCTGGTTGTTGACGATGAGCAAGTCATCTGCGAAATTCTCATGTTCAACCTCAAGACCGAGGGCTATGA
>CAKUYZ010000161.1 GCA_934717675.1 uncultured Bacteroidales bacterium
CCCTAAACGTGAACCCCCCTGTAAAACCTAAGTCTAATCCACCGCAACCGGAGAACAAAGAAGCAATCCTCTTTGACATATAATATGTTTATTTCTTTTGTGTTTTGTTGTTTTATCCTCCAAACGCCTCAGTCTCGTTTGTAAGAATCTTTTGTTATCTCTCTTTATGCTCTATCTGTCGTTAGCTTCCCGGATAGGTCTCACCATATCTTCGAAGGCTAATTCCTGTTACACCTCCACCCTATCTTTCTCTAGGCAGAATATGATGCCAATGGAGCGGTTCTCACCAGCTCAAGCTGGTCTATCAGAGAAATGTAATGATCCGTCTTCCCTACGTGCTCAAACTTAAACAATCCCATATATCTAAAGACCGCTCCGCGCGCAAAGTGGGTATAAAGCATAGCAGCTTCACCCAATAGCGCCAGCTTCCCAGAAATGTCACCCTACGCATATAAGCATGCCGAGCAGGCGGACAAAGGTAATCATTTAATATGATGATGCGTGGGCGACAGGCAAAAGCCGCGCCAGCCTCACGAGACGAGGCCGGCGCGGCTCTATGATGTCGTCAATAAGAGGTGGGCTTCCGCCTACTTCACCACCACGAGCTTTCCGTCTTTGACAAACGGCACGCCCCTGGACGGCGCTATGACGCGGCGCCCGGCAAGGTCGTAGGCCGGAGCGGAGGAGACCCGGCCAGGCATCAGGCTGGGCAGAGCCGTAGAACCTTGGGCATAAACCCAAAGGCCATATAGCTCTTCTTGATCAGAGCCATAGAAAGATGTGAATTGGCCAATCCTTTCTTTAGCAATGTTCCAATCTGCATAGGTGCTAATGTAAAGAGGCTGCTCCTCCCCGTTTATAGTGAGTTTGGTGCTGCCTACTATGACTGACGCAACGCACGTATCGGTGTTTACGCTAAAATACAAAGCTCGCAAGCCATCAGACTTAAAATCCTCTGCGCTAATCTCATATTCGACCCCGTCTGACGTCTCGACCGAGATTGGCTCCCAAGATTCTTGGTCGCCATCTTTAAGGGGCGCGAACTGAATGTTGACCCACTCCATCTTGGGGCGAGACTCATAGTTAAAAGTCATATCCAACTGCTTTGTATTCTCACTTGGCCGCAATTCAGCAGTCTCAAACACTTCGCCAATTCTTCCATACACGGTGCAAATGATGGGAGAACCTTCCTCAAAGCGCCATCCCTCCTCACTCTTGACGGTTATGATGAACCTGTATCTTGTGTCCGGCTCCACCAACTCGCCGTCGGTCACAGGGACGTACTCTACGGCATCGCCTTGCCACACCTGCTTCAGCCATTGCGAGCCGGCGACACTATAATGCTTGTCCTCGGGTTTAATGCCCAACTCTTCGGCGCTTAGATCTACAGCCTCTACGAACGGCGCGCCAACGACCAAATAGTGATTGCGCATAGACACTGCATCCTCAAGTGGCGTGACACCGTCTGAGGTCTGAACGCCACACTCCACATCTTTGACGCGTTCTTCATAGTCTTCAGCAAGAGTAGGGACATGAAAGGAAAGGAAGACGACCCATAAGATGGGCGTCAGAAACATTGTAAGAATTTTCATAAGAAACTGATTTTTTTATTCGGCAGCGCGGCGACAAGCCCCACCGCCCGAGCTCCAAAGGTACTCACAACATTTCTTTGCTGCAACGCCACACGCGCAAAAAAACGCGGCGGCGGGCACGAGACCCACACGCCGCGCAAGCAGACAAAATAATCACAAAAGAGGACACCGGGGCTATATGCCACTGGCCCCATAGTTTGGCAAGACGCGCGCAGAGGGGTCGTTCACGTTGCAGTTCGCCCACGACTTATTGGGCATCCAGAAATCTTTTATCACCTCGGCCCGGCCAGGGAAATGGCTCTCGAAGATCTCACGGTAGAGGAGGCTCTCCTTGCTGATGGGCGGCACGTGGGAGTAGCGCGCCCGCTTGGCCTCGAACTCCGCGTCGGGATAGAACTTCTCGGCGAACTGTTTGAGATACTCCACCGAGCTGTGGCCCACGGCGTCGGAGAAGGCGGCTTTCTCGCGGTAGAGGATGTCGTGGGGCAGGTAGTCGCCCTCGAAGCTCTTTCGCAACAGGCGTTTGCCCATGCCTGTCTTGTTGAGTTTCATCTCGGGGTCTATGCTCATGACGTAGCGTACGAAGGCGAGGTCTCCAAAGGGCACGCGCGCCTCCAGGCTGTTGCCCGATATACAGCGGTCGGCCCGCAGCACGTCATACATATACAGCTCGCTGACGCGCTTGACGGCCTCCTGCTGAAACGCCTCGGCGCTTGGGGCGTAGTCGGTATACTTATACCCGAAGAGCTCATCGGAGATCTCGCCCGTCAGCAGCACCTTTATGTTTGTCTTCTCGCGGATGTATTTGCAAACCATATACATCCCGATGGAGGCGCGTATGGTGGTGATGTCGAACGTCTCGGTGAGATATATGAGGTGCGAGAGCGAGTTGAAGATGTCGTCTTTGGTAAAGAGGATCTCGGTGTGCTCGCTGCCTATGTAGTCGGCCACTATTTTGGCGTACTTGGTGTCGATGGGGCCGTCCTCGATGCCCACGGCGAAGGTGCGTATGGGCTTGCCGAGGTGGCGCGCGGCGATGGCGCAGACGAGGCTGGAGTCCAGCCCTCCGGAGAGGAGGAAGCCCACCGGCACGTCGCTCTGCAACCTCTTGACCACGCCAGCCGTAAGCAGCTGGTTTATCTTGCGGCAGACTGTCTGCTCATCGTCATGGCAATAGCCATTGGGCGTGAGCGTCACGTCGGTGTAGCGGATGAACTTCTCGCCATCGTAGACGTGGCCCGGGGGGAACGGCATGACCGTCTGGCAGATGCGCGTGAGGGCCTTCATCTCGGAGGCGAAGCATATGTCGCCCTCGGCCGTGTGGCCATAGAACATGCCGCGGATGCCGATGGGGTCTCTGGCGGCGAGGAACTTGTCATGAGCCTTGTCATCTATGACCATGGCGAACTCACCGTCCAGCTCTCGCGCCATCTCCACCAGCCCCTTGTCCGCAAGGAGCGGGATGATGATCTCGCAGTCGCTGCCGCTCTTGAAGGGGTAAGAAGAATATCGCTCACGGAGCGCGGGGCTGTTGAAAATCTCGCCGTTGCAGGTGAGATAGATGTCGCCCGAGACGAAAGGCTGGTTTCCGGCGTCGGAGACGTCCATTATGCTGAGGCGGTGGAAAGCCATCCATCCGCGCGGCAGATCCTGCTCCAGGGTGTTG
>CAKUYZ010000162.1 GCA_934717675.1 uncultured Bacteroidales bacterium
CAAAAAGAAGCCCGCCCAAAGAGTATGTACTTTGGGCGGGCTTCTCCTCTCTATGGTTCATTTATTATCTTGATATACTCTCCGTAACTTATGTGTCGCCCGCCCATTGAGAGCAGATGCGGAGTCTCGTATTGACAGTCAATCATCTTGCCGCCATCACGTCCCATCCTTTGCGCAAGCGACACCAAGGCTAGTTTTGACGCATTGGGCCGTAATGAGAACATGCTCTCACCAAAGAAACAGCCTCTCAAAGACACTCCATAAAGTCCGCCAATAAGCTCACCGGCCACATCCCACACTTCCACACTCTCCGCTTTGCCCTCATTATGAAGCGCCACGTAAGCGTTTATCATATCTTCACCCAGCCACGCCATATCCTCCGCAATGCGCCCGTCGGCGACTGCGCAGCCAATAATGACGTCGGTAAAATCTTGGTTGAATGTGACCCTAAATCTCCCTCCATTAATCAATGTGCGCATTGAGTGCGACACGTGTATCTCCGACGGGAATATCACAAAACGGTCAAGCGGGCAGCTCCACAGAATGTCTGTATACCGAAAAGCGTAATACGGGAATATACCACGCAAATACGCCTCTTCGAGCCGCGTCGGGGAAAGGTCTCCACCATATGCGATGTAGCCGTCCTCAATCTCCGATATGTCAGGAAAAGGCACGCCTGCCTCCAACCTTTTTATCACGGCTCACTTACCTCAAATCCACTATCTCGACGTCCTTGTGGGCGGCTCTGTCAAATCGGAATAGAGCGTCATCCATTGGCATGTTTACTTTATATGACTTTATAGACACCGTAAGTGTCTCTCCCATTTTGGATTGCTGCATAAACTGGCGCACTTGCTTCTTTCGTTTGTCAAGTGAGATGCGCAGCCTTACAATCTGCGATTTTTTATCCAATGGATAAAGATCTATCTCCACACATTCAACGCCGGCCACCATCCTGTCTCCCAACGTTCGCAGACGATAGCCGTGTTTATATGCGACAAAAAGGCGCGCCGGCGTCATATCTCCCTCTGCCTCTGGGTCATGGTTGCTGATGTCAAGCTCATTATGTTTTTTTTGCCATACCGAGACCCCCTCCGCGTCTGAATATGTCACAAAGTCATTCACGTCCAGCACATATTTCTCTCCTTTAACCTTTAGCGTGCCGTCACAGGTGTTCTTGTCGCCAGTCCGCTTGTTCTCATAAGCAGCCGTAAAAGTAACGTCGATCGTCGCGCACTTTTTCGTTTGAGCTGCCATCTCGTCCAACATTTTACGCGCCTGGGCCTCTGAAATTTCAATTTCCGTCTGCCCTGTCGCCGATACAGACAGTGCGCAGGCCGCCAATATGGCAATCACAAACATCTTCATCTCTTTAAGTATTATAGTTTTGCGAATATACTAATATTTAAACCAGTCTTCCAAAGAGCGTGCCAAAAGGACGCTTGACGCCTTCCACGGCAAAGGCCGCCAGGATGTTGTCGTCCTGACGGCCTTTTGTGCTATGCGCCAATTTTCGAACGGAACTCTACTTGTTCACGCGGAATTTCTCCACGCCGTTCTTGATATAGTCCACAATCTGTTTGGCAGCAGCGATGCCGGCGTTTATGTTTGCCTCGGCAGTCTGAGCGCCCATTTTCTTGGGTGTGGCGAAGTAACGACCTGCAAATTTCTCTGCGTACTCGGCATCTGCGTCAGGCTTAATGTCAGTAATGTAACGCAGGTCCTGACGCTCCGTGAGAAGTTTGGCCAAGCCAACCTCGTCTATGACCTCTTTGCGAGCCGTGTTGAGCAACAAGCCATTTTTAGGCATTTTGCCCACAAGGTCATAGCCAATAGACCCCTTCGTCTCAGCTGTTGCGGGAATGTGCAAAGACACATATTGGCAGGTCTCATACAGTTCCTCAACACTCTTCACGGGCTTCACGCCTGCAGCCTCAATGGCCGAAGCTGGGCAATAAGCGTCGAAAGCGTATACATCCATGCCAAAGCCCTTGGCCACGCGCGCCACATTACGGCCCACGTTGCCGAAAGCGTGGATGCCAAGTTTCTTGCCCATAAGCTCGGTACCGGAGGTGCCGTTGAAAAAGTTGCGTACAGCAAAAACAAGCAGGCCAAGAGCCAACTCTGCCACAGCGTTAGCATTCTGCCCTGGCGTGTTCATGGCCACCACATTGTGAGCCGTCGCGGCTGCGAGGTCTATGTTGTCATAGCCAGCACCGGCGCGAACCACAATGCGCAACCTCTTTGCGGCATCAAGAACCTCAGCATCAACCTTATCAGAACGGATTATCAGAGCCTCAGCGTCGGCCACGGCATCCAAGAGCTGTTTTTTCTCCGTATACTTCTCCAAGAGTGCGAGCTCAAAGCCTGCGGCCTCAATCTCTTTGCGGATTCCGTCAATAGCAACCTTTGCGAAAGGTTTTTCTGTCGCTACGAGTACCTTTGTCATCTTCAGATCTTTATATTTCCTGAGCCTAACAAAAAGGGCACTAAGAACCCGCACTCTGCCGGATTCTTAGTGCCACCTTTTCCATAACGCTCTTTTGTAACGTATTAATGGTTCTTCTCGAACGTCTTCATGACATTGATGAGGGCGTCTACGCTCTCTTCGGGGAGGGCGTTGTAGGTCGAGGCGCGGAAGCCACCCACGGAGCGGTGGCCCTTGATGCCTACCATTCCCTCCGCGGTAGCGTACTTCAAGAACTCATCCTCAAGCTCTTTATACTCATCGTTCATGACGAAGCAGATGTTCATGAAAGAACGATCCTCCGTGTTGGTCACAGTGCCGCGGAAGAGCTTGTTGCGGTCAATCTCGTCATAGAGCTTGAGAGCCTTGCGCTCATTGCGCTTCTGCATTGCGGCCACGCCGCCCTGCTCCTTGAGCCAACGCAACGTCTCAAGCGCACCGTACACGGCAACGACAGGAGGCGTATTGAACATTGAGCCCTTCTCAATGTGGGTGCGATAGTCAAGCATGGTGGGGATGTGACGCTCCACTTTGCCCAAGGCGTCTACCTTCACCACTGCGAAAGTCAAGCCCGCGGGAGCCAGATTTTTCTGAGCGCCGCCATAGATGATGTCATATTTGGAGACGTCTACGGGGCGACTGAAAATGTCAGAAGACATGTCGGCCACCAACGGGACGTTCACGATCGGATCCGCGTGAAGCTCGGTGCCGTAGATTGTATTGTTGGTCGTGATGTGGAGATACTCCGCATCGGCCGGCACCTTGGCCTCGAAGCCATTGGGGATGAA
>CAKUYZ010000163.1 GCA_934717675.1 uncultured Bacteroidales bacterium
CGGCGTCCCTGGTATGTCTCGCTACATCACCACCAAGAACCGCAAGAACACTCCGGATCGTCTGGAGCGCATGAAGTACAACCCCTTCCTGCGTAAGGTAACTCTTCATCGTGAGATTAAATAATAGCAAGGAACTATGGCAAAGAAAGTTGTCGCAACTCTCCAGAAAGGTGAGGGCAAAGGCTTCTCCAAGGTGATCAAGATGGTTAGGTCTCCCAAGACTGGCGCCTATGTCTTCGCTGAGGAGATGGTACCCAATGAGGCTGTCAAGGATTTCTTCGCCAAGAAGTAATCTCGGTGATGCCATGTGTCACGCTTCGGCATGATGCAGTGATATAAAGCCCGCGGATGCTTGTGCGTCTGCGGGCTTTTACTTTTTGCGCCATTCTGTGCGTCCGCTTTCGGATATGGCAAGCGTATCTTCCTCTTTTTATGTACTTTTGCATCATATGCGGCTCTGTGAGTGCAGACTCCGCTTTGTCAAACGGTTTATCATGGAATTTCGTCCTAGCGTTTTCATGACTCTCGGCCTGACCCTCGCCGCCATCGTATGCGGGGGGCGTGTTGTGGCTCAACAGCAAAATGGCAAGAAGTTGTCTACCTTAGTGATAGATCCTGGTCATGGCGGCAAGGACCCCGGTGCCATTGGTAGCAAGTTCCGAGAGAAGAATGTGGTCTTGAGCGTGGCTCTTAAACTCGGCAAAATGATAAATGACAGTTTGCCGGAGATAAATGTGGTCTATACGAGAGACAAGGACGTCTTCGTGCCACTAGACAAACGCGCCGAGACTGCGGTTAAGAATTCTGCCGACATCTTCATCTCAATACACGCTAATTCGTCTTCAAACAAAACAGTCTATGGCGCGGAGACGTTTCTCCTTGGGCAGCATCGCTCAAAAGAGAATTTGGAAGTGGCGCAAAAGGAGAACTCGGTCATCACTTTTGAGGATGATTACACAAAAAAATATGAAGGCTTTGACCCGACGCAACCTGAATCCATCATAACATTCGCAGGCCTGCAGTCTGACTACATAAACAAGAGTGTAGACATGGCCGTAATGATACAGAAGGGGTTTGCGGCAAGCGGCAGGTCAGACCGTGGCGTCAAGCAAGCCGGGTTTCTGGTGTTGAGGGAGGTCCCGATGCCAAGCGTGTTGGTGGAGCTCGGTTTCATCAGTAACAAAGAAGAGGAAGCCTATATGGCTAGTGCCGATGGCTCTATGACGTTGGCTTCTGCCATATTTAATGCCATACGTAAGTTTAAGGCGGAATATGACGGGAGGCAAGTGGTACTAAAGGCGGAGACGGAGTCCGCGAAACCAACCACAAAAAAGGTGAATCTTTGGCCCGACGGCATAAATTTCAGAGTGCAGATCGTGGCTTCTGGCAAGGCTAGGGATGTTGACACTCTGACGTTCTCGCCGCTGAGTTCCGTGTCAGAGAGTGGGGTCATAAAATATATGGTTGGCTTGTGCCGCACTGAAGATGAGGCGCAGAAAATAAAGGAAGGGCTGAAATATAAATATCCCGACTGCTTCATTGTTGCCTTCGATGGGAAAGAAAAAATTTCCATAAGGAGCGCAAGGAGAAAATTGCGGGCTGAGAAAAACGACTAAGCAATGGATGCGGAAAAAAAGCGAAATATAAAAATTGGGCTTTTCGCCATCGGGGCGTTTGCCATTTTGTGCGTGGGCCTCAATTACCTTAAAGGTCGTAACATGTTTTCTTCTGGAGCCACGCTGACGGCTCATTTTGCCAATGTTGATGGCTTGACAGATTCTAGCCCTGTCATTTTCAATGGCTTTAAGGTCGGTTCTGTCAAAGATATTGACATAGACCAGCATGCGGAAGACCCGGGGCGCGTATTCACCGTGACGGTGAACATTGAGAAGAACCTAGACGTGCCTAAGGATAGCCGAGCTGTCATAATCAGTACAGATCTGCTGGGGGGCAAGGGCATTGAGCTTCGGCTAGGGCGTAGTTCCGAAATGGCTAGCACGGGAGACTCTATCGGCTCTGCGATAAGCGCAGGACTGATGGATGAGCTTATGCCGGTGAAAGATAAGGCATCGGCATTGATCGTCAGCGCGGATAATGTGATGCGAGACCTCGACACCATCTTAGACACGCGCAATCGCGACCGCATTGATGTGATAATATGCCAAATGGCAAAGGCTATGGAGAATATTGAAGCCATCACCAGCAATTTGGCAAAAGTGACATCGGCGTCGGGTTCAATGACAGGCACGTTACGCTCCGCAGACGAGTTTATGGCCTCGCTAAACAGACAAAGTGGACGAATCGATACGCTTATGGCAAGCGTCGCTGCAGTATCCGCTGAACTGGCCAATGCTGGACTTGGCGATGCTGTCGTGCGTCTAGATTCTCTATTGGCCAAAACAAACGCCTTGATGTCTACCAATGGCAACATTGCCAAGTTAGCCAATGACAGTCAATTGTATGAGAATATGGTCACAGCTTCAGAGAACCTCAATCGGTTGTTGGTGGATGTGCGTCTGAACCCTTCTCGCTACGTCAATATATCGGCAGTTAAGTTTGGCGGACGTCAGATATATTTTTCTGACTCCAACACGGCCAACAGCGTCATGCGTGGCAGCGTGGTGGCCATTTCGCTTTTCCATAGTAGAAAGCCTGCGGATGCGCCCGTATCCATAGGCGGCAAAAAGGTTCTTGAATATAGTTATGACGGCAAGTACGAGTATCTGGTCGTACCTTTCGCCACCAATAAAGACGCTGAGGGATTTATCTCTGAGAATAATCTTAGGTCACAATATCCCGACCTTGATGTCGAGACTTTTGTCGACGGGAAACGGAAGTAAGTGATATGGGTGAAAATTTCATCTTTCTTTAGGGGGAGGAAGTAAATATTATATTATACAACAAAATGTGTACAAGATTGTGTTTTTTGTTTTATGTTGTTCTTTTGTGCGGAATGGTTCAAGCCCAGACTTCTGAGGTTATCCTAAACAACGGAAAAGTAGTGAGAGGGGAAGTAAAAAGACTTTCTTTCAATGTGGATAACGATCATGAAGTTAGAATAAAAGATGAAGAGACCGGTGAGGATTTTGACTATACATCTGCTGAAGTATTAGAAATAAAATTTTGCGACAAAAAGGCAGAAGAAGTGACAAATTGGATTCCTCTGCATGCCCAGAGGG
>CAKUYZ010000164.1 GCA_934717675.1 uncultured Bacteroidales bacterium
CGTCATACATGTTGAGAGGGGCGTTTTGTGAATAGCGCAAGTTGTCCTGAGTGAACGTGTTGAACACTCCGCGGCTCAGAGCCTCCTCGTCCTCAAAATCAGTCCACACGCGCTGGCCTTTCTCGCCGTGGATGATGGCCGTGCCGGTGTCTTGGCAAAAAGGCAATACACCCTTAGCCGCCGTCTCGGCGTTGCGCAAGAACTGGAGGGCGACGTATTTGTCATTCTCTGAGGCTTCGGGGTCGGTCAATATCTGCGCCACCTGCTTGTTATGCTCGCGGCGGAGCATAAACTCCACATCGTGGAAGGCTTGCTGAGCCAATAGGGTCAAGGCCTCTTTGCTTACTTTGAGTATCGTCTTGCCCTCAAAGGTGCCGGTGCTGACGCCGTCTTGGGATAGGAGGCGGTATTGCGTCTCATCTTTGCCCACCTGAAACATGGGGGCGTATTTGAACTCGGGTGTCTGTGCCATGGTGTTTTTTATGGTGTTTTTGTGTCTCTGATTTTTTGTCGTCGGTCACGCGGCCTGCAATGCGTGCGCTTGGCTTTGGACGACCAACTCAACACAAATTTATGTTTTTCCGACCATTGCTCAAAGAAAATGTTTGTTAGTCCTTTGTCGTGGCTGCCTTTGCGAGGAGTGGCGGATAAAAAAGTGGCGGCAGAGGCCATAAGCCGCTGCCGCCACCAAGAGTGGTTTTGTCTCACTATTTTGCGTAGCTCACCGCGCGCGTCTCGCGGATCACCGTGATCTTCACTTGGCCGGGGTAGGTCATCTCGGTCTGGATTCGCTTTGCCAAGTCCGTGGAGATCTCCTCCGCCTGCTTGTCATTCACCTTTTCCGCTCCCACGATGACTCGCAACTCGCGACCGGCCTGGATGGCATATGTCTTGATGACACCGGGGTATGACATGGCCATATTCTCCAGGTCGTTGAGTCGTTTGATATACGCCTCTATGATCTCGCGGCGCGCGCCTGGCCTTGCGCCAGATATGGCATCGCAAACTTGCACAATGGGCGCGAGCATCGTTTGCATCTCCACCTCGTCATGGTGTGCGCCAATGGCGTTGCAAATTTCTGGCTTCTCTTTGTATTTCTCCGCCAGTTTCATACCCAAGATTGCGTGCGGCAGCTCAGGCTCCTCGTCGCTCACCTTGCCAATGTCGTGCAGGAGTCCGGCCCTCTTGGCTTTCTTGGGGTTGAGGCCAAGCTCCGAGGCCATCACGGCGCAGAGGTTGGCCGTCTCGCGGGCGTGCTGGAGCAGGTTTTGGCCATAGGAGGAGCGATATTTCATCTTGCCGACAAGCTTGACAAGCTCGGGGTGCAGGCCGTGGATGCCCAGGTCTATCGTGGTGCGCTTGCCGGTCTCGATGACTTCTTCTTCCACCTGCTTGCGCACTTTGTTTACGATCTCTTCGATGCGCGCGGGGTGGATTCGTCCGTCGGTCACCAGTTGGTGAAGGGCCAGGCGGGCAATCTCACGCCGCATTGGGTCGAATGCGGAGAGGACTATGGCTTCTGGGGTGTCGTCTACGATTATTTCAACGCCCGTGGCGGCCTCGAGCGCGCGGATGTTGCGACCCTCGCGGCCAATTATGCGCCCCTTGATCTCGTCAGAGTCAATGTGGAATATTGTGACGGAGTTCTCGATCGCCGTCTCCGTGGCAACGCGCTGGATGGTCTGGAGGACAATCTTCTTGGCCTCTTTGTTGGCGTTGATTTTGGCCTCGTCCATTATGTCGTTGATGTAGGACATGGCGTCGGTCTTGGCCTCTGCCTTGAGGCTCTCCACAAGGGCCTCTTTGGCCTGCTCGCTAGATATGCCGGAGAGCTGCTCCAGCTTCTCGATCTGCTGCTTGTGAACTTTCTCAATGTCCTCTTGTTTCTGGGCGATGATGTCCCTTTGGCGGCCAAGTTCCTCTTGCTCTGCTTGCAGGTCGTGTTGGCGTTTCTGCAACTCGTCAAAGCTACTCTTCACCTGCTGCTCGCGTTGGCGTACTTTGTTCTCTGCCGCCGTCATCTTCTGAGTGCGGGAGTTTATGTCTTTCTCGCATTCCGTTTTCATGGCCAAGAATTTCTCTTTGGCCTGGAGTATCTTGTCTTTCTTTATGACCTCTGCCTCTGCCTCCGCCTCTCTCAATATTTTGGTGGCGCGCTTCTTAAAGGCCGTGGTGACGAGCAACCATGTCACCGCGCCGCCAATGATAAGGCAGCCTGCGCATAGGCAAATTGTTAGTATGTCCATTTGTGTCGAAGTTATTAGGATATATAAAAAAGCACCATAAGGAAGCGCGCAGTCAAAGTCGTCATGACGCGTCGCCGCCTTACAGTGCGTGGTTCGCAAATGCCATATTGCTGGTGGAGGTCAGTCCCCCAGCTCTTCTTCAATTCGGTTGGCTAGCCTAGACAGCCGTGAGCCAGTCTCATCTGCTCTGTCGGAACTCCTCAGTCTCAGATATTCAAGAGCGTAGCCGAAAGCTATCATGGCCATCCCGACCTTGGGGCCGTGCTGCCTGATGTAGCCGTCAAACTCCTTCGTCCTTTTCTCAATGAGCTCCGCCGCTGCCCTGGCCAGATCCTCCTCTCCTAGTGGGACGGTGTAGTTCAGACTCTTGCCGCCCAGGGTGATCCCTACGCTAACCCGATTTTTATCCACCGCCATGTCACTCAGAAAGTGATGATCTTTGTCCGTTATTGTTTGAGGAGTGCAATGCACTCGTCGATTCCTCGCACCATCTGACTAATCCGCCTCTTGGCCTCGTCGGGCGTATACCCCGACTCCGCATAATCCGCGCCCCTGAGGGCAAGGCCCAGCTTGCAGCACTCTAACTCCTTGCGAGAGTCCATGGCTTCAGCCTGGCAGAACTCCAACTCGCCCCGCAAGCGCGAAACCTCGGCCGCGAGTCTGGCGTTGTCGGCTTTCAAGTCATTCAGTTTGGCTATCAGCCTGTCTACGTCACCCTCCAGCCTGCTGCACAACGCTGCGGAACTCTCGGTCATTGTTCGTGAATTAGTCTTACAAATTTAAGCTCTTTGCTTTAATTATTGAAACAAAGAGTGAAATATTTTTTGCGCGCTGGTCTACTCCAAATCCACTACGGTTATGCCAGCCCCGCCAAACTGCACGTTTTCGTCTCGGCAATCGCTCACGT
>CAKUYZ010000165.1 GCA_934717675.1 uncultured Bacteroidales bacterium
GTCTCAACCAACTCATGTAGAGACGGCACGCGTGCCGTCTCCCGCCTCGGTGACACGCCTCCCCGCCCCGTGCGCAAAATCCTTCCCGCGGCATTATTCCCCTCCCACTGCGGGAGACGGGTCACGACCCGTCTCTACATATCCCCCCACTGGTCATTCCCAATTTTAGGGGCAACGTCTCAAACTCGCAATGTAGAGACGGCATGCATGCCGTCTCCCGCCTCCCGCCTCGGAAACAAACCTCCACGCCTTGTCCGTATTGTTTCCCGCCGCCACGTGACACAGCTCAAGCCCCGTCTCCACATATCCCCGCGACATCTCCAAATTTTGGTAGAGCGTCTAAAAAACGAGATGCGGGAGGTGGCATATTGGCCGTCTCCCGCATCGGTAACAAATTTCCCCGCCCTTGGCGTGAGGCTCAATAGGGCAAGACTTCGGGAACGCTTACGATTTCCTCCTCCACCACGCACTCTCTGTTCACGTCCTCATCCCATCTGCTATATTCATACGTCACGTCGGCTTTGCAGCCGCTTGCGTTCACTCGCGCCCTTGCGCTCTTCACCCTCACGTATGTCACGTCAGATGGCAAGATTGTGGATGATGGTGAGCGGACTACCACAATGCCGTGCGGAAGCTCGCATCCGTCTTGCGGGTGCATTGAGAGCGTCACGTCTATGGCTATGTTGTGGAGGGCGAAGTATACCACTTCGACCATCTTGTCGTCTTTGCCCTTGAATCTTCGCCATGATGGCCTGTCATGCTCCGTGATGTCGGTGAGGTCTGTTGTGTCGCCAAGGCGAGACGCATATTCAGTCCAGCGCGGGATTCTGAGCCACGACTTTATGCGCATCCCCACGTCTTCCCGGGCGTCGGCTTTGTCTTGGCCTTTGACGTGGGTCGAAATGTCTTCCGTCTCGCAAGAGAGGTAGATATAGGGGGCTGACATAAGCACCTCTTGCGGCCTTGTGGGCAGGTCGCATTCTGAGGCGCACACGTCGTATAGGCCATCTGCAATGTTCTGCAGGGCGCCGCAGTCCGTCTCGCGCTCTTTGGCCGTCATGATGTGCAGCTCTATGCAATGTAGCAGTTGCGATGGCTCCATGGTGGACTTCGACATCGGGTTGAATTTTATCCTGACGGGGCAGAGTCTCGTGCTGTCGCTTATGCCCAAGAGGCGCGCGCCGTCTTCGTCGGTCATGTCTATCGTCGCGAAGCTGGTGGCGGGCGCCTCGCCATAGAGCGTGTTTTTCACCATGTCCGGAGACTCCAGGCTGCCCACAATCAGGCTGTCTTCGCCACGGTATACGCTGAGCAGGAATTTTGCGTAAGTCCGCTGCCCGTTGGCTTTCTCGTAGCGTGTCAGGATGTAGCTGCCGTCGCTCCCTTCCACTTGCCATATCTGGTTGTTGTTGCTTCGCCAGAAGACGTCGGTGCGGAGGCCTATGTCCACCCTGTTTTCGAGTGCCGATATGTTGGCGTCGTGCAGGGCCTCGCTCGCGCTGTTGTTCGCTATGTTGTTCAACACTCCGGACACCAGATTTATTATGTCCATCCGCACCATGCGGTTGCTGTTGCCGCTGGTGTTTATGGCGTTGAACTGCGACATCATCACAGACAGCAGCGGCGGCTCCTTGAAAAAGCCGCGTCGGTTGTGAATTTTGCGCAGGGCCTCGGCAATGCTGTCCAGATATAGTGAGTAGTCGTTTTTGTCGTTGCCGGGCCTACCTTGGGGTGGGGGAAGCACGGGGGCGTTGCCGTCGGGGTGGAAGTAGACGAGGAATGCCACGGCGGGGTTCTCCTGCTCCAGCAGTTCCAAAATGTCGCGGCGTCCCACGCGGGGGTATGGAGACGACTCGTCGCGCAGCACCAGGTGGCGCATGACGGATATGAAGCAGCCCTCGTCTCTCATGTTCCACTGTTTATGAGATATGCGGCTGTCGGTCAGGGAAGTGCGTAGCGGCGCGATCTCGAAGTGCTTATAAGACTCGATGAAGTCGTCAATGTCTACGTAAGGGTAGTTCGCGGCGCATTCTTTGCGGACTAGCTCCATTATGGCTTTGTCGTTTTTCCTTAGGTAGCCGTAGCGTTCGTCCCATTCTTCTAATGTTTTTGTAAGTAAGCGCATGTTTTTTATGACGCCCACTTTGTCTGTATCTTTCATGATTCTCGGTTGGAGGGGTGCGGCGTGTGTTTTTAGCCAGCGTGAATTTAGTGAAAAAAACGGAATCTGCCGCTTCGTAGCATAGTGTGAGCTGGCTCAATTTTTTGTGCCTTCTTCAGCAGATGTGGGTGGTTTGGGACACCCCGTTTTTCTCCATCATCTCCTCTGTCGTGATGTCATATGCCTTGAGCAGCGGCCCAATGTAGATATATTTCTTGCCCTTTGTGGTCAAGATGCCAATGTTGTCTTTGAGGGTCACGTTTGCGAGGCTTTCATCTTGCCCTATGTTCAGGGCGTAGAAGCTGTCTAGCGGCCTGATGCCCGCTTCGCCATTGTCTGTGGTGGTCTCTTCGTAGTTGCGGAAAAATATGGCCTCGCGCGTAATGGCGTATGCTGTTCTCCAAAAGGAATAGTCATTCTCCATCTTGGTGTTTGCGAGTTTTTGGTATCGCTCTATCGCGTCCGCATCGGTCTCCTTGAGCAACTCTTTTGCCGAGAAGACATTAGCGTTGGTTATGATGGGGGAGAAGTTTATCTTGACCACTTGACCCTTGGGGTCCCACTCACAGCCTGTGTAGAACTTGGCCCTGTTTTCGAGTGAGCTGTAGTCTCCCGCCAATATGTCTTCGACAAAGTCGGGGTGGCTTATGACGGCGCACACTTTGCCCTCTTCTTCCAGAAACGCTATCTCATATCGTTTCCTGGCCAGCTCTTTATCCTTATATTCATAGCGGTCAAGAAAATATGTGCCGCTATCGTTTAGCGTGAATCTCCAGAAGACGCTCACGCCCTGTTTGAATGTCGTCTCCCTCCAGAATCCGTCCTCTAAGCCTCGCAGGCACAGGAGGTCGTCTTCAACCTCCGTGTTCAGTTCATATCTCTCTTGCTCATTGTGCAATGACTTATAGTCAAGGAACGCCGCCTCTATTGAGT
>CAKUYZ010000166.1 GCA_934717675.1 uncultured Bacteroidales bacterium
CTATTGGGGCGTGCGGCGCAAGTTGGAAGTCTTGAAGTGGGACGGGCGTCTGGCCTCCCGCCGCGGCATTTAGCCCTAAATTCTCCCCTTGTGGCGCAAGATCATGAATACGGCCGCGCATATGGCGTCAGACAGCAGCGAGCCCGCGCACGTGGCCAAGCCCATGGGGAAGAGGGAAGACGGGAACATGGCCGAGGCCGCATAGGCCAACGGGAGGCGAGCCAAGACTATGGCCGCGAAATTGTGGGCAAAGGAGATTATTGACAGCCCGCAGGCGGTGAAATAGCCGCTGAGGCAGAAGTGTATGCCCGCAAAGAGGCAGTCCCACACATAGCCGCGCAGATATTCCGCTCCACTGGCCACGACGGCCGGGTCGGCTGTGAAGAGGCTCACGGCGACATCTGGGGCGGCGGATATGGCCGCGGAGGCCAACACGCCAAACGCCACGGCAATGGCCAACGTGGAGCGCAGTGTGGCCTCGGCCCTGGGGCGCATTCCCGCGCCAAGGCATTGGGCAGCCATGGTCGAGGTGGTGGCCAACATGGCAGACGGCACGATGAACAGAATCCCTATAAATTTTTCCACAATGCCCACGGCGGCCGCGTCCGTCACGCCCCTGCCGTTGGCAATGACCATTATGAGCATGAAAGACAGCTGAATGAAGCCGTCTTGCAAGGCCACTGGCGTCCCGATGCGGAAAATGTCCCCCACGGCCCGCCAGTCCACCCGCAGGTGGGCTCGCCTTAGTTCCAGCCCCGCGCGGCCTTGGCGGATGCTGATGGCGGCCAGAAGCACGCTAAAGGCTTGCGACAGCGTGGTGCCAAGAGCCGCGCCCGACGGCCCCAGACCCATATGGCCAATGAAGAGTAGATCCAGCCCAATGTTGACGGCGCAGGCTGCGGCCACGAAATACATGGGGCGGCGGGTGTCTCCCAGCCCTCGGAAGATGGAGGCTATGACGTTATAGACCACAATGAACGGCGCGCCGGCGAAACAGATGTTCAAATAATCCTCGGTGGCGGCGACGGCCTCGGCGGGCGTGTCTATGGCCGACACAATGTCTTGGCAAAACGTCAGCAGCAAGACCGTGGCCACTGCGCCCAAGACGGCGAAAGACGTGAGGGTGGTGCCTGCGTAGCGGCTCTGCGCCGCCGCGTCTCTCGCCCCCGTGGCCTTGGCTATGCACACAGTCCCGCCGACGGAGAGGGCTATGGCCACCACCGTGAACATGTGCATCACCTGCGCCCCGTTGGCCACGGCCGTGGTGGCCTCCACGCCGCAATAATGGCCAATGATGGTCATGTCCGCCAACCCATACAGCACCTGAAGGAAATAGGCCAGCATATATGGCAGCGCAAAATGGGCAATGCTCTTGCCAATGGGGCCTTGCGTCAGGTCTTGTCCCTTGTCTTGGTTCGTCACTCGCTTTTTCACGGCGCGAAGCTACGGAATTTGGGTAACAAGACCTGCCTTTTGGGTATGCCGTCCCATTGTGGGTGGGCATATCTTTGCGTTAGTAAGAAAAGACAAAAAACAATGTCACATATGAATAAGATTAAGTCTGTCATCACGGCCGCCGTGCTGTCTGCCGTGGCCAGCGCCTCTTGCGCCGCTGCCAACGGAGGGGAGGCCAGTTCTTCCGCTGCCAATGCTAACAATGGCGGTTTGGCTGGCAAAAAAGTCCTAGTGGCCTATTTCTCACGCTCTGGCGAGAACTATGGCGTGGGTCATGTGGAAAAGGGCAACACTCAAGTCTTGGCCGAGACGATTGCCGAGCAGACGGGCGCGGCCACGTTCCACATTGAGCCTGTCGTGCCATATGCCGATGATTATGACGGTTGCGTGGAGCAGGCCAAGAAAGAAAAAGAGGCTGGGGCGCGGCCTGCCATCAAGGGAGACGTGAAGGTGGAAGACTATGACGTCATTTTCCTTGGCTATCCCAACTGGTGGGCGGACTGCCCAATGGCTGTCTACACGTTCATTGAGCGGCACAATTGGGCTGGCAAGGTCGTCATGCCGTTCTGCACGCATGAGGGCAGCGGACTCTCCGCCACCGAGGCCAGCCTCCGCAAGGCTTGCGCTGGCGCGGTTGTAAAAAAGGGTCTCGCGCTCAGGGGGCGCACGGCTCAAAAAGACCGCGAGACGGCCAAGGAGGCCGTGGAAAAATGGATTGCGAACCTGTAAAAGAGAGTGTGTATGAGCAAGAGACCTTACGTGATTGTCCACATGATGGAGTCGGTGGACGGGCGCATCGATTGCGCCATGACGGAACAGATTGACCCGACCAACTCGTATTATGATGCCTTGGAGCAATTGGGCTGCGACAGTCAGCTTATGGGCCGCGTCACCATGCAGATGCACTATGCCGAGGCGGAGCCTTTCTGCGCGGCGGATCTGGCTCCCATAGGCGAGCCTGCGTCCCATAAGGCGGCAAATGGCGGATATACCGTCGCTCTAGACACGCTGGGCAGGCTCCGTTGGGGTGCCAGGGAATATGACGGCAGGCCGTTGCTTGTCATAACGTCAGAAGACTGCCCGCGGGCATATCATGACGAGCTCTCGCGGCAGGGCATATCGTGGATGGCCACAGGCCGCGGCGGCATTGACCTGCCCGATGCGTTGGAGCGGCTTGGCTGCGACTTTGGCGTGAAGAGGTTGGCCATAACGGGCGGAGGCCACGTCAACGGCTCACTGCTCGCCGCCGGCCTTGTTGACGAGGTGAGCGTGATGATTGGCCCTGGCATTGACGGGCGGCGTGACATGACGTCGGTCTTTGATGGCATAGACGACGCGTCGCGCCCGGCCACGCTCCTGCGTCTGTGCGACGTCTCGAGGGTGGGGGACACCGTGTGGTTGCGATACTCAGTCAGGCGTTAGGCGCAGTGTAGCACTGAACAGCCGCGGCTCGATGGCTTTGCCATCGGGCCGCGGCTGTTTTGTGTCGTGCGCCCTATGCGGCTCTTGTTTATCGCAGCTCCAAGCGCGACTTGCCGCCTTGGCGGCGTATGACCAGGCCGCGGCCCGTGCCGTCCGTCATGCGGCCGGAAAGGTCAAATGTCTCCACCTTGCCGCCATCAGCGTCAATGCGAGAG
>CAKUYZ010000167.1 GCA_934717675.1 uncultured Bacteroidales bacterium
GTTGGACACTTATGCGGAGATGAAAAGCCTCGACACCCAAAGCATCATCCGGGGCGTGAGCTTAGACCCACGCATCGGCGACCAGTATAACAACCCCTCTTTCGGCTATGGCGGATATTGCCTCCCAAAAGACACCAAACAGCTCTTGGCAAACTACAAAGATGTGCCGGAGAACCTTATCGAGGCCATTGTGGAAAGCAACAGGACGCGCAAGGACTTCATTGCCGACAGAGTTTTGCACAAAGCGGGGTATTATGACTACTATAACAGAGGCGACTTCAACCCGTCTGCCGAAAAGCAGTGCGTCATAGGTGTCTACAGGCTCACCATGAAATCAAACTCGGACAACTTCAGGCAGAGCAGCATACAGGGCATCATGAAACGCATCAAGGCAAAAGGAGCGCAAGTGATCATATATGAGCCAACGCTTGAAGACGGAAGCACGTTCTTCGGCAGCAAAGTTGTCAACAATATCGAGGACTTTAAGGCACAGAGCCAAGCCATTGTGGCAAACAGGTATGACAAGTGCCTAGACGACGTAAAGGATAAAGTGTACACCAGGGACATCTTCCGCAGAGACTAACGGCCACCGACGGCCTTCCGCATCCCCCCGTGCGCCCATACGTATGAGGGGGATTTTCTTATCTTTACGACAGTATGAAAGAGCTTGACATCTTCAAGGCGCAGACCGACACAGAGCTGAATCTCAGCTTTGCCGATGGCGGCATCCACGCAGGCTTCCCCAGCCCTGCGCAAGATTACATAGACAGCGGCATCGACCTGAACAGGGAGCTTGTAAGGCACAAGGCAAGCACTTTTTATGGGCGCGTGGTGGGGAATTCTATGACAGAGGCCGGAATTGACGAGGGGGACATTATTGTGATTGACAAATCAATAGATGCGCACGATGGAGACCTGGTGGTTTGCTATGTTGACGGTGAGTTTGCCATTAAGTTCTTGAAAGTCATAAATGGCCGCATACGCCTCATTGCCGGAAACAAGGCATATGCCCCAATTGACATCGCCCCCGGGGATGACTTCCGAGTCTGGGGCGTGGTGACGTACACGATAAAGAAACGCAACAAAAGAGTCTGAAGCCATGCTCTACGGGCTAATGGACTGCAACAACTTTTTTGTCTCCTGCGAGCGAGTGTTCCGTCCGGAACTCGAGGGGAAACCCGTCGTCGTACTGTCTAACAACGACGGTTGCATCGTCTCGCGTAGCAATGAGGCCAAAGAGATGTCCATTCCCATGGGGCTACCCTATTTCAAACTGAAAGAGGTCGATCCCAAAGGGGAAGTGACCGCCTTCTCCTCCAACTACGTCCTATACGCCGACCTTTCTAGACGCGTCATGAGCATCTTGGCAGACTGCGTGGGCGAGACGATGCCCTACTCCATCGATGAATGCTTTTTCTCCTTGAACATGAGGCAAGACGAGGCCCTCGCCGTGGCGGCAGGATTGCCTGAGAAAATCAAAAAGTGGACAGGCATTCCTGTGAGCATTGGCGTGGCCCCTACAAAAACGTTGGCCAAAATGGCCTGTCGTTTTGCAAAGAAATACAAGGGATACAATGGTTTTTGCGCCATAGACGATGAGGAGAAGCGTCTCAAAGCCGCACCTCTTGTAAGCCTCAACGACGTGTGGGGGATAGGGAGAAAGTCCATAAGAACCTTGAACAAGGCCGGGTTATATACCGTAGCCGACTTCAGTTCCGCCACAGAAGAGCAGGTGAGAAAACTTATGGGGGTCAATGGACTGCGCACGTGGTATGAACTTCGCGGTGAGAAAAGCGTGGAACAGGGTGTCACAGACACGAAAAAAAGCATCTGCACGTCACGCTCTTTTGCCGAAATGCTGACCAGCATCGATGAGCTCCGACCCATGGTGGCAAATTTCGCCTCTATGGGAGCCGCAAAACTTCGCAAACAAGGCTCTGTGGCCAGCATTGTGAGCGTCTACGTCTCATCCAACGCCTTTCGCGACGACTTGAAGCAATACAGCAACATATTCAATGTGACGCTTCAAGAAGCCTCTTCTAGCCAAATCGACATCGTTAAGGCTGCCGACATTGCCCTGCGAATAGTGTTCCGCAAAGGCGTAGCCTATAAGAAAGCAGGGGTTATTTTAAGCGGAATATCATCGTCTCATGCCGTGCAACTATCTCTGTTTCAACATGAACTAGAGTCAAACACCGTAAAAAAGAACATACTAGCCAATGTTGTTGACAAAATCAATAAGACTGAGGGCATGAACACAATACACCTCGCGTCCCAAATGGCCATACAGAGACCTAAGCCAGACAGTTCTCACAAGACCAGCGGCGACGTCTTTCTTTCCAATCTGCGGCGCGACCACGTGAGCCCGCGCTACACCACGGATTGGAATGACATTTTACGGGTCAAATGACAAATCGCAGCCAACCTGACCCCATTAAAAATTTAAAAAGCTTACCTTTGCGCTATTTGTGACAGCCACGCTTTTATGAATATCAAGACACTGACTATCGCTGCATTTTGCGCTGGCGTCATTATGACGGCACCCACGGCGCTTTGCCAGACGCGCACGGGCGCCGCCATGGAATTCTTAGACGTGCCACAGGTGAGCCGACTTGTTGGCGGAGGCGGAATGCATATGGCCCCCGGAGTGAGCAGTTCGGCACTTATATTCCACAATCCTGCGGCCGTGACGGACAGTGCGGGAGGCGATGTTGCGCTCAACGTGTCCCCCGTTACGGAAGGCATAAAATACGCCTCCGTGGCTTGCTCACATAACGTCTCCGGCATCGGGACGTTCTCCGCAGGATTCTTGTATGCGGGATATGGAGATTTGACGCGGACGGACGAACAAGGCAATGAACTAGGTAAGTTTACAGCCAACGAGGGAGCCTTGCTACTTAGCTTCTCCAAACCACTTGCCCCATGGCTTAGGCTAGGAGCCACAATAAAACCCATATATAGCCGCATGGCAGACTATACGTCATT
>CAKUYZ010000168.1 GCA_934717675.1 uncultured Bacteroidales bacterium
GTCGAAAACTAAAAAGTAAAATCAGGACACGTTTTTTTTTTCGTGAAACCTCGGTTGGAATTTCCTGAACATAACAAGAGACGGGTCCGCGGCCCGTCTCTTCTTCACCGCCCCCCGGACGCTCGTCCTTTCCTTTTTTAAGGTCTAATACCCGACCACCACCACATTACCCATCTCCACGGCCGCGGACATCTGGGTGTCGGCGTAGCGGCACACGGTGCGCGCCTGCGGCACGGCAGGCTCTATGGCGTCGGCATTGCGCCACGCATGGCCATCGGGACTAGAGGCCTGGATGGCGTTCTCCCTCAGCCAACGCGGCTTGGCCGTGAGGCGGAACGTTGACGTGGCGCGAGGCGTACGGAAGAAGAAACCCAAGACGTTGGCGCACCACGTCTTGACGTCGTCGCCCGCAATGTCTGACCCGACAAAGCAACCACTCACCACAATTTTGGCGGCAGAGGCCTTCAGGGCCTCGACATGATGGCGGAACCCGGGCGTGTAGATGGCATGGCGCAGGCCGGCGTGGCCGTAGGGCGTGGCTCGTTGACGGTCCAGGTTTATGCGCACCAGAGAGTAGGCCGTGGTGTCGCGGCCAGGCAGAGTGTCTGAGTCAAAGAAACTCTTGGATACGCTCACGAAAGAGTATCCCTCCATACGCAGGGCGTGAGCCACGTCGGATGGCTCATTGGAGAGAGTGGCGGCCCCGCGGGCGTGAACCATCTCCAGGTTGGCCAGAGAGGCCCCACAGCCGGGCGAGTCATCGTCGGTCCAATCGCTTTGCGGGTCGAAGTCGAACTGCTCGCCCACGGAATAGACGTCGGCTGGCCACGGGGCCCCGACATCGGCCCAAGGCAAGACACCGCGCACCTGCGGGCCCGTGGCCATCTGCGGGGCGGCGAGCCTGTCCATGCCCTCGACGAGCAACGCCCGCCGCCCACCATTCCATAGGCAGGCGGAAAGAGACTCTGACGGCAGGCTGCGCCCTCCCGGCCCCACGGCCACGACACGATAGGTTCTCACAACGCCATCGAGCGGCTGACGGATAACGGCAAACGTGTCGGCCGTGGAACAGACCTCCCTGCCGCCCTCATAGACAAAATATCTGTCTGCCAAGGCAGTTGGTTCCAACGTGTCGGCCGTGGCGGACCAACAGACAGCCACGGAGTCGGAGCCAACGAAACGAAGCCCCACGCGAGACGGCGGCAGTGGTGACACGGGAGCGGAAGGCCCCGCCAAATATCGCAGGAAACCCTTATATATGGCTCTGCACACATCTTGACGAAAGGCAGGATGAAGACCGCACATCATGTCAGCCACATTTTGGTGAGAGAGGAGCTCCAGCAACAGAGACGGGACGGCGGGACGACGGCTCTCCGAATAACCCTTGTCGGCAATGCCGCGCCAAGTCCAGTCTGGCCTCCACGCTCGGCGGATGTCTGCCATGACGGAACCAGTCACAAGCCCCGCCATCTGACGAGACGTGAGCGTGGGGCGTCCGTCGGGCAGCCTCCCGCCATCTTTTTTTGTCGTGATGAGAGCCAGTGTGCCAATGACGGAGTCGCCCTCCGAGACGCCAGCGTCGGTGTGCAGGGCGAAAGAGAGGTCGATGGGGATATGTTTGTCCGCGACAAGCGCGTTGACCCACTCGCCGCGACAATTAATGTCGTCAGCATAATCACTCTTCCCCTGGCTCAGGCTCAGCACCTTGTCTTTGTCAAAACCATCGGCCTGGAGGTAATAGCGCGCGGCCTCTGCCCACGATGGCAGCCCGCTCACGCCGCCATCGCGTTCCACCACGCCCATGCCGCCACCAATGCGCACGGCATCGGCCGACACGGGGCCGCGCCCCTTGATGATCACGGTCCACTCCTTTCCCTCAGCAAAAGGCAATCGCCCAAGCGGCACCCACATGCCGCCACCCATGGACTGACGTACGGCGAAATGGGCCTCGCCGCCCGCATGGCGCACCGTCACCAAAACTTCGTCTTGCGCCTGCGGCAGACGGGCGTAGGCCAAATATACCATCATAAGGCCACTTGCGGGCGCCAACCCTGTGAAGACGGCAGAGTCCGTCGCGCCAAAGTCATAGACCTGGGCGCGGCCCATACTGAAGGGATTGTCATGGGCGCTGAGCTTGTCTCGACGCGCATAGCCAGCCACGGAGGACCGTGGAGCCGCCGTGATGGAATAGGCTGGGAAGGGGTCGGAATCGTCCACCACAACGCAAACGGATGTGGTGTCTCGCTCGCGTGGCGTGAAGACGTTGGCCCCGACCCCCTCAAGCATGGGGATGAGGAAAGGGAGGACGTATGAGGGAGTATAGAGATCCTCCACCGTGGTGAGGAGCCTAGCCCTCTGCCACTCCCACCGACCCAGTTTTTTCTCATAATATCGCCCATGGCTTGGCCACAGGGCAATGTTGCGGCCAGAGAGCGGCCCGCCAAAACCATCGTCGAGGCGGCGCACAGGCGACCCTTGCGGCACCGTGCCGCACCAAGCCGAATCTTCCAAAGCCTGCGCGCCGAGGTCGGCCCCCCCCGCCACGAAACTGACGCGGGCACCCGGCATTCCGCACCAAGCCCGCAGTCTGTCTTCCGCGGCAAGAACCTGACGCCGCGTGATGGGGAGCTGCGCGGCATTGTCTGACAAGCGCACGCGAATCTGCCCGCGGCCATCGGCCTTGACGGAGATCATGCGCACGCCGCCCTCCAACGCAACATATGGCCCGCTCAAGATGGAGATGAGCGTGTCGGCGGGAACTAGGCCCGTCACCGATGTAAACTGCCCGCTAACCCGCGCGCACAGGCAAGACAGGAGGCTAAGCAGCAATAATATTCTCTTTTTCACGCGATGAACAGATGAAACGAAGAACGCCCGCGCCACACCACACAAGGGCGGACGCGCGGGCGCGCAAATTTTTCTCCCCACGGGCGGCCACAC
>CAKUYZ010000169.1 GCA_934717675.1 uncultured Bacteroidales bacterium
CCCCTTGAGTATTCGCCGCCGAGGTAATATGCCGTGTAGAATTGAAACCCAGGTTCTGTTGTCAAGAACTCGAGTGTGCGCCCGCTCTGTGCGTCATAGGCCTCCGCGGCCGGACGCAAGATACCCTCCGTGCCGTCTATTATGAGGTTGTGGTCATAACCATCCTCAAACTGGTATATGCGGTCTCCAATCTTGTGAGGCAGGATGAAGTCTAGCGCGGTGCCTTTGACGCTGTCTACGTCTCCTGTCGGGATGTTGAAGTCGTCTTTTGGAGTGTATTTGGCCGCGTGCATGGAAACTTCGGTGGACAGCACGTTGCCCTTGCCAGCCAGGTTGAAATAGGAGTGGTTGGTGAGGTTGAGCACCGTCTTCTTGTCAGTCGTGGCCTGATAACTGATGTTCAGCTCGTTATTGTTGCGGAGGCAAAACGTCACGGTGACGGACAGCGTGCCAGGGTATCCGTTTTCCATATTGGGGCTTACGTATTGCATCTTTACGCCTATGCGCTCATCGCTGTCAAACGTCTGTGCGTCCCATATCTTGGTGTTGAACGACCCGCTGCCGCCATGCAAGTGGTTCGGGCCGTTGTTGATCTCCAACTCATACGTCTTGTTGTCGATGGTGAACTTGCCTCCCGCAATCCTGTTGGCATATCGGCCAACTGTGGCGCCGAAAAAGAAGCCATGAGACAGATACTCAGGGTCGAGATATTTCATAGGGTCGTCAAAGCCCAACACAATCTCGCCGGGCTTGCCGTCTTTGTCCAAAGTTACTATGCTGGTTATGGTGGCGCCAATGTTCGTGATCTTTACCTCCATGCCGCTGTCGTTGGTCAGCGTGAAGAGGTAGACATCTTTGTCGCCCACTGTGGCGACTTTCGTTTGGTCTATTTTCATGTGTGCCTAGGATTATATTGTTGTTCGACGCTCGTGGGGGCGTCATTGCCGCACTGGCTGCGCACTCCCTCCGACCGACTACCAAATGTAGTCATTTTATAAAAAACGGCAAAGTATATGGAGTCGGTTTTAACAGCTCTGTAATGAATTGGCGCAAGTTATAACAAAAAACACCCTTGCGGCGAAAAAACCGCAAGGGTGGGAAACTGCTTTATGCAGGTAGAGCCAAACTATTTCTGCTCCAACTGGAGGGTCTTGCTAGGCTGGTCGCATACGTCAGACGGGCCAAAGTACTGGATTGGGCCCGGGTATACGTAGTCGGTCTCGATGGCCCACTTCTCGCGGTTTGCGGCGAAGAACTTGAATGGGCCGCCATCCAGCTTGACGAGAGCCTTCTGGATCACGGGCTTCATCTTGCCGTTGCGCTTCTCCATGTTCATCATGGCGGTGATGGGGATGCCGCCTGCGAGCCACTCGGCTGCCGGCTTCGTGGTGTTGCGTACAGAGCTCATGTAGCCGGTTTTGCCAGACGCGATGAGCAGAGACGCCACGCGGCCGAGAGAGTAGCAATAGTCTGCGTCGAAGTTTGAGGGGGCTGCGCAGCGACCCTCATAGCCGAAGAAGTGGTGCTGAGTGGCGAACTTGCCAACATACTTGCCCTCTTTCTTCCAAGCTGCGAGTTTCTTGCCGACCATATCGGCGAGGAGCTGCTCCGTCTCGATGAGCGATACCTGTACGTTGCCGTGGGGGTCGCGCTCAAGAGCCAACTGGCGAGACACGCCTGCCGGGAGGCTCTCGAAGATGGCTGCGTTGGTTGCGCTGAGGTGCTTGACCACGTAGTCGATCTTCTGGTCGTCAGCTACTTTGTCAAACTCGGCCTGGTTGGCTGCGAGCATATCATTGAGCTCTGCAATGAGCTTCTTGATGGCGGGGATGAACTCGATGAGACCCTCTGGGACGAGGACTGTGCCGAAATTCATGCCTTTGGCGGCGCGGGCGGCCACGGTCTCGGCAATGTAGTTCACAATGTCGTCAAGGGTCTGCCGCTTGGCCTCAACCTCCTCACCGACAAGGGTGACGTTAGGCTGGGTCTGAAGCGCGCACTCGAGGGTGACATGGCTGGCGGAGCGGCCCATGAGTTTGATGAAGTGCCAATACTTTTTGGCAGAGTTGGCGTCACGCTCAATGTTGCCGATGACCTCGGAGTAGACTTTGGTGGCGGTGTCGAAACCGAAGGAGGTCTCGATCATCTCGTTCTTGAGGTCGCCGTCGATGGTCTTGGGGCAGCCGATCACCTGGATGCCGGTCTTCTTGGCAAGGTAATACTCGGCCAATACGCAAGCGTTGGTGTTGGAGTCGTCGCCACCAATAATTACGATGGCCTTGATGCCGAGTTTCTTGCAGATCTCCAGACCCTTGTCAAACTGCTCGGTCTCCTCAAGCTTCGTACGGCCAGAGCCGATGATGTCGAAGCCGCCAGTGTTGCGATACTCGTCAATGATGTCGGAGGTCAGCTCGATATACTTGTGGTCAACGAGACCAGAGGGACCGCCCAGGAAGCCGTAGAGCTTGCTGTCCTTGTTGAGGGCCTTGATGCCGTCGAAGATACCGGAGATCACGTTGTGACCACCAGGAGCCTGGCCGCCGGAAAGGATGACGCCAACGTTGAAAGGCTCGCTCTTTGCAGCCTTGTCACCTTTCTCAAAGGTCACGATGGGCATGCCATAGGTGTTCGGGAAGAGCTTCTTGATGTCTTCCTGGTCGGCTACCGACGTGGTGGCCTTGCCCTCTGCGAGACGGGTGGCACCGGTGATGGACGCCGGCATCTTCGGAGCGTATTTGCTGCGCTCAATCTGAAGTGCACTCTTGCTCATTATTGATTATTTTTGAATTTATTAGGTTTCGAGTCGAATTACGTTAATCCTCACAAAGATACAAATCTTTGGTGGGAAAAAAGCCTGCGCACTGTCTCTTTTGGCCGTGCTTTGGCTCAAAGGGCAGATCCCGTGGCGGGCAATATGCGAAGAGTGGGGT
>CAKUYZ010000170.1 GCA_934717675.1 uncultured Bacteroidales bacterium
GAGCGGAAAACGAGACTCGAACTCGCGACCCCAACCTTGGCAAGGTTGTGCTCTACCAACTGAGCTATTTCCGCAAAGTCGGGGTACCCGGATTCGAACCGGGGACCCTCTGCTCCCAAAGCAGATGCGCTAACCGGACTGCGCTACACCCCGATAACGAACACCTCGAAAGTGGCGGAGAGAGGGGGATTCGAACCCCCGGAACACTAATCGCGTTCGGCAGTTTAGCAAACTACTGGTTTAAGCCACTCACCCATCTCTCCCTGAGACAAGCCCTCTTAATCAAGCTTACTCCGCATTTCTTCTCGAAAGCGATGCAAAGTTAGGCATACTTTTCGGATTCGCAAGAGCGGTGGCTGTATTTTTGACGATAATTTTCACCCCGCTCCAATAACGATCGGGCAATCAAGGTTTTAAAAACTCGACCTCGTCTGATATATCTTGAGCCACGAGCCGCGACGGGGCATCGGGGCGCACGCCTGCGGAGGCGCACACGGCGCCGATGGCCTCGCGGCACACCCCGCGGCGGAGGCACTGGCGGCAAAGGAGACTGACCGCGGCAGCCTCGGGGCGCGACCATGCGGCGCGAGCCACCGCGGCGCGCAACAGGCGGTCTGCCAAGACGGCCGCATCTGGCACGGAAGACGGGTGGTGCTGCAAGAAACGCGAAGTCGTGTTGAGGGCCAACGCGAAGTCGTGGCCAGCGTCACGAGCGGCGAGGGCGGCGGCCAGTTCCATGGCGCGAGACATCCGCCCTGTGAGAAGAAACGGGAGCATCTCAACCATCTCGACAGACGGCAACGACTCCGCCCAAGACAGCACGCGCCCCGGCTCCGGGTCTTGCGGCGCGAGGGCGGCGGCGGCAATGAGCATGAGATCGCGCCAACGGGTGCGCCACAGGTCGTCGCACTCCTGCGGAGACAGAGAGAGTGAGGCCGCGACCTCACGCACGTGTTGGAGAGAAAGACCATAATTGGCCGCATAGGCATCGTCGAGCCTCTTCATAATGGAGGCCGCAGTACCGTTCATATGCCTGCGCAACTGCAACTTAACCTCGCGCATCTTGTCTTGGTCCATATGTCAGAAATCAAATATTGAGAAAAAAGTTCGTCTTGCGCTTGCAAATGTAATGGAAAAGCCTCAACTTTGCACTCGCAATCGAAAAGATGGTGGGTGTAGCTCAGTTGGTTAGAGCGCCAGATTGTGGCTCTGGAGGTCGCCGGTTCGACTCCGGTTACTCACCCGAAGATGATTGAGAGTCCGCCCTCGACGAAAGTCGGGGGCGGACTTATTTTTTTGTGGCAGGACGAGATACTCATCTCCTTATTGCGCCATATTGGTCACTGCGGAGTTCGCAATATTTGACTATATTGCGCAGTGGCACATAACAATCTCAAAAACAGACCTATGACAAACGTCAAAAGAAGCTATGCCGTGGTGGGCGTGGGCGGCGTCGGGGGCTATTATGGCGGTCGCCTCGCCTTGGCAGGGAAAGACGTCCGTTTCCTGCTCCACTCAGACTATGAATATGTGGCAAAGCACGGGCTCACCGTGAAATCGAGCGACGGCGACTTTGCCTTGCCACACGCGCAGGCTTACAGAAGGCCAGAAGACATAGGCCCCGCGGACGTGATTCTGGTATGCCTGAAAACCACCAACGAGCCTTTGCTGAAGAGTTTGTTGCCGCCGATGCTGAAACCAGACACGACAGTGGTGCTGATTCAGAACGGCGTGGGAGTGGAGGCCGCAGTGGAGCAGATGGTCCCGGGCGTGAGGCTTGTGGGCGGTTTGGCGTTTATTGGCTCCGCCAAAATCGGGCCCGGCACAATACACCATCAATTTTTCGGGAGCCTGAACCTGGCGCCATATAACGTTGGCGAGGATGAGGCCAATAGCATTGCCGACGACATGAAAGAGGCGGGAATTGCCGCCAAAGTGATGGACTATGACGAGGCTCGGTGGAAGAAAGCCTTGTGGAACATGCCTTTTAACGGCCTGTCTGTGGCTCTTGACTGCCAGACGGACACGCTGATAGACGGCAGTTGCCTGAAACTGGTGACGGCACTGATGGACGAGGTGACAGGCGCGGCGGCAGCCTTGGGGGTGAAACGCGTGGACACGGCATACGCCAAGCGTCTGCTGGAGATGACGGCCAAGATGCCGCCCTACTCACCCAGCATGAGGCTGGACTTTGAGGCCCGTCGCCCAATGGAGATTGGCTATATGTATGACACCCCCATAGGCATGGCCCAAGCGGCGGGCTTTGAGATGCGCAACATGAGGTTTTTGGCCGACATTTTGAGGACAAAAGAGGAGAGGGCCAAAGAAGCGTAACGCAACGTCACCTCTCCAAGATTGGCTTCACAGAATTGGTGGATAGTTTTCCTGACCACCTTACGGAATATACGTCTCCGCCCTCCTCGTCTAGCAAGATGAACTCCCCTGGATAGTGCGATGGGTATAGCGTGAAATGGCCGTCTTCCCTGCCGTCTGTCTTGTCCACATCGTCTAGCGGCACCTCATTGTCCGGGATGTCTTGAAACATGCGGCCAAAGTTGCAAATGACCCACAGGCGGCCCGTTTTGGTGTCTAGTTTGATGGTGTAGCGGCAATATTTCTCCACGCAGGGGTAGAGGCGGTAACGGGCGCCAGGAGACCCAAACGCCGCATAGGACGGGTACAGCGCAAGAGTGGTGGAATCAGGATGTTCTGCCGCCTGGAGCTGTGTAGGCCGCGCCGAAGCGCACAGAAAAAGAGTCAGAAACACGAGTAACTTCATTGTCTTATGAAAAAAGAAAGGTGCCAAACCGGATGTCGCGGCTTGGCACCTTTTTGATTATACTGCGGTTTGGCTTACTTGTCGCCAGTCTTTTTGGCTGGGCCGGCAATGGAC
>CAKUYZ010000171.1 GCA_934717675.1 uncultured Bacteroidales bacterium
TCTACATTGTGGTTTTGAGGCGTTACCCCCGAAAGAACACCCGTTCGTGGCGACAATGTGGAGACGGGTCGCGACCCGTCTCCACGCCATGACAAGAAAAGAGCCGTGCCAATCTCAAAAGATTGACACGGCTCTTTTGCCATTTCATTCGTGGGCTTGGCCTATATTGCCAACTTTATAAATTTCTCAGGGTGGTGCAACGTCACCTCGCCGCTCTCCAACGACCTTTTCACGTCTATTATCCGCTGGTTTCTGCTGCCGCGGAAGAGCAACTCCGTGTCGCGCTCGGCCATGACGAAACGCCCGTCAACGAGAACGTCCACCTTCTCCAGCAACCTGCGTTTCGCGCTGTCTTTCAGGCACTCCTCAAAGGTGTAGCCCGTGTAGCACCATATCCCTTTGCTCGTCTCACGTTTTATGCGGGCGGCCAGTTCGGCGAACGCCGCCGCCTGAAACATAGGGTCGCCGCCTGTGAACGTGACGTCGCAGAAGTCTTCGGCCACTATCTTGGCCATTATCTCGTCCAGCGTCATCATGACGCCGTTGGCCATGTTCCAGCTTTGCGGGTTGTGGCAGCCAGGGCAGGCGTTGGCGCATCCGGCGCAATAGACCGATGTTCGCAGCCCAGGGCCGTCCACAGTGGTCGATTCCACAATCTTCAGTACGCTAATCCTAGTCATGTGTCACTCTGTCATGAAGTTCGGCCAGCTTGGCCTTGTTCCAACGGTCCGTGGTGCCAACCAGATAGCCCGTTATGCGTTGCAGGCGGTCTATGTTGGAGCCTCCGCAGTGCGGACATTTGTCCAGGTTGGCGTCGGCGTTCTCGTAGCCGCAGTCCATGCATCGGTTGCGGTTATGGTTCACCGACCCGTAGCCCATGTTATATTTGTCCATAAGGTCCACGAAGTTCATCACGGCCTGCGGGTTGTGTGTGGCGTCGCCGTCAATCTCAATGTAGAATATGTGTCCGCCACGCGTCAGGTCATGATACGGGGCCTCCACCCGCGCCTTGTGAGCCGCGCTGCATTTGTAGTAGACCGGCACGTGGTTCGAGTTGGTGTAATACTCGCGGTCCGTGATGCCGGGCAAGACGCCGAAGCTCTTTTTGTCCTTGGCCGTGAACTTGCCCGCCAGACCCTCCGCCGGTGTGGCCAAGACGCTGTAGTTGTGTTTGAAACGCTCGCTATACTCATTGGCCTTGTCTCGCATGTGGCTTATTATGCTTATGCCCAGCTGCTGCGCCTCCTCGCTCTCGCCGTGGTGATGCCCCGTCAGCGCCACGAGGCACTCCGCCAGGCCAATGAAGCCAATGCCCAGCGTGCCTTGGTTAATGACGCTCTCTACGGTGTCATCCTGCTTCAGTTTCTCGCACCCGGTCCATAGGGCGGACATCAACAGCGGGAATTGCTTCACCCTGGCCGTTTTCTGGAAGTTGAAGCGGTCGTCAAGCTGGCGCGCCGTCACGTCCAGAATCTCGTCAAGCCTCTTGAAGAAGTGGGCGATGCGCTCTTTCTGGTCCACGAAGCCCATACTCTCGATGGCTATGCGGACAATGTTGATGGTGGTGAAGGAGAGGTTGCCGCGGCCTATGGACGTCTTCTCGCCAAACCTGTTTTCGAACACGCGGGTGCGGCATCCCATGGTCGCAATCTCCCACTTATATCTCTCTGGGTCATCGGCTCGCCAGTTCTCGTTTTGGTTAAACGTGGCGTCCAAGTTCAGGAAGTTGGGGAAGAACCTGCGCGCCGACACTTTGCAGGCCAGCTCGTAGAGGTCGTAGTTTCTGTCGGTTGGCAGGTAGCTCACGCCGCGTTTCTTCTTCCAAATCTGGATTGGGAATATGGCCGTGGAGCCGTTTCCTACGCCTTGGTATGTCGTCTTCAGAATCTCGCGGATTATGCACCGCCCCTCGGCCGATGTGTCTGTGCCGTAGTTTATGGAGCTGAACACCACTTGGTTGCCGCCGCGCGAGTGGATGGTGTTCATATTGTGGATGAAAGCCTCCATGGCTTGGTGCACTCGACCTACTGTCCTGTTTATGGCGTGTTGGCGGACTCTGTCTTTGCCCTTCAGGTCGCCGAGCTCCCGCGCCTCGTAGTCGTCAAAGTGGGCGTCGTAGAGGTCGGAATAGTCCTCACCGTTCATGTCTTCCAAAATCTTGACCTCTTCCACGTAGCTGTTTCGCACGTAGGGGGCCAGGTAGAAGTCGAACGCCGGTATGGCCTGCCCGCCGTGCATCTCGTTTTGCGCCGTCTCCATGGATATGCAGCCCAAGATGCTGGCTGTCTCAATCCTCTTGGCGGGTCTAGACTCGCCATGGCCGGCGAAGAAGCCGTTTTTCAAGATCTTGTCTAGCGGGTGCTGCACGCACGTGAGGCTCTTGGTGGGGTAGTAGTCCTTGTCGTGGATGTGGATGTAGCCATGCTCCACGGCTGACCGCGCTTCTTCGGAGAGGAGGAAGTCGTCTACAAAAGGCTTGGTGGTCTCCGACGCGAATTTCATCATCATGCCGGCTGGGGTGTCGGCGTTCATATTGGCGTTTTCGCGCGTCACGTCGTTATTCTTGGCCTCGATTATCTCCAAGAAGATGTCTCGCGTCTTGGCCTTTCTGGCCACATTCCTCTGGTTTCGGTAGGCTATGTAGCGTTGCGCCACCTCTTTGCGCGGGCTTTTCATGAGTTCCAGCTCCACGCAGTCTTGGATGGCCTCGACAGTCATTTTCTCTTTGCCGGACACCTCTATGCGGTCCGCTATCTTGCACACGAGGGCCTCGTCTTCACCTTTTTCTGTGTGGAGCATGGCGCGACGTATGGCGGCACAGATCTTCTCCTTGTTAAAGC
>CAKUYZ010000172.1 GCA_934717675.1 uncultured Bacteroidales bacterium
CGAGGATGAAGTTAGAGAAGATTGGTCCCTTCTTCACTTGGAACTCTTCGGTCTTCTGGCTGTAGATGAGCGTGCCGAGGATGTCGGCCGGCAGCAAGTCCGGCGTGAACTGAATGCGCGCAAAATCTGCATCGACAACCTTGGCGAGGGTGTTTATGGCCAGCGTCTTGGCCAAGCCAGGCACGCCCTCAAGGAGGATATGGCCGTCTGACAGGAGGCCAATCATGAGGCTCTCCACCAGATGTTTCTGGCCCACGATGACCTTGTTCATCTCCATGGAGATGAGGTCCACGAACGAGCTCTCATTCTTGATGCGCTCGTTCAGCTCCTTAATGTCAATTGCTTCCATTTTTGATTTGCGTATATCTTACTGCTTATATTTTTCCGAGACTGGTTTCCGCCCGCGGGTGGCGGAGGCCACCATCTTCGAACGGCAACGTAAAATTAACAATCTGTTGCGACATCTGAGGCATGAGGAAAAGCAAAATCAACATACATGCGACAAACGGGGACGAAAGTCACTCGTTTTTCAACAAGCGCAACGCCACGTCCGCCAACGCGCCCTAGAGACTTTTGGCATCCGGCGCAAACGCGTAATATGAATGATTATTGGTAAATTTGCCGCTAAAAACGCAGGTGCAGCCAGCACCTCATTTTTCAAGATATGATCAAAAGCAAAGTAGGCCGTTGGCTATACCAGCCGTACAAGTATCTGATACTCGTGCCGCTTTTTGTGGCAGACACAGTCTTTTTCACCATTTGCACATGGATCTTTAGTGCGTTCTCAGCCTCTTTGGCGGGCAAGGCGGGCAAAGCCTGGGCCAAAGTGGTGCAGTGGCTCACCCCGATGCCCGTGAAGGTGGTGGGGCGCGAAAACATTGCCAAAGGGCAGTCATACGTGATCGTGGCCAACCACCAGAGCGCCTACGACATCATAATGGTCTATGGCAGCATGCCCATCGACTTCCGTTGGATAATGAAGAAGGAGCTGCGCGACGTGCCCCTGCTTGGCTTCGCCTGCGAGAAGTGCGGCCATATTTTCCTAGACCGCAGCTCGGCGCGCGGGGCTTGGCGCAGCATCCAGAAAGCCAAGGAGATATTGACCGGCGGCACGTCGGTCGTCATCTTCCCTGAAGGTCACAGGAGCGGCCGCCCTCAGATGAACAACTTTAAGCACGGGGCTTTCCGCATGGCCTTTGAGCTGGGCCTGCCCATGTTGCCAGTGTCGATAAAGGACACGTGCCGGGTCATGCCGTCCAGCCTAGGGTCGCTGCTGCCAGGCCGTGCCACGCTCACCATCCATGAGCCAATAGACGTGCACGAATACGAGGGGCGGCGAGAGGAGCTGATAGAGCGACTCCAAAAGACCATTGCCACAGCCGTCTGACGCACAGCCGGCAAGGGCAACAAGGAACAGAAGGACAAAGAATACAACACAAAGCAATACATATTTTCCCGTGGAGTTTGAACAAGAGATAGCGCGCAGGCGCACGTTCGCAATAATAAGCCACCCTGACGCAGGCAAAACCACACTGACAGAGAAACTGCTCCTTTTCGGCGGAGCCATCCACGTGGCCGGAGCTGTCAAGAGCAACAAAATAAAGAAGACCGCCACGTCGGACTTCATGGAGATTGAGAAACAGAGGGGAATATCCGTGGCGACATCCGTCATGGGCTTTGAGTATGACGGCTACAAGGTCAACATTCTCGACACCCCCGGCCACCAAGACTTTGCTGAAGACACGTTCCGCACCCTCACCGCCGTGGACTCAGTCATAATAGTGATTGACGCGGCAAAAGGCGTGGAGACCCAGACGCGAAAACTCATGCAAGTGTGCCGCATGAGGAAGACCCCCGTCATTGTCTTCATCAACAAGATGGACCGCCCCGCCAACGACCCGTTCGACTTGCTAGACGAGATTGAGAGCGAGCTGAAAATTGGCGTTCGCCCCTTGAGCTGGCCCATTGGGTCGGGAGACATTTTCAAGGGCGTGTATAACATCTTTGAGAAGAGCCTGTATCTCTATGAGCCAAGCAAACAGACCGTGCAAGAGGGAGTTGACGTGGCTGTGGACAGCGAGGAGCTAGACCAAAAGATTGGTGACCGCGCCGCCCAGACCCTGCGCGAAGAACTGGAGACGGTGGAGGGCGTGTATCCCGACTTCGACGTGGCCACATATCGCAGTGGCGACATAGCGCCCGTGTTCTTTGGCTCCGCGCTGAACAACTTTGGCGTCCGCGAGCTGCTGCACTGCTTCCTGAAGATTGCGCCACAGCCGCAGCCCAGCCATGCCGAGGAGCGCGACGTGATGCCGGAGGAGAAGAAGTTCACAGGCTTCGTCTTCAAGATTCACGCCAATATGGACCCCAACCATCGCAACCGCATAGCCTTTGTGAAAGTCTGCAGCGGCAAGTTCGAAAGAAACAAGCCATACCACCACGTCAGGCTGAACAAAGACCTAAAATTCTCCAGCCCAACGGCTTTTATGGCCGACAAGAAAAGCATAATTGACGAGGCATATCCTGGCGACATTGTGGGCCTGCCAGACACTGGCAACTTCAAGATTGGCGACTCTGTGAGCGAGGGTGAGCAGATCCACTTCCGCGGGTTGCCAAGTTTCTCTCCCGAACTATTCCGATACATAGACAACGCCGACCCTATGAAAGCCAAGCAGTTGGCTAAGGGTATAGACCAACTTATGGACGAGGGCGTGGCTCAACTCTTCATACACCAGTTCAACGGGCGCAAGATCATAGGCACCGTGGGCGCGCTGCAGTTCGAGGTGATAGAATACAGGCTGCTGCACGAATATGGCGCCAAGTGCCGTTATGAGGGGC
>CAKUYZ010000173.1 GCA_934717675.1 uncultured Bacteroidales bacterium
ACTGAATCATAATCATGATGGGTCGTCGGCACATTCTGTCGTCGACCCATCTTTCAAATTTTCGTAGTCGAATATGAAAAACAATCTGACATATTGGCTCTTGGCGTTGCTTCTGGCCCTTGCGCCAATGCCTTTTGTGGCCTGCTCTGACGGTGGCGATGACGGCCCAGAGGTGGCGACGGATGTCATCAGCGTGGCCGAGGACAGCAAGGCGCAAAATTTGGCTTCTGATGTCTCGCTCACCACAATAGCGTTCAACGCGTCTGGCGAGTGGACGGCCTCTGTGGCGGAAGACGTGGCGTGGGCGTCGATAGACAAGGCTTCGGGGCAAGCGGGTGATAATGTCATAACAGTTAGGCTGGAACTCAACAGCGGCTCCGCCGCCCGCACTGCCGTCATCTCACTCTCCTGTGGCAAAGCCACTGCCGATGCCGCCATCACGCAGGCTGCCGCAGCGGAAGACAATGGTGACGGGGGGCGTGAGGATGTGATGCTCCAGGCGTTCTATTGGGACAGCCAGAAAGTGACGGGATGGAAGCAGCTCATGAAGATGGAAGACGAGATTGCCAAGTCATTCTCCTGTGTCTGGTTCCCGCCATCGGCCAGCGCAGAGGGCGGCAACACGGTGGGTGGCACCAACGTTGGCTATCACCCGCGCCAGTGGAACGATCAGAACTCCTGCTGGGGCACGGCGGCGGATCTCAAGAGCCTCATTGCCGGCCTGCATGACAAGGGCGTGAAAGTCGTTGCGGACATTGTCATAAACCACCGTGCGGGAGACACCGCATGGGGCAATTTTACGGAAGACGACTTTGGCGACTATGGCAAATATCAACTAACGGCGGCAAACATTTGCCATGACGATGAGATGAACGACCCTGCCCAATGCTCCGACCCCAACTGGCTTGGCAAGGCCACGGGTGCCGCTGACACGGGTGAGAACTGGGGTGGGGCCAGAGACTTGGACTTCACGTCGGACTATGTGCGTCAAGATTGTGAGGCATACCTCAATTGGCTCAAGGGCGAGTTTGGCTATGACGGCTGGAGGTATGACTTCTGCAAAGGTTATGACGGCAAATACGTTGGTATGCTCAATGACGCGTCGTCACCTTGGCTCTCTGTCGGTGAGCTGTGGGACGGGTCATATGACGTGGTCAGCGCATGGCTCAAGGCCACGGGTTACAGGAGCATGGCGTTTGATTTCCCGCAAAAATATGACGCCCTGAACAACGGCTTGGCAAAGAAAGATTTTGCCAAGATGTCTTGGAAAGAGGATGGCGTCACGCCGCGCCCGGCGGGCCTAATTCACCATGCCACCACCAGAGCATATGCCGTCACGTTCGTAGACAACCATGACACGTATCGTGACGACAGCAAATACACTGGCAACGTGACGCACGCCTACGCCTTCATCCTCTCGTCTCCTGGCGTGCCGTGCGTCTTCTGGCCCCATTGGCAAGACGCAAACTGCCGCTCGGCCATAGAGAAGATGATAGAGGCTCGCAAGAGCGTGGGCGTCAGCAGCGTAAGCGACGTCAAGGTTACCGTCTCCTCCACATACTACGAGGCTGTGGCCACAGGTCGTCGAGGCTCGCTCTTGTGCCGCATTGGCGCCAAGGCTCCCGCTTCAGTCCCCGAGGGCTACGTGAAGGCTTGCTCTGGCAGCGGGTGGGCGTTCTACACAAAGAAGTAGTAGCACTCGATCCGCCACAAGAAAAGCATTGCGCCGCACTGGCCATGAATCCTGTGCGGCGCAATTTATTTGCCGTGCCTTCTGTTTAATGCTGGAGTGTCCCCTCACTCACTGAAATGCTTCGCATAGTCCAAGAATCTTTCGGCCAGGTCTCGCAGCGCGACGGCGAACTTCTTTCGGCTCGTTGGCATTTTACCGTTGAAATACTTGTCGTTGAATCTGAAATGGTTGATATGTGGAATGCTGTCAAAACTCATCGCCACATCCTGACGCGCGAGTTCATCTATGAGATTCCCTCTTTTTTGCACTAGTTTCTTATGCTCTTCGCTGCTAAAATCTATGTTTTTCAACTCATCCCCTAACCGGTCAATCTCTTTCCGTACCTCAATGTTGCGTTCCGCCTGTTCTTTGTCTATGCCTCGTCTTTCAAGTTTTTTAACTTTATCAAGAATGTCCTTGGCCACATCTTTCTGCCACTTGCCAACGGCCACCCATACGTACTGCGGGAGACTCCTCTCGCCATGCCTTTCGCGCTCAAACAACTCTTTGATCTTCGAGCCGTCCTCGTCTGTAAGCATTGCGTGGAGAATCTCTTTGTCCATGTTTTCAATGGCCTCGTTGCGGCAGAAGTAGAGGCCATATTCAATAGCGTCTCGCCCCCAAAGGTCCATATGGCCAACATCCCTCATGAACGTGTCATATAGCTCAATCTTCGTCATGGTTGTGAAATAAAAGGCATAGGCCCACGTGCGTGCTTTCGCAGGTGGGCCTATGCGGGGGTGCTAATAGTTTTTCTTTCTCATGATTTCTAGAATGTTGCTGATTATGTTGCGAGCATCGTTCATCGCAGCAGCCATAGAAACCAAATTCCCATAATGGGGAGGGTCTAAAAGTGACCTGTGCGCATCTTTAGCATAATCGTAAACAGCTTCGAGTTCGCTTGATAGGTAATATCGCTCGTCAAAGCCAGCATACAAATTCTTTTCATAATAAGCTAGGACTTTAGGGTCAATAGGCCTCGGCCTTGGACGGGAAAACAATCCTGTCAACTCGATTAAATCTTTGATGTTATACATGATAAAAAAATTAGTGGTTAGCACCGTGCTAGCC
>CAKUYZ010000174.1 GCA_934717675.1 uncultured Bacteroidales bacterium
GCCCAGTATTTGGTTCACTCCAACGGAGGCGAGGTTGAGCCCAGCTCCACGAGAGAGTATGGCAGGGCCATCTTGACCGTTGGCGCGCCCGGTTCGCCGCTCTTTGTCGGCGTGTCGGCTCAGAGCCAGGTGTGGATGTCGCACGGAGACACCATCGTGAAGATGCCTGCGGGCTTCCGCCTGTTGGCCTCGACGGAGACTGTCCCCAACGCGGCGTTCAAGATCGATGGAGAGGAGACGTATGGAATCCAGTTCCACCCCGAGGTCTACCACTCTGTGGAGGGTTCTAAGATCCTTCACAACTTCGTTGTCGGCATCTGCGGTTGCCGCCAAGATTGGACCCCGGTGTCGTTCATAGAGAGCGCGGTGGCCGACATCCGCAAAAAGGTTGGACAGGATCGCGTCATCCTTGGCTTGTCGGGTGGTGTTGACTCCACTGTCGCGGCCGTGCTGCTGCATCGTGCGGTGGGCAAGAACCTCACCTGCATTTTTGTCAACAACGGCTTGCTCCGCAAGAACGAGTTCGATGGCGTCATGGCTCAATATAAAGGTATGGATCTCAACGTCATTGGCGTTGACGCTACCGAAAGGTTCATGAAAGACTTGGCCGGCGTGACGGAGCCTGAGAAGAAGCGCAAGATCATTGGCGCTGACTTCATTGAGGTGTTCAACGCCGAAGCCATGAAGATAAAGGACGCGCGTTGGCTTGGCCAAGGTACCATTTATCCCGATGTCATTGAGTCAACGTCAGTCAACGGCCCTTCTTGCAAAATCAAGAGTCATCATAACGTGGGCGGCCTGCCTGAGAAGATGAACCTCAAGCTGGTGGAGCCTCTACGTCTGCTTTTCAAGGATGAGGTTCGCCGTGTTGGCGCGGCTTTGGACATTGCGCCGGAGTTGCTTGGCCGTCACCCGTTCCCAGGCCCGGGACTTGGCATCCGCATTCTTGGCGATGTCACGCCCGAGAAGGTGAGGGTGCTCCAGGAGGCTGATGATATATTCATCTCCGCTCTCCGCTCTGAGGGGCTATATGACAAAGTTTGGCAGGCGGGCGTGATCTTGCTGCCAGTCCAGTCTGTTGGTGTCATGGGCGATGAGCGCACCTATGAGAACGCGGTAGCTCTGCGCGCCGTTGCCTCGACAGATGGCATGACGGCTGACTGGGTGCACCTGCCGTATGAGTTCCTTGCCAAGGTTTCCAACGACATCATAAACAAGGTGCGCGGCGTCAACCGCGTAGTTTATGACATCAGCTCCAAGCCACCCGCTACCATTGAGTGGGAGTAGGCCGGCCGACGATGGCGAAAAAGCATTGCGGCGCGCATTGAAATTTTTCGGTGCGCGCCGCTTCTTTATAAAATCGCCGGCTAATTTATCTTTACCCGATAGAGCGTCACCACGGGATTGTCTCCGTGCCTCACGCCCTCCAGCTTGTCTTTTTCTTGCTCCTTGACCATGTCGCCGATAAACCTGAAAGTGCGGCCGCTCTCCGTCTGGTAGGGGTGAAAAAGCGCAATATACTTGTCGTTTATTGACGCTATGGGGTCGAATATCGGTGGCATTTGGCAATAATCCGCCACGGGTTGTATGCCGCCAACGGCCTTGCCCGTTCGCGCGTCATAGAAAAAGCGGGCGGTCATGGCGCGGTCTGTTATGAGTTTGAAAAAAATTCCTCCCATGCAGCCAATGGCGTCGCCGCCGAAAAAATAGGCGCCGCGTCCCAGGGGTGGAAGACCTTGCCCCAGCTTGTGAGATGGGTATTTAATCACGTAGCGTGCGCTTATGTGGTCATCAATCACGCTGAATATGGTGTCGCACAGGCTATGTGTCATAATTAGGCATTCGGCTGACGCTGTCAGATGCCGCGTCTGGCTTGGGGCAGTCGGGCTGTAAGGCCTTTGGTTCAGATGCCTTAGCAGGGCGCCTTTGCGGTTCATCACAATGCATTGGCTTCCGCCAACGTTGGGAAGGTGAGGGTTGGCGTCGCTACTGTCGTTGTAGAATATGAGGGTGCTACCGGCGCAGCCAATTGAACTGAATTGCAGGGGCAAGAGGTCAGACCACGTGTGCCGTCCGTCGGCCGTGTAGTGGCTCACTATGCCGCCGGAGCATATCAGCAATTCGTTCCATAGCCTGTCAAAGGAAAAGTCGTGAGACGCTCCATCCCTTATGGGAATCTTGCGCACGTAGCGTCCCTTGATGTCGAAGATGTAAACGTATTTGCTGTCCGATATGTAGATGTGGTCGTCGGTGAGGATTAGGCGGTCTGGTCGGCCTATGAGGTTGTCCGGTCTTGTTTGCAGCGGGATGAAGCTTATGTCTTCAACGATGCCCATGAAGTCGAATCCGCTGTTTGAGATGAGTGAGTCGGCCTCAATGCTTACAATTCGCGAAGTGTCAGGAAACGTCAGGACCGACGAGTCTGGCTTCATTCGCGCCATCTGCTCGCCCGTGCATCTCACTTGTGGCTTTCGCTCGTGAGCGCAACTTGTGGCGATGGTGGACAACAGTATAATTAATAATAAGTAGCGCATATTGTGGCAGCCTACAGGAAAGGCTGTGAAATATGCGCAAATATATCAACAAAAATTAATAGTGCAAAAGTATTATAAAACGTTTTGGTCTTTATAACACCATGAAATCCCAATTTACGCTTCTCTTGTTGCCGCAAGAGTCTTCAACCACGGCTCGGAGCCTGTGCTTTCCCTTTTTTAGTCCAAGATAGCCGACATTGGCTTTCAGACGGGTCTTTTTGTAGTCATATTCAAAGACTTCCCAA
>CAKUYZ010000175.1 GCA_934717675.1 uncultured Bacteroidales bacterium
GTATAGTGTTTCCGCAAGGCTCAAGGCCTCGTTTGGCACAAAATGTCTCACATCTTTGCCAGCCGCAATCCACTGCCTTACCTGTGTTGACGAGATGTCCATTTGAGGGGCTTGGAGGATGTCTACACTCCCACCCATTGATAGGACAACGTCTGCCGAACATTCGTAGCCTCGGCGAGGGTATACTATGAAGCGTCTGCCATTCACCAGTCTTGCGGCCTCTCGCCATCGTGGAAGTCCTGCGAGATTGTCGCCGCCAATTATAATGGCAAACTTTTCACCACTGTGTCGCCCCTCCAATGCGTCAATTGTGTTTATGGTGTATGACGGTTGCGGCAGGGAGATCTCAACGTCTGTGACAGCGATGCGCTCGTCATGTTCCGTTGCCAATTGCGCCATCCGCAGCCTCTCCCGTGCTGGTGCCAAGTCCTTTTGCTCCTTGAATGGGTTTTGCGGGCTGACCACTAGCAAAACTTTATCCACATCGCCGAAGTTTAGCACATATTGCGCCAAGGCCAAGTGCCCAATGTGGATTGGGTTGAATGAGCCGAAGAAGAGAGCCGTTGTCATTGGGGCTTTATAAATGCCCTTATGAGAGCCTCGGCCTCCGATTCGGCTTTGTCATAGTCGTCATTGACAATGACATGGTCAAATTGTTGGGCGAAAGCTAGTTCCTTGTCGGCCTTTGCCAATCTTTGCTCAATCTTCTCGGGAGCGTCAGTGCCGCGGCTTACCAGCCTGCGCCGCAGCTCTTCAATAGAGGGCGGCTTGATGAAGAGTGTCATGGCCTTGGAACCGAAATTTTTTTTCAGGTTTAGCCCGCCTTTAACGTCAACGTCAAAGACTATCGTATGCCCCTTGTCCCATATGCGGTCAATTTCGCTGCGCAAGGTGCCGTAGTAGCACCCGGAGTACACCTCCTCATGCTCCACAAAATCTCCCGCCGCTATTCGCCGCTCAAACTCCTGTGTGGAGAGAAAGTAATATTCCACACCGTCTTTCTCCTGCCCGCGCGGCGCACGGCTCGTGGCCGAAATAGAGAACTCTAGGCCAAGCCCCAATGTGAGCAGGTGGTTTACAATGGTGCTTTTGCCAGAACCAGACGGGGCTGAGAATATGACAATTTTGCCCTCTTTCATTTGCCGAACTTAGTTTAGAGTACGTTGAGCACTTGCTCCTTGATCTTTTCCAGCTCGTCTTTCATCTTCACCACCAGTCTTTGCATCTCCGCCTGGTTGGCCTTAGAGCCCAAGGTGTTGATCTCTCGTCCCATCTCTTGGGCAATGAAGCCAAGCTTTTTGCCTGCGTTGGGGTCGGTCTGCATGGTCTCGACAAAATATTTGAGATGGTTGGCCAGCCGGACTTTCTCCTCGTTTATGTCCAGTTTCTCAATGTAGTAGATCAACTCTTGCTCCAGACGGTTTTGATCCACTTTGTCTTTGGCTATGATTTCGTCCAGGTTGTTCTGGATGCGCGCCTTTATTTTCTCCACGCGCTCCTTCTCATATGGCGGCACCTCAAGAGAATATTTCTCAATGAGGCCTATGCGCGTGAGCAGGTCTTTTTCCAGCGCCTGTCCCTCTTGCTCTCGGAATGCTATGAAGTTGTCCGTGGCCTCAACCACGCACGCCATCACCTCACCCCATTCTTTCTCATCCAGTTCTGGCTGCTCCACTTTGACCACGTCTGGCAAGGTCATGATGATGCGCATATAGTCTGTCGAACCGTCCATGCCCAGACTCTCTTTCATGTCGTGGAGTTGAGTATAATACTGCTGCACCGCGTCTTTGTCAATGCGTGCCACGCGCTCTGCCTGCTGCGTCTCGCAAAACATCGCGAAGTCAACTTTTCCGCGGCCAATTCTGCCTGCCAGGTAGGAGCGGATGTCCAGTTCCTTCTCTCGGTAGAATGTAGGCACCCGCATAGCCAAGTCTAGCTGTTTGCTGTTGAGTGACTTGATCTCTACCGTTATCTTTTTGTTTGGCAACTCTTTGACGGCCTTGCCATAGCCGGTCATCGAATATATCATGTCAGTTTTTTATTCTTTCGCTTTGTTCTGTTTCTTCCAGATGTCCACTATAATCCCATCTGCCAGTCCGTCCGACGGAATCTCAATTTCTGAGACTCCCAAGGCGTTGGCTATGGTGAGGAATATCTCGGCGGCTGGGACAATGACGTCGGCTCGGTCCGCTTTAAGCTTATACCTCACCATCCTCTGCTCCACGGTCATGCGGGCCAGTTCATCATAGAGCGTCCGCAGGGTCTCTGTGCGCATGGTCTGCCCAAAGGCGTCGCGCTCCTGCGCCATGGAGAATAGTTTGTTTATGTTTCCGCCGGCACCGACAATGACGGCGTTGGTCAATTTCCCGTCGCTCATGTTCTGCATGGCGAAGTCTGTAGCCATCTTCCGTAAGTCGTCCGTGAGCCTTCGTTTCCACTCTTCAGGCTCCACTCCGTTGATTATCTTGACAGTGCCGATGGGGTATGACTTGCGGCCGAAGACGCGTCCTCCGCTCATTAGGCTCACCTCCGTGCTGCCGCCGCCCACGTCAACATATATTAGCTTTCGCTTGTCGTCTGGCGAGTTCAGGCTGCACACGATGTTCGCCTCCTCCTGCCCTGATATAATCTCCACGTCGAAGCCTGCGGCCTTCTTTATGCCGTCCACAATCTCTTGCGAGTTCTTGGCCTCGCGCAGGGCGCACGTGGCGCAAATCCGACGGTTCTCCTTGCTCACGCCATATATGTCCATCACAATGGCGTAGGCCCGCATCAAGTC
>CAKUYZ010000176.1 GCA_934717675.1 uncultured Bacteroidales bacterium
GCTGTATGCAGTCACTCAAGATATGCTTCATATGCTCATTGCTCCTGGCATATATCTTTATGAAAATGGCATACCTGCCGGTCGTATAATGGCACTCGACAATCTCCGGTATCTTCTCCATTGCTGCCACAACCTCATTGAAGCTGCCGGCGTCTTTGAGAAAGACACCAATGAAAGCACACGTCTGATACCCTACTTTCGTCGGGGACAATACGAACTCAGAGCCCTTGATGACTCCAATGCTCATCAGGCGCTGCACGCGTTGATGAATGGCCGCGCCGGACACTCCGCACATTCTCGCCACCTCAAGGAACGGGATTCGGGCATTGCCCATAATGAGCTTCAGAATCTTACGGTCGAGAGTGTCTATACGAGCCACGCCGTCGCACCCTTTGTCCCATTTTGACTGATCGGCCTCCATGTCCTCCCCGTTAGCCGCGGAGCTATTATTTTCTTCTGCCATGTTACTAGTTGTAGTGAGTCTATGAATGCAGGGCGCTGAGGGCGCGCCCCCTGTCTCGAAGGCGGCGCACTGCGCAGTACATTACCGCAAATATAACCCAAAAATCCATATTCGAAGCAAAATGTACGTCACAAAAACGAAACAGAACCACTCGTGCCCATATCAATTACAATTTGCAGCACGCTACCGCACAATCACTCCCGCTCCACAAGGTAGGGCATTATGGTATTTTTCTTAACTTTGTCAGCAAGGAGGATTCTTTTGGAAAATGGAGTATATCGTTTCTGCCAGAAAATACAGGCCCGCAAACTTTCAATCGGTTGTCGGGCAAGGTAGCATCACACAGACGCTGAAGAACGCCGTGCGCGAAAAGCGCATTGCGCACTCCTACCTTTTCTGCGGCCCGCGAGGCGTGGGCAAGACCACATGCTCACGAATCTTCGCCAAGACCATCAATTGCTCCAACCTCTCTCCGGACATTGAGCCATGCAACGAGTGCGACTCCTGCCGCGCTTTCAATGAGAACCGCTCATTCAATATCCACGAGCTGGACGCCGCGTCAAACAATTCGGTAGACGACATCAGGTCGCTGATTGACAGCGTGCGAGTGCCACCCCAAGTGGGATCCTACTCCGTATACATCATCGACGAGGTGCATATGCTCTCGCAGGCTGCCTTCAATGCCTTTCTGAAAACGCTTGAAGAGCCGCCGGCGCATGCCGTTTTCATCTTGGCCACAACGGAGAAGCATAAGATACTGCCCACCATCATCTCCCGCTGCCAGGTGTTCGACTTCCACAGGATCACAGTCCCCGACGTTGTGGAATACCTCAAGTATGTTGCAGGCCAAGAAGGCATATCGGCGGAGGACGAGGCTCTTACCGTAATCGGCCAAAAGGCCGATGGAGCCATGCGCGACGCACTGTCAATTTTTGACCAGATAGTTGCCTTCTCTGGCAAGGAAGTCACCTATAAGAAGGTTGTTGAAAACCTTAACATCCTTGACTACGAGGTCTTTTTCTCCGCCACAGACGCAATAAAGGAGCACGACTACCTCAAGGCACTGCTAATTCTTGACGATGTGCTGCGCCGCGGTTTCGATGCCCTGAATTTCTTGAACGGGCTGACGCACCACCTTCGAAACCTTTTGGTTGCGCAAAAAACAGAGACTTCGACCTTACTAGACGTGAGCGGCCAAACCGCCATACGCTACACGGAACAATCTGCCGCCCTTGGCCCGCAAAACATCATTGCGCTCATAGAGGCCTTGTCGCAGAGCGAGTTGACATATAGGACGGCAAGAGACAAGCGGCAGCATGTTGAATTCGCCCTGCTGCACGCCTGCATGATCGGCGACGAAAAAAAAAAGTCCTGATCCAGCTTGACGCCCTCCTGCGCAGCAAGGCAACGGAGGCGACTCTGTCTCCTGTCACAACGTCAGGGGGGCAACCTCCCCACCCCACCACCGCACCACAGAGCCACGCCGAGACACGGCCTCACACGGTCGCCGAATCTAACTCCGCGGCAAGCTTTTCATCCATCACATCCACGCTCCGTCGCCTAGAAAAGGCTGAGACGCCTCAACAAGCCGCTTCTGACGCCCCCTCTGCGCCAACAGCGCAAGTCGCGGCACAGCAGACGGTGGGCTTGCAGCCCGTGGCCGAGATTGACCCAATCCAGCTCAATGGAGCCTGGCAACGATTCTATAACGCTCTTCCGCCATCAGAAATGTACTTGAGGGCCATCATGAGCCAACCACCCAAATGCAATGGGAACAAGGTTATAGTCCTCATCACCGACCCTGCGCAAAAGATGATAACCGAACGCACCGACTTGGTCGCATATCTGCGTAATGAGCTGGGGAGGAAAGACATCATTGTGACCACTGAAGAAGACGTAAACGCACAAAACTATACAGCCGTCCCCTACACCTCGCGCCAAAAACTGGAGGTTATGATAGAGGAGAACAAGAACCTTCAGAAATTATTCGAGATGTTCGATTTAGACCTTGGTTAAATACGCTTCATTATCAATGACATAACAGCGTTACACTCTATGACCGAAGAAATAGTCTCAAAAAATTCGACTTTGGACGCTTGCCTTTACGAGATTATTTATAATTTTGCATCGTCAATCAACGAGGACGGGACACCAAGATGACTCGCTAGCTCAGTTGGTAGAGCAATTGACTCTTAATCAATGGGTCCAGGGTTCGACCCCCTGGCGGGTCACAAAACCGCCTCTTGATTGACATTTTATGACTCGCTAGCTCAGTTGGTAGAGCACTTGACTCTTAATCAATGGGTCCAGGG
>CAKUYZ010000177.1 GCA_934717675.1 uncultured Bacteroidales bacterium
TCCAATCGGCCTTTCGTATGCCCACACCGGAGAAAGAAGCGCAAGAGCATCGCCCTTTATTGTCAATCAATGACCATTTTCGTAAGATTGTCATTGTGGGTGATGACATTCATCGTAAGGAAGACGAACTTGGGATATTGACTATTGGGCTCTTGGATTTCCTGACAGACAAGAACTTGCTAGAACAAGGTTAACCCGTCACACTTTCTTTCTTTTATCATAAACACAAAGATTTGTCCATCCCATAGAGACGGAATGCGTGCCGTCTCCCGCAGCCGCGACATTTTTTCGACTGCGGCGGGAGAGACGTCACACTGCAACACACGCGGCGGCCAACACGTATGCGTGCGAAAAAAACGGAATTTATGGAAGACTTTGGCGCATATTTCGAGCCATGGGTGGGTCGGCGTTACGGCCTCGGCGGCAAAAAACTCTTGATTGTTGGCGACAGCCACTACTGTGGCGAGTGCCCCCGCTGCGGCGTGAGGGGGATGGTCCAGGTGGCGGAGATGGGCGAGTGCCGCCAGATGACGCGCAAGACGGTGCGGCAGTATTTGGAGGCGCGCCGCGGCGAGCGACCCATGGACGGGTGGATGGGTCGCACGTATCTGCGCTTCGACAAGATGATGCTGGGGCAAGACGACGTGACGCCCGCCATGAGCGAGGAACTGTGGAACGGGGTGGCGTTCTATAACTTTGTGCAGACGGCGGCCTCCATGGACCCAAGCAACACAAACTATTCGGCCGACGACTATAAGGCTTCAGGTCCCATTTTCAAGCGCGTGATGGAGATCCTGCTCCCCGACAGGGTGATTGTGTGGGGCAACAGGGCGTATGAGGCCATGCCGGGCGAGGGGTGGCGCGGCGGCGCCGACTACTACCGCGGCACGTATGCCCTCGGCGGCGGACACGAGGCATGGTGCCTGCGCATGATCCACCCGAGCCGCGCGGCAACGGAGGAGTGGCGCGAGAAGCTGCGCGATTTTATGCGTTAGCGGAGCATGACGACGGTGCTGTCATCAAAGAGGCGGCGCACGCTGCGGTTGACTTGGCTGGCCGCGGCCACGGTGAGGCCCTCGTCTCCCGCCAGGGGCACGAAGCGGCAGCACGGGGCCAGGATGACGTATGAAGCCTCGCTGTCGGCAGGCTCGCAAAGATAGGCGCACACGCCATCGGCGCCGGCGCGTAACACGCCACGGGACATCTTGACCAAGTCGGCCAGGTTATACACGCCGAAGCCAACCACACGGGCGGTGGAGAGGGTCCAGTCGCCCTCCATACGCTCTTTCAGCAGGCCGGCCAAGCGGCAGAGCCTGTCGCGGGCGCCCTCGCCTGCCGACTCGCGCAGGCGTTCCCCATATTTTCTCTCAAAATCGCTCAAGGTCGGGGCCAGACGGCGAAGCAACTCGCCAATGCAAATATCGCTATCAGTGGGGCACAACATCTCTCTAGTTTATTACTCAACGGTTCTAAGTTCCGACCATATTGCCAAACAGACTAACAAAATTTCACCTCCAATGTCATTTTAGTAGCATATTCGCGGGGGAGACACCCACTTTGCCACAATACCCCCGCGGTAAAAAAGCGCTCCGAACCACTGTTGCCGCTACATGGCGACTGATTTTGCCGCTCCATCATGAGCCGGGGACGCTGTCTGAAAGACGCGCTTTGGCACCGCCCACAGCACCAAAGCAAGCGTTTACCGCGTCACTCCAACACAGCGAATTGCCCATGCGCGGAGGCCAGGACGAGGCGCTTTCCCAGCCATGACTGCCATCCAAAAGAAAAAACGGCAGATTGCGCGGGCTTCCACGTCTTCTTTTGACGGGAAACGCCGCGCAACCTGCCTATATGATTAATGGGGGCCAGACCCTTACGCCAGGTATGGCTCCACAGTTTTTAGCCTCTTCATTATACCATTCAGCTGCACGCGGGAGAGGCTGCCTCTTATTTCATCCAAAACCTTACATACCTCTTGATACATTGCCCTGCAATGCGGCAACCCGCTCATCTCGTCGCCCTTATGGCCCAGTACATATCGGTTTATCTCATGAAGCTTGGCCTTGATCTCTTTAACCGCAAGACGCACGGTGGCACTCACCGCCCTTGAGAAATACCTCTCGTAACAAGCCATATGGTGGTCATTCTTTTGAGGGGCGCGGCTGCATTCATAGACGTGCGACGTAAGGTGCCAACATTGGCACGTCTCGCAAAAATAGCTGCGCACTGGCGCGTAGCCGCTCGCGTCTGAAATGTCATCGGCATTGTAGAGAATAAAGAGGTCGGCTTCTTGCTTTGTGCTGAACTGCATCTTCGTTTTGCCACACTGCGGGCAGTAAATGTGATTTCTAATAGGTTTCATATTAGATTAGTTTAAAAATTATGGTCAATGGTCTTGGGAAGACTTCACTCGTCTATCCACAAACGGGGGTGAAACGCCCAAGGGAAGAACGTCAATTCTTCTTGATGTAGTCAATCAGGTCGTTGAACCGTAGCAAATGCTTGGCGCTCTCATTCCTCACCCACAGCTCATTGCCCAGGATTACTATGCCACCCTCCCATTTGCCCACACTGATGCAGCAAAAGAGCTTGTTGTCTTCCGTCTTGAACCACTCAAAAGAGATGGCGGACATAAACTCGAAACTGCCGGACTGCTGCTTGACGCGGTTCTTAAAATCGGCCTCAAAGCGCTCGCGGGTCGAGACTTTGCTGTTCTGCATCAGCTCATCGGCCAAGTTGACAATCTCGCCGCCCTTGTTTATGCCGACATACAC
>CAKUYZ010000178.1 GCA_934717675.1 uncultured Bacteroidales bacterium
TTCTCATGGTTTACCACAAAACGCGCGTTGGTCATGCCCATTTCGTGAAGCTGCGTCTCCACATAGTCTGTTATGCCGCCAAAGACCGTCTCTCGCTTTGCGGACAGTGCATCGGCCAACTTTTGGGCGGCTGACGTGAGTGCCGCCAACTGCGAAGAAAGTTCCTCAAGCCTTTCATCAAAACTGTCAATGGCCGAGATTTTGTCTCGCAGCCCATCCCTAATCGAAATGAGTTCCCCCACGGTACGCACTGAATGCCTTTGTGCCAGAGAGTTCAGAAGATTGAGCCTGTCTGTGAGCCTTTGCAGTTCATCTGCGTCAAACTCCACATTTTCCGCAACGTCTTGAAGCGTGCGTCTTATGTCGTCTAGCTCAATCTTTGCGCTGTCGAGCCTCGACGGGATGTCTGCATCTTGTGGCAGGATGTCCGATATGTGTTCCACCTTCCGAATAGTTTCTCCCAGCAAGCGGATGGCCCCGGTCTCATCAGCATCCAACGCATTTATGGCGCTTGCCAAAGTCTCCTTTATGTCTTCCGCCCGGTCTTGGATCTGTTGCTGTTTTTCGAGTTTTTCGAGTTCGTCAGGATCTTCAAGCTTTGCTTTTTCCAACTCGGCCAACATGTGGCGGTCATATTCCAGTTCTTTACCTTGGCGCGCGTTGGCTTCTTGCAGGTCTTGCAACTCTTGCTGTTTCGCTTTCATGGCCGCATAGGCGGCGGAATAAGTGGAAAGCTCATTCGCAGTTTGGGCCATTGCGTCCACAACGTCGAGATGGAAAGAAGACTGGTTGAGCAGCATGTTTTGGTGCTGCGAGTGGATGTCTATCAGTTTGGGTCCCAGTGCTTTTAAGAAAGCCACGCCAGCCGGGGTCTCATTGACAAAAGAGCGGCTCTTGCCCGATGGGAGAATTTCTCGCCTTATTATGGTCTCATCGGAATAGTCTACGTCGGCCCGTTCAAAAAGGGGCTCCAGGTTGTATGCCGCAATGTCAAAAGTGGCCTCGACTACGCACTTCTTATCTTTGTCCAACAATACTTGCGAGTCTGCCTTCTGGCCTAGCAACATGCCAAGCGCGCCTAGCATGATGGACTTGCCCGCACCAGTCTCGCCTGTTATGACCGACAGCCCGGAGCCAAGCTCAAGGTCGGTGTGCTCAATGAGAGCGTAGTTCTGTATAATGAGCTGTTTTAGCATAAGAGCCGTTATTTTAGCTTGCTATATTTGCTTATGTTCGCAGGGTCGGCGAGCATAAGAGCCTCAACTGCGCGAGTTTTTTCTATTTGTGGCGCTTCGCTGAAGATGTTCACTATCTCATCGCTCTTTGCCGTAAAAAACAGATTGAGGAGGTATGGGTTTCGCGAGGCGCGTTTCCTAATCTCTTTCAGCTTGTCAATGGCCTGGTAGATGGCCTGACGGCCTTGCTCCATATTGTCGGCCATTTGGTCAAGCCCTTGCCTATGGTAGACGTAGAGTTGCTGATGGAAAATCCTGTGATTTTCATCCATCGCATTGTTTATCAGCCAATATCTGTTAGTTGTTCCATCGTAAGACTTCCAACCAGAGAATGATGAACTTTGCGCTTGGTTTACAATGTTTTCGGCTTGTTTGAAGAATGCCATGCCTCCGTTAGGGGAGAAACTGTCGTAGTCTAGGCCAAGCATGAAGTTCACGTAGAACGCTATTATCGGCACCAGATTGTCTTGGTCGTAGACCGTAGGGTTGTAGACGAGCGGCTGCCCCTCATTGTAGCGAAATTGGATGTCGTCATCCTCAACGTTCAGCATTGTGGTGGTGTAGGCGCTCCCCCAAACGGGGCGCCGCAGCTGCACTGTGAGCGTGCCCTTGAACTCGTTGCTGGAGACTTGTGTGGTGATGTTGAAATTGAGGCTGCACTCAATGCGTTCTTGCGTATCGAACTTGTCATTCGTCCATATTTGGGCGGACAAAAAGTCCTGTAACGCAGTCCGCATATTATCATATATCTGCTTGTTGGTTCCTTGTACCGATGCGGATGTTACATTTACGCTGCACTGCAATTCCTGTGCGCTTGCGCGAAGGCCGAATGGCGTCACAATGACGCACAATAATATGTAAATCAGTCGCTTTGACATCGCGAGTTCTTTATTTCATGTTTTTTATCGCCCTCTCCAGTTGGTTTACAATGTCTATTGCCACATCGGCCTTGCTCTTCAGTGGGAATGGTTGGATGTTGCCATCATTGTAAATGATTGTCACCTTATTGGTGTCTGTCATAAACCCAGCGCCTTTGTCGGCCAAAGAGTTTAGAACAATGAAGTCTAGGTTTTTCTTCTCCAGTTTGGCCTTGGCGTTTGGCATTTCGTCTGTCGTTTCAAGAGCGAATCCCGCCAACACTTGCTTAGCCGTTTTTAGCCTGCCAAGCTCAGCCGCAATGTCTGGGTTGGGTTTTAGGTCGATAGAAAAGCCCTCGTGCCTCTTTATTTTTTGGTTTGCCACGTCAACGGGGGCGAAATCTGCCACAGCGGCTGTCATTATGGCGGCTTGGCAGCTTGTGAACTCCTTGGCGGCCGCGTCATACATCTGCCTTGCGCTCTCAACCCTCACAACTCTTATGCTAGCATTGCGTGGTGAGATTTTAACAGGGCCGGAGACGAGGCAAACCGTGGCGCCGCGGTCGGCCAGTTCGTCGGCTATGGCGTAGCCCATTTTGCCGCTCGAATAGTTGCCAATGAAACGGACGGGGTCTATCTTCTCATATGTAGGGC
>CAKUYZ010000179.1 GCA_934717675.1 uncultured Bacteroidales bacterium
CATAGTCCATGATGCCAAGGTTTCCGTTTCGGAAGGCCTCTGCCATGGCCTTTGGCACCTCAGCCTCGGCCTCAATGACACGCGCGCGTGCCTCTTGGGCCTTGGCTTTCATCTCTTGCTCAAGGGCCACGGCCATGGCCCTGCGCTCCTCGGCCTTGGCCTGGGCGATGTTCTTATCGGCGTTGGCCTGATCCATTTGCAGTGCCGCTCCAATGTTCTTGCCAACATCGATGTCCGCAATGTCAATGGAGAGTATTTCAAAAGCCGTGCCAGAGTCCAATCCTTTGGAGAGGACCACTTTGGAGATGCTGTCAGGATTTTCCAGAACCCTCTCGTGGCTCTCTGACGAGCCGATGGAGGAGACGATGCCCTCGCCCACCCTGGCGAGCACAGTCTCCTCTCCCGCGCCACCAACGAGTTGGCGGATGTTGGCACGCACCGTCACTCGCGCCTTGGCAATGAGCTGGATGCCGTTTTTGGCGACCGCGGTGACTGGCGGAGTGTCAATGACTTTGGGGTTGACGGACATCTGCACGGCCTCGAAGACGTCGCGGCCCGCAAGGTCGATGGCCGTGGCCATCTGAAAGGTGAGGTTGATGTTCGCCTTGTTTGCCGAGACCAAAGCGTGCACCACCTTCTGGACGTGCCCGCCGGCCAGGTAGTGAGCCTCAAGGTCGTCTCGGCGAATGTTTTGGAGGCCAGCCTTATGCGCCTCAATGAGAGCCTGTACGATGACCGTTGGCGGCACTTTTCGGATGCGCATGAGGAAGAGCTGCATGAGCGACACGTGGACACCCGACACAAGAGCCGAGAACCAAAGGAGCACAGGCACATAGTAGAAGAAGATGCCAAGGACGACAATCAACCCCACCAATAGCGCGACAGGAGCAAAAATTTCCATACTCGTCTTGATTGATTATGTTAGTCAAAAAGCGTCGGGGCCGTCAGCCACCATTTGGCAGCAGACAGCCCCGCGCTGTTTTTTTGTTATTTGTCGTTTTTAGCCAACACCGCGAGCTCAAGTTCATCGAGCTGCTTCTGGTCAAGCGGCGCGGGAGCATCGAGCATGACATCGCGGCCGGCATTGTTTTTCGGGAACGCTATGCAGTCGCGGATGGAGTCGAGACCCGCAAAGAGGCTCACGAGACGGTCGAGACCGAACGCCAGGCCGCCGTGAGGGGGCGCGCCGAACTTGAAGGCGTTCATGAGGAAGCCGAACTGTTGCTGCGCCTTCTCTGGCGTGAAGCCGAGAATCTTGAATATCTTGGCTTGCAGGACCGCGTCGTGGATACGGATGGAGCCGCCACCAACCTCGACTCCGTTGATGACCATGTCGTAGGCATTGGCGCGCACGGCTGCGGGGTTGGTGTCCAGCAGGTCGTAGTCCTCTGGCTTGGGGCTGGTGAACGGGTGATGCATGGCCATGAGGCGGTTCTCCTCATCGCTCCACTCATACATGGGGAAGTCGATGACCCAAAGGCAGGCGTAGTTCGCCTTGTCTCTCAAGCCCAGCTGATTGCCCATTTCGAGGCGCAGCTCGCAGAGCTGTTTGCGCGCCTTCATGGCGTCGGGGCCGCAGATGATGAGGATGAGGTCTCCGGCCTCGGCCTCCATACGCTCCTTGAGGGCTTGGAGCGATGGTTGGTCATAGAACTTATCGACAGACGACTTGACGGAGCCGTCGGCCTCGACACGGGCGTAGACGAGGCCTTTAGCCCCTATTTGCGGACGCTTGACGAACTCCGTGAGTTGGTCGAGCTGCTTGCGCGTGTAGTGGGCGGCACCCTTGGCGCAGATGGCGCCAATGTATTCGGCCCCGTCGAAGACGGAGAATCCATGCCCCTGCATGATGTCCTTAATCTCGACGAACTTCATCCCGAAGCGCAGATCGGGCTTGTCGGAGCCGTAATATTTCATGGCGTCTTGCCACGTCATGCGCAAGAAAGGCTCCTTGAAGTCAATGCCCTTGACCTCGCGGAAGAGCGTCTTCATAAGACCCTCAAAGACGTTGAGGATGTCCTCCTGCTCAATGAAGCTCATCTCGCAATCGATCTGCGTGAACTCGGGCTGACGGTCGGCACGCAGATCCTCATCGCGGAAGCACTTGACAATCTGGAAATAGCGATCGAAGCCGGCAACCATCAGAAGCTGTTTGAGCGTCTGCGGGCTCTGTGGCAAGGCGTAGAATTGCCCCGGGTTCATTCGGCTAGGCACGACGAAATCCCTTGCGCCCTCGGGCGTAGAGCCGATGAGGACCGGGGTCTCGACCTCAAGGAACTTGAGGTTTGAGAGGTAAGCGCGAATCTTTTGGCATATGTCGTGGCGCAGCTCCAGGTTTTTGCGGACAGCCGCCCTACGGAGGTCGAGGTAGCGGTAGCGCATCCTGAGGTCGTCACCGCCGTCGGTGTCATCTTCGATGGTGAAGGGGGGGGTGACGCTCTCGTTGAGCACTGTGAGCTTGCTGGCTATTATTTCAATGTCTCCCGTGGGGAGGTTGCTATTCTTGCTCTCACGCTCGCGTACTGTTCCGGTCACCTGGATGACGTATTCGCGGCCAAGTTTCTGCGCGGCGTCATTGAGTGCTGCGTCGGTCTCGGAGTTGAAAACGATCTGAGTGATTCCGTAGCGGTCACGTATAGCGAGGCGGGCTTGTCGGCAGAGGCTGGCAAGCCCGCTTTTCGCATTCCTGCCACCCCAGGCTGCCCGCCGCC
>CAKUYZ010000180.1 GCA_934717675.1 uncultured Bacteroidales bacterium
GTCCATCACGCCCTCGTAGAGCTTGACGTCGGCTCCGTATTTCCTGAAGGCGTCGCGGCTCAGCGTTATGCCTTTGGCCCTGGCCTTGCGTATCATGAGGAGCATGTAGCAGAGGATTCCGCTCGCGTCGTTGGTGGTGGAGAGCTTGTTGTTGGCGGCCCAGAAGGCGTCTTTGTCATCGCCAATGGCCTTCATGTAGCCAAACTCTTGCATATTGCCTGGCGAGAGCGTCCCGTCAAAGTCGTAGATTAGCGCCACTTTGGGCAGCCTTTTCCGTGTCATGCCTGGGTGTTGGGGTTTTGCGGGGCTGTCTGTCGCCGCATGTCTGGTAAATGTAGTTCTTTTTCGCAAATGTCGCAAAATCGTAGTGCGCCTGTCGGGCGGTCGGTGTCCTGTGTCTCTTTGTTGTGGTTAATCAAATTTAAGCGTGCGTTTTTACGGAGGTTTTCAATTTGCTTGCGGCAAGAACAGTGCGAACGGTGGTGGATGATTTTGTATTTGTGGGCTAAATGTCATAAAATGAGCGTGTTTGCGCTTGTATTGCCGTCTGCTGTTAAAACATTTTTATCCACCTTTAAGGTAAAATAATCTCCGCTGAACCCTTAAAGAGTGTGTAATATTGCACCGTAAAACAAACAGACAAGGGTCGATACAATAAGACACTGTTAGCCAAAAACTGAAATATTATGAAAATAGGAGCATTTGCTTTAGCGAGCCTCTTGGCTCTCACGCCCGCGGCCATGGTGCTGACGGCAGGGGAGGTGGCGGCTCAGTCATCGCAAGGTGGCAACCTCGTCATCAAGGGGCGAGTCCTCGACAACAATGGGCAGCCCATTGTAGGCGCGGCCGTGCTGCAGGCTGGCACCACCAACGGCACCGTCACCGACATTGACGGCAACTATCAGATCACCGCCCCGGCCAATGCGGAGCTGGCCGTCTCTTTTATAGGCTATGACTCTCAGAGGCAGGCCGTGAACGGCCGCCAGTCCATCAACTTCTCGCTCCGCGAGGAGTCTACTGAGCTCGGCGAGCTTGTCGTGGTGGGCTACGGCGTCCAGAAGAAGGCCGACCTGACGGGCGCTGTGGCCATCGTGGATGCCGATGAGCTCAAGAAGGTCTCCAACTCCAACATCTCCACCATGCTCCAGGGAAAGGCCGCGGGCATCCAGATCACCACAGATGGCCAGCCGGGCGCCGACCCTGCGGTCAAGATTCGCGGTTTGGGCTCGTTCGGCAGCACCGCGCCGCTCTACGTCATTGACGGCGTGCCCATGGGCACCAGCATCAGAGACTTCTCGCCCAATGACATTGAGACCATCCAGGTGCTGAAAGACGCCTCCGCCGCCGCCATCTACGGCTCCCGCGCGGCCAATGGCGTCATCATTATCACCACGAAGCGCGGCTCCAAGAATCAGTCCATGAAGATCAACTACACCGGCTATGTCGGCATGGATAAGATTCAAGACGGCGTCTATGACGTGATGAACACTGAGCAGTATGCCCAATACATCAACCAGGCCTACGCCAACAGCGGCATCGCCGACCTTGTGCCTAGCGGCTACGTGGAGGGCAACCCTAACTATCTGGTTGGCAAGGTGGACACTGACTGGTTCAACGAGGTGTTCAAGACAGGCCTCCGTATGAACCACAACGTCTCCATGTCCGGCGGCGGCGAGAACAACACATATAATGTCTCGCTCGACTACTTCAAGCAAAACGGCACCATGGAGGGGGCGGGTCCCAACTACGACCGCTTCACGGCGCGCGTCAACAACTCTATGGACGTCAGGTTCATCAAGTTCGCCACCAGCGTGGTCTGGAGCCACAGCGCCCAAGACAATATGGCGCTCTCCAACGCCAGCGAGTATGTCCAGGGCCTCTATGGCGGCCAGTATCCCGTCCTCGGGTCGGCCCTGTTGATGCCCACGGGAGTCAAGGCCTATGACGAGAGCACGTGGTGCCTGGACGACGTCTATTCCGGCGCCGCGGACTATAACTACGACAACTATGGCTACGGCACCTACTACCCCGACATCCATGGCGACCTCCGCATGACCAACGTCTTGATGACCAACAACCTCATCACCCGAAACACCAAGGTGGATCGTTTCGTGGTCACTGGCTCGGCAGACGCCGACCTGCTCGACATGATTGGCCACAAGAACGACAACCACAAGCTCAACTACAAGGTCAACCTCTCTTACAGCAAGACCTACGCCAAGGACAAGGTGTTCACTGCGGCTTTCTATGCCAGCAACACCAACTACCTCGACAAGAACAACGAGAACCTCTATGAGGCGTATCGCCAATACACCGACGGACTCGTCGAGAACACCATCACCTACGACGGCATCTTCGGTTCCAACCACGTCAACCTCGTTGTGGGTCAGACGTTTGAGCGCGAGCGATACCACACCCTGACAGGCACCGGCAACAACCTCTCCGAGCCTTATTACCTCCAAATCTCCAACGCCGCGTCGTTCAAGGCCTCCAGCTATGAGAGCGAGCACGTGCTCTGCTCTTTCATTGGCCGACTGAACTATGACTTTGACGAGAAGTATCTGCTCTCCGTCACCGCGCGCCGCGACGGCTCCAGCCGCCTCTCGTCAGACGACCGCTGGGAGACGTTCCCGTCATTTTCCGCGGGCTGGCGTTTTGACCGTGAGGATTTCTTCCCCATCGATCAGGATATTGTCAACCT
>CAKUYZ010000181.1 GCA_934717675.1 uncultured Bacteroidales bacterium
GGTCTGATGTGCAGTTGTTGCAATGCACCATCGCCACGAGCGATCCGTCTGGCGTGGTGACCATATCGATGGCCTCATAGGGCTTTGAAAGCTCTTTCTCCAGCACTATCATGGAGAAGGACGACGTGCCTGCCGACACGTTGCCGGTGCGTTGCTTCACGGCGTTCGTGGCGGCCATGCCAGTGCCAGCGTCACCTTCAGGCGGGCACAATGGGATGCCGGGCTTCAGGTGTCCCGACACGTCGAGCCTCTTCGCTCCTTCTGCCGTCAGGTGACCTGCGTTTTCGCCGGCCACAAGTACTTTGGGGAATATGTCCAAGAGTTTCCATCCTAGTCCGCGAGGCTCGATGAGCTTATCGAACTTATTGACCATGGCGGCGTTGTAGGTCTTGGTCTGCGGGTCTACGGGAATCATGCCAGAGGCGTCTCCCACGCCAACGACTTTCTCGCCCGTGAGTTGCCAGTGGACGTAGCCTGCCAGTGTTGTCTGGAACTTGATGTCTTTCACGTGCGGCTCTCCGTCAAGAATGCCTTGGTAGAGGTGTGAGATGCTCCAACGGAGTGGGATGTTGTAAACAAAGAGCTTAGACAGTTCGGCTGCCGCCTTGCCGGTGTTTGTGTTGCGCCATGTGCGGAATGGAGCCAAGATTTCTCCTTTGTCATTGAAGGCCATGTAGCCGTGCATCATTGCGCTGATGCCTATGGCCGCAAGGTTTTCAATCTCAACGTCATATTCTTTGCGGACGTTGTTGCGGAGATCCGCGTAGCAATCTTGGAGCCCATACCATATGGCCTCTATGCTGTATGTCCAAAGTCCATCCACCAGTTGGTTCTCCCATGCGTGGCTGCCCTGCGCTATCGGGGTGTTGTTCTCGTCTATCAAGACGGCTTTAATGCGCGTGGAGCCGAACTCGATGCCGAGGATGGCTTTTCCCTGCTTTATCGTGTCTTTTGCTGTCATTGGTTTCTCGTGTTCTGCTTTGGCGGGTTTGCCGCCAGCTTGCGATTTTACGTTGGGAATGAACAGAGCCAAGAGCCCCTCGGCGGAGGCGCTCTTGGCTCTGTTGGCTGTGTAGGTTTACTGAAGCGCCTTGTTGAGCATATAGTACACCTCGTTGTTGCGCAGCTGCTGCTTGAAGTTCTCGATGGTTGTGTCCTTGTCTATGTGTACCATCTCGATGCCTGCAATCTCGGCATAGTCCTCCCAATATTCGGGAGTGATGTCGTAAGAGAAGCAGCTGTGATGCGTGCCTCCCGCAAGAATCCAGGCTCCCGCTCCGACCTCGAAGTTAGGCTGCGGAATCCAAAGGGCTGAGGCCACGGGGAGCTTTGGCAGTGGTTTGGGCTTGATGCACTCAACATCGTTGACAATGAGGCGGAAACGATTGCCCATGTCCACCACGGTCGCCGTCACGCCTGCGCCAGTCTTAGACGTGAAGACGAGGCGGGCCGTCTGGCTCTTGCGAATTCCGATGCCGAGGAAGTGAACCTCGAGCTTGGGCCTCTTCTCTGCTGCTATGAGCGGGCAGACCTCGAGCATGTGGCTCTGGAGTATGGCGCTGCGCTCGCCGTCGAAGTTAAGGGTGTAGTCTTCAAGGAAAGAGCAGCCCGTTGGCAGGCCCTGGGTCATGAACCAGACGGTGCGGTAGAGCGCCGCGCTCTTCCAGTCGCCCTCGGCGCCAAAACCATAGCCCTCTGCCATGAGGCGTTGGGAGGCAAGGCCTGGTATTTGGTCGAAGCCTACGAACTTGGGGTCGTTGATGTCTTGCGTGCCGAGGTCGTCAAAGTTTGTCGTGAAGCCCTTGGCGCCCTTGGCTTTGAGGATGGAGCGGATGGCCAGTTCCGCCTTGGCGGAGTTCCATACTTTCTGACCGGCCTCGGAGGTCTTGTCTTCAAGCTCTTTGGCATGGTCATACTCGCTGAGGTATGTTGAGAAGAGGGCGTCCACGTCAGCGTCCTTGACAGCCTTGTAGTGTTCCATGAGCTCGCTCACGGGGCAGTAGTCCACATGGTAGCCCAAGACCTGCTCTGCAGCCACCTTGTCGCCATCAGTGACGGCAACATTGTTCATCTGGTCGCCGAAGCGGATAATGAGCATGTCTTGAGCGTCGGCCCAAGCCGCGGCCACGCGGGCCCATACCGCAATGTGTTGCTGAGCCTTGGGGTCTTTCCAGTAGCCCACGACCACCTTGCGGCGGAGGCGGAGGCGTGCGCAGATGTGGCCAAACTCGCGGTCTCCGTGTGCGCTCTGGTTGAGGTTCATGAAGTCCATGTCCATAGTGTCCCATGGAATCTCCTCATTATATTGCGTGTGGAAGTGGAGCAGCGGCTTCTTGAGCTGCTGGAGGCCGTGGATCCACATCTTGGCGGGAGAGAACGTGTGCATCCATGTGATGACGCCCACGCACTTCTCATCGTTGTTGGCGGCCTTCATAAGGGTCTCGACCTCCTTTGATGAGTTGGCTGTGCCCTTGTAGACGATCTTTACGGGGATGTTGCCACTCTTGTTGAGGCCGTCCACCATCTCCTTGGAGTGTCCGTCAACGGCTACTACCGCGTCGCCGCCATAGAGAAGTTGCGCGCCAGTGATCCACCAGATCTCGTAATTATCAAATGCCTTTGCCATATTGTTTAGATTTTTTGCCCCGCCTCTCAGCCTCATTCTCACT
>CAKUYZ010000182.1 GCA_934717675.1 uncultured Bacteroidales bacterium
CGGAAATAGCTCAGTTGGTAGAGCACAACCTTGCCAAGGTTGGGGTCGCGAGTTCGAGTCTCGTTTTCCGCTCCAAAATTATGATGTGTCTTGCAGTCGAGAATGGGTCGGCCGTCAAGTTCAAAAGCGCGGGTGGTGAAATTGGTATACACGCTACTTTGAGGGGGTAGTGGTCGAAAGATCGTGTGAGTTCGAGTCTCATCCCGCGCACTTCGGAGCCTGGCTTTGTCCAGGCTTTTTTTTTGCCTGCCGAGGCCGCATTTGCGCTCTTTCTTGTCACTTTATAGCTTTCTGTCCCATGGCAATTCCCCCTAAGTCACAAAAAAATACGCCACAACGTTCAGGCCAGGGGTCACGCCCTTCAGCCGCGTCATCAGACGGTGTTGACACAAACGCCGCAACAAGGCGTGCGCCGCACAAGGAGCGTAAGGATCTGCGCCTTTGGCTGCCTACTAGCGTCAAGGAGGCTGAGCTGAGAGGGTGGGATGAGATGGACGTTGTGTTGTTCAGTGGAGATGCCTATGTTGACCATCCGTCTTTTGGCGCGGCGGTGATTGGCCGTGTCTTGGAGGCCGAAGGCATGAAGGTGGCCATTGTGCCTCAACCAAACTGGCAAGACGACCTGCGCGACTTTAAGAAGTTCGGCGCCCCCAAATATTTTTTCGGAATATCTCCTGGCGCCATGGACTCCATGGTCAACCACTATACTGCGGGTCGCCGTCGCCGTCATGATGACGCGTTCACCCCTGGAGGGCTGGCGGGGCGAAGACCCGACATGCCGTCCATCGTCTACACCAAGATTCTCAAAAAACTTTTCCCCGACGTGCCAGTTGTCCTGGGGGGCATTGAGGCAAGCCTTAGGCGGCTCACGCACTATGATTATTGGGAAGACCGGCTGCGCCCGGGCATCCTGATTGAGAGCGGGGCCGACCTCTTGGTCTACGGCATGGGGGAAAACCCACTTATGGAGATGGCCTCGCTACTGAAGCGCGGGGTGCCGTTCAGCTCTTTGCGCACCATTCCGCAGGTCGCATTCCTCATGGGGGCCGATGAGCCTCTGCCCAAGAATAAGAATTGGGAGACGATTGTGCTGAATAGTCACGAAGACTGTCTGAAAGACGCCACTCTCTATGCCGATAACTTCCATCACATTGAGGAGGAGAGCAATAAGTGGTATGCCAAGCGACTTGTGCAGAGGGTGGGCGACAGGCAGATTGTTGTCAACCCGCAATATGAGCCCATGACGCAAGAGCAGGTGGACAGGTCTTTTGATCTCCCATACACCCATTTGCCGCACCCGCGTTATGATGGTAAAGGAGACATCCCGGCCTACGAGATGATAAAGAACTCCATATGCCTTCACCGCGGCTGTTTCGGCGGGTGCAGCTTTTGCACCATCTCGGCTCACCAGGGCAAGTTTATTGCTTCGCGGTCCGAGGAGTCCATCATGCGCGAGGTTGATCTCGTCACCAAACTGCCGGGTTTCAAGGGCTATTTGTCCGATCTTGGAGGCCCGTCAGCCAATATGTATGGCATGAGGGGGAGAAATGTCGAGCTGTGCAAAAAGTGCGCTAGGCCGTCGTGCATACACCCTCAGGTGTGCAAAAATATGAATACCGACCATTCGCGACTGCTCAAACTATATAAGCGTGTCGATGCTCTCGATGCCGTGAAGAAGTCGTTCATTGGCAGTGGCGTGCGCTACGACATGTTGCTCAATGACAACGCCACGCCAGAGGAAAAGAAGAGCCACCTGTTGTATATGGAGGAGCTGATAGCTCATCATGTCTCCGGGCGTCTCAAAGTGGCTCCTGAGCACACGTCAGACACTGTGCTCAACATCATGCGGAAGCCTTCTTTCTCGCTTTTCTATAAGTTCAAGAAGAAGTTTGACGAGGTTAACAAGAAATATGGCCTCAAGCAGCAGCTAATCCCATATTTCATGTCTAGCCACCCGGGTTGCCGTGAGGAGGATATGGCCCTCTTGGCTGCCGAGACCCACGATTTGGACTTTAAATTGGAGCAAGTTCAGGATTTTACGCCCACGCCCATGACCGTCTCCACGGTAATATATCGTTCCGGCGTCCACCCATACACACTGCGGCCCATATTCACGGCCATTTCTCCAGAAGAGAAACAAAAGCAGCGTATGTTCTTTTTTTGGTATAAGCCAGAGGAGAGAAGGGCCATTAAGGAGGAACTTCGCAAAATGGGGCGACAAGACATTGAGCAGCGACTTTTCTCTGCGCCTTGCCACGTGACAGGGCGACCATTGCCCCACGATGAAGATGGCGGTCGGGACGTGGCGGAGCATAGGCAGGCCGTGCGTCATAGGCCGGCAGACAATAGTGTGGAGCGTAAGTCTGCGTCATATGGCAAGTTTGGGCGAGCCCCGCATCATAATAATGGTGGCGCATCGAGGCCTGGTGGCCCACGCGGTGGCAAACCTGGCGGCGGGCGCAGGTGATTTCGCTTAAGGGTAGGTACGCAAGCGCAAAGCCCACTTTCATGCCTATGTGGTTGAATGCAAAAGAGCAGGCGGTTAATAATACCGCCTGCTCTTTTGTTGTATGCCGATGTCAGTAAGTCCATTGCTCTATGAGCCTAATCTTTCTCGCTCCACATTCGATATAAGTTGTTATATTTACGCTCTTGTAG
>CAKUYZ010000183.1 GCA_934717675.1 uncultured Bacteroidales bacterium
CCACAAGAAGACGCCACCAAAGAAACGCCACCAAGGCATACTGCCAACCGTATATTTTTAAAGATACTTGCAAGCATCCGATACTATGAGATTCGCATTGCGCCAAACCACGCAATATTCTGCTAAGTTACTAAAATCAGCGGCAGCGGCGCAAATTGCAGATACAAATACCGACTTCTTATTTGCTAAATCTTGCTAAAAGACAATCTTAAAGCCATCATAGACCGCCGTGGTGTCTGGGAAAATTGGGCGAGCTTCCTCCTCAAAGAGATCCGTATTGTCATATCGGCTAGAGAAATGGCCAAGAAGCAGTTTGCCGGCACAAGCAGTTTTGGCTATTGTCGCCGCTTGCTTAGCAGTGGAATGAAGGGTCTTGGCGGCCAAATCTGAGAGATCGGACAAGAACGTTGACTCGTGGTAGAGGAGTGAGACATTTGAGATCTCTGGGCATATGGAAGGAAGATATGCCGTGTCTGAGATATAAGCAAAACTCTTGGGAGCGGGAGCCTCCTTGACAAGCTCGGCGCGCGGTATTTGCTCTCCGCTCGCGTCAAATATGGGATGTCCGTTCTTCACCATCACGATGTCCGCAATAGACAAGCCATATTTGTATATTGCTGTTTTCTTTATGTTTGGCTCCTTTGCCTGCTCTCTGAAGTAGAAGCCGCACGTCTCAACACGATGCCTAAGGGGTATTGATTTCACAAATACGCATTTGACATCTTGAAGCACCTCAGGCTTGTCAAACCGCAAAGGATGAAATTTTACGCTAAACGTGCTGCTCTCACCAAACGTGTCAAGCAGCGTGTTTATCATAACCTCTAGTTTGGGAGGCCCGAAGATGAGCAGCGGCGATGTCCTATTGAACAACGACATTGTGGACAACAGCCCAATGAGTCCGAACACATGGTCGCCATGCATATGGGAAATGAACACCGCTTCAATGCGCATGAAACTGATATGGAGCCTACGTAGCTGAAATTGCGTTCCCTCTCCACAATCTATGAGGAAAAGATGCCCGCTTACAGACAGTACCTGCGCCGACGGATTTCTCGTGGTCGTCGGGATTGCTGCATTACAACCCAATACGGTCAACTCCATAGTTCTAATGCTTAGTCCTTTGCAATGTAGGCTTCCATTCGCTCCTCGGCCTCTGTTATGTCAGCGACAATGTCAAGCTCGGGGTCGAATCTTTGCATTGATAGTATACTGCCAACAGAATCAGAGACGCCTACAAGGATAAGGTGCCCATTTTTACAAAGCCTGTGCGCAATCATGATGGCGCTCAGACCTGTTGTGTCACAATAGTTGCAAGTGCCCAAATCAAGGATAATGTTGGACACAGCATTGGCCGCCGCAAGCACAAGCTCGGAACGCAGCTCTGCTGTCGTTTGATTGTCCAAACGCTCAGTAAGCATCCGCACGACTACGTAACCTGGGTGGTTTTCAGAAATGAAACTTGCCATAGAAAAGAAAAATCTCCCTACATGGCTATATTGGCATCGCCTCAAGCCACGTAGAGAGATAATAAGATTAGATTCTAAAACCTAAGTGCATCAAAGAGTCACAACATCTTAGTCATTCTTCTTCTCAGCAGCCTCAAGCTTGCCTTTGAGGGCAGCGAGGTTGGTGATGTCACCAAGAGTGGTAACCTCCTTAGCCTCAACCTGCTTGCGAACGGCAGCGCCATTGCCAGCGGCCGGCTTACGGTTGCTGTTGCGAGGCTTGCGCTCCTTCTCGTCGCCCTTAGGCTCCTCATAGGTGCGGGAGTGAGAAACGATGATTCGCTTCTGACCCTTGTTGAACTCAATGACCTTGAACGGAAGCTTCTCGTCAACTTTGGCCTGAGTGCCATCTTGCTTGATGAGATGACGCGGGGTGGCGAAGCCCTCAACACCATAAGGCAGAGCTACAATGGCACCCTTCTCCATAATCTCGGTGATGGTGCCCTCATGTACAGAGCCCACAGTGAAGACGGTCTCGAATACGTCCCAAGGATTCTCCTCAAGCTGCTTGTGGCCGAGGCTGAGACGACGGTTCTCCTTGTCAATGTCGAGTACGACAACGTCAAGGTTCGCACCGATCTGGGTGAACTCGCTAGGATGCTTGATCTTCTTGGTCCAAGAGAGGTCGGAGATGTGGATGAGGCCATCGATGCCCTCCTCAAGCTCAGCGAAGATGCCGAAGCTGGTGAAGTTGCGCACAATGGCGGTGTGCTTGGAACCGACAGGGTACTTCTCCTCAATGTTGGTCCAAGGGTCGGGATGAAGCTGCTTGATGCCAAGAGACATCTTGCGCTCCTCACGGTCGAGAGTGAGGATTTGCGCCTCAACCTCGTCACCAACCTTGATAAAGTCCTGAGCGCTGCGAAGGTGCTGCGACCAAGACATCTCGGATACATGGATAAGACCCTCAACGCCAGGAGCGACCTCAACGAACGCGCCGTAGTCAGTGATGACGACAACCTTGCCCTTAACCTTGTCACCGACCTTGAGGTTGGGATCGAGGGCATCCCAAGGATGAGGAGTGAGCTGCTTGAGACCAAGAGCGATGCGCTTCTTCTCGTTGTCGAAGTCGAGAATTACGACATTGATCTTCTGGTCGAGCGAGACAACCTCCTCGGGGTGAGATACACGGCCCCAAGAG
>CAKUYZ010000184.1 GCA_934717675.1 uncultured Bacteroidales bacterium
GGCATAGTCTCCGACATCACTGGCACCATATCGCAAGAGCTTCACGTCAAGATGAGGTCGGTCAATTTTGAGGAGCATGACGGCATCTTTGTCGGCACCATATTTCTCTACACCTACAGCGCGGGAGACTTGCAGCAGCTCATCAACTCCATCCGCCAGATTAAGGGTGTCAACCAGGTGACGCGCAAGGAGGCGACGGACGATGTCGCCGAGGACCAGTAGCCAAGCCTTATTCACACACATCTAAACAAAGAACAAGTCAACAATGAAATTCGAACTACAACATACCGATGCGCAGACGAAAGCCCGCGCCGGCAAGATTACTACCGACCACGGCGAGATTCTCACCCCAATCTTCATGCCTGTCGGCACCGTCGGCTCTGTCAAGGGGTTGCACTTCCGCGATGTGGCAGACGATGCCAAGGCGCAGATAATACTTGGCAACACATATCACCTCTACCTTCGCCCCGGATGCGATGTGCTGAGGGCGGCGGGCGGCCTCCACAAGTTCAATGGCTGGACGCGTCCCATCCTCACAGATAGTGGCGGCTTTCAAGTCTTCTCGCTCAGCCAAAACCGCAAGTTTACGCCAGAGGGCGTCACCTTCCGCTCACACATCGATGGCTCCAAGCACCTCTTCACGCCAGAAAATGTAGTGGACACGCAGAGGATCATTGGCTCCGACATTATGATGGCACTAGACGAGTGCCCTCCCGGCGAGTCTGACTACGCCTATGCCAAAAAGTCGTTGGACATGACCATGCAATGGCTGCGCCGCGGCGTCAAGCATTTTGATGAGACGGAACCCCTCTATGGCCACAGCCAGACTTTTTTCCCCATTGTGCAGGGCGCCGCGCACCGCGAGCTGCGCATCAGGGCGGCAAATGAGGTGGCCGAGCTTGGCCGCGAGGGCAACGCCATAGGCGGTCTCGCCGTGGGGGAGCCGACAGAGACCATGTATGAGATGGTGGAGCTGGTCAACGGCATATTGCCGGCCGATAGGCCGCGCTATCTTATGGGGGTCGGGACGCCCGTCAACATATTGGAGAATATCGCCCTTGGCGTCGATATGTTTGACTGCGTCATGCCCACGCGCAACGGACGCAATGGCATGATATTTACTAGCGAGGGTGTCATCAATCTCCGAAATGAGAAGTGGAAGACAGATTTCTCGCCTCTCGACCCCAATGGCACCTCGTTCGTAGATAGCGCATACTCCCGCGCCTATGTCCGCCACCTCTTTGTGGCCGGCGAGATGCTGGGCGCGCTCATTGCTTCTGAGCATAACATAGCTTTCTATCTCAATCTCGTAGGCCAAGCACGTCAGCACATCTTTGCGGGCGACTTCCGCGAGTGGAAGGAGGCCATGGTGAAGAAACTTGTTGTAAGGATTTAATATCATTTCCCTATGGTTAGGCTAAGCAAATGCTTTGCGGCTGCCGTCAGAGTGTTGGCGGTGCCGCTTTGCGCCATCGGCCTGGCAGGATGTGCCTCGGTGGGCTATAAGTCTGTGGCGTTCGATGTGTTGCGCCCTGCGGGATACACTCTGCCAGCGTGGGCCGATACCATTCTGATTTTTGACGGCGTGGCCGCGCCCGTGGTCACAGACTCTTCCGTGCCGCCAGAGTCCATGTCTCTTGCCGTGAGAGGACGCGCCGAGGCGTTGGCGCAGTCAATATGCGGCCATATGGCCAAAACGTTCAATTCGAGCGGATATATGGCCGCACGTTTCGTCAATCCTGCGTCTTTAGAGGGCTATGTGGCCGATGCTGAGAAACTTGGTCTGGAGGAGGCCGACAGGCTTCACGCGCGCCACGCCATCACCGCCAGTGAGGCCGACTCGCTGCTCCGTGGCCACCATTCGTCCATCATTTTGTCCCTTTGCAGGCTCAACTCTTCAGCTACGATAAAGGCCGAGGCCGCGGATGTGGGTGGCCAGTCGCAAGTGTGCGCCGACATCACGTGCGCCACAACCACCCAATTGGTCCTTGTGACAGCAGCGGGGCTGCAAGCCCCCCTTGATCTGAGGCAAGACACCCTCCTTTTCTCCGTCTGCGATGTCAATCCGGCCGCGGTGGCGGGGAGGCTTCCGCAACTCCGCCAGCGATATGAGGAGCAGGCCGAATATGTAGGCGGTTGCCTGGCCAATGCGTTCATTCCCGCTTGGCAGAGGGTTGTCCGTTCCCTCTATGTGTCTTCCGAGTCCGATATGATGTCGGCCGCCGCTTGGGTTGACGAGGGAAGGTGGGACGAGGCGCAAAACCTTTGGGGGCGCATTGTGGCGCAGTCGTCCAACGTGACCGAGAGGGTGAGAGCCGCGCTCAATTTGGCGTTGTCCTACGAGCGGGCCGACTATCCCGACACGGCCTCATTGTGGTGCTCCAAGGCTTTGGATCTTATTGAGTCTGCTGACGGTGGCAAGGCGCAAAAGTTGCAGCCCGAAAAGGAGAAGGCAAGCCATATGTTCTCTTACCTCATTGAGCGGCAACGCCAAAAAGAGGAACTTGACGCGCAGATGCAATGAGGGCGGTTTTTGTTTTTTGTCTCGTTTTGGCGGCGTGCCATGTCTGTGTGGACGTTGCGCAAGAGAGGCCT
>CAKUYZ010000185.1 GCA_934717675.1 uncultured Bacteroidales bacterium
AAAGAGTTCGACTTCGCCCTGCTCATAGACGACGCCCATGGCTTTGGCGTGCTGGGAGAGAACGGCTGAGGAACGGCAGAAATGTTTGGTGTAGGGGAAAACGTAGATCTCATTTTTGGATCTTGCGCCAAGGCAATGGCCGGCATCGGCGGGTTCATTGTTGGCAAGGAGAAGGTGATAAACTACCTGCGCTACAATATGCGCTCTCAGATATTTGACGAGTCTCTGCCACTCGCAATGGTTCTAGGGCTTCAAAAAAGACTGGCGATATTGCGCAGCCAACCCGAAAGACGCAAACACCTATGGGAGGTGGCTCATGCCCTGCAAGACGGCCTGCGCTCCGCGGGATATGACCTGGGCACAACGCGAAGCGCCATAACCCCTGTCTACATCCACCCTAAAGTTGCCGTTAAACCAGACGACAGCGACGGCATAGACGCCTCGGCAGACGATCTTGCCATCAACGCGGCTCTCAACCTTGTCATGGATATGAGAGAAAACTACGGCATATTCTGCACCATTGTCAAATATCCGGCAGTGCCTCCGGGCACTCTGATGATACGCTTCATGCCAACAGCCAGCCATTCCATCGAAAACGTGGAATATACGGTAAAGAGTATGGCGGAAATGAAGCGCAAGCTTGACGATGGGGCATATGACAACCAGTCCCTACTCAAATAGGTCACGCCAATGCGGTTCCGCCTAGCCTTGCTGACACTCATGGCCACTGCCCCCGCAGCCGCGCATTCGCAAGAGAATAGCGACGGCGCAGGTTACGACTATGTCATCTCAGCGCGTGTGGATGCCGGCAAGATGCTGCAAACAAACGACTTCTTGCGAGGGGACAATGCCAACCAGATGCCAATGAGACGGTTCAAGTCGGCTCAAATGACCTTCGGTTGGCAGACACTAGGAGCCAAGGAGTGGGAACGAGTGCATCGCTTGCCATCATTTGGCGTGGGAGTTGGCACCGATTGGTTTGACAACAAGTCGGAGATTGGCCAACCGGTCTCGGTCTTTGGGTTTTATAATGGTGTTTTCGCAAGAGTCGGCAACAGCGCATTTCGTTACAACATCGAGATGGGGCTGGCGATGCATTGGAATTGCTATGACGCGAGGCATAACCCATACAATATTACCATAGGCACCAAGACCACGGTTCATCTCGGCCTTGGAGTGGAGTATTCCTACACAATTGCCGACCGGCTCACAGCTAGTGTTGGCGTCGGAGTGACTCATTTCTCAAATGGCGCCATAAGGAAACCCAACAAGGGGCTTAACCTTTTCAGCGGTCAGGTCAAGCTAGCGTATAGGCTCAGGGGCGAAAAATTGCCGACACCTCAACTTCCAGCCACGAAGCCCAAGGGCAACGAGATTGACATCTCTGTGGGCTACGGGCTAAAGCGGTTTGAGTGTGACACGGTCGCTTGCCCAGGCCTACGGAGCCAGTTCGACAGAAACGCACGATACACAGCCTTGACGCTACAATCCACATTCCTGCACCGATATTGCCACAAAGGGAAATATGGAGGCGGACTCACGTTGCTCTATGACGACCATATGGGATCGGAACTAATATGCGCGACTGGCGGAAGGGCAAAGGTCAGGCACGGAGACACGTCACGCCGCTTCGCGCTTGGTGTCATGGCTGCGCACGAGTTTTGCATTGCCAGGCTTGGCATTGTCACACAGATCGGATACTACCTCATAAGGCCTACTGATATTGCCAAAGACCAACAAAAGGAACCCTCTTTCCAAAGGGCCGGCTTGAAATATACATTTCCCTGCAACGTACACGCAGGCATAAACATATATGCCCATAGGCTCTCTATTGCCGATTTCATAGAATGGAATGTCGGCTACAGCCTCAACTTCCGCCGTCGCTCACAAAGCTAGCGAACCACCACGGCGCAAACACCCCACACACTCAACCATGCAGCTAAAAGGCAAACATATACTACTAGGCGTCACGGGCGGCATCGCGGCCTACAAGACACCATTCCTGGTCCGAGACTTCGTCAAAATGGGAGCCGAGGTCAAAGTGGTCATGACAGCCATGGCAAAGCAGTTCGTGACCCCACTGACGTTGGCCACTGTAAGCAAGAACCCTATTGTGGTTGACTTTTTTGACCCGGAAAGCGGGCAGTGGAACAGTCACGTCAGTCTTGGCTCATGGGCCGACGCCTACGTCATTGCCCCAGCCACGGCCAATACTTTGGCTAAAATGGCCAACGGGATAGCGGACAATCTGCTTCTCACAACCTATCTGTCGGCGCGTTGTCCTGTATTTGCCGCGCCTGCCATGGATTTGGACATGATGGCCCACCCCGCCACCGCCCAAAACATCGCCACGCTGGTTAGCCGTGGCGTGAACATGATAGATGCCAATTCTGGGGAGTTGGCGAGTGGGCTGGTTGGCAAGGGACGTATGGCGGAGCCCGCGGAAATCTGCGCGGCCGTCGCGGCCTTCTTTGCCCAAAGAGATGGCTCAATGAAAGGAGCTAAAGTCTTGGTGACGGCAGGCCCTACATATGAG
>CAKUYZ010000186.1 GCA_934717675.1 uncultured Bacteroidales bacterium
ATACAGGACGACTTGTCAAAGAAGGGAACGGAGCTGCTGTCTGAGGTCAAGAATTATGACACCGAGCTCAAGGACCTCACGATGGAGAATCTGTACTACGAGTATTTGGAGAAATATTTTAGCAACGACAGCGTCATAAAAGGCGACATTGCGCCAGCGACATTCCGCACCCAACGCCCCGTAATCACAGACCTGCTTAACAACATCTTGTCTCTCAACGCAAAGAGGCAGATCTACAGAGACACCTATGGCAAAGACGGCAACCCGATGTACGATGCCATAAACGCGGAGCTTAACATTGCGCGCAACACGTTGCTGACCAGTATAAAGAGCCACAAGAAGATGGTCGAGGACAACATCCACGACATCCAAAGCAAGATTGACGGCTTCAACAGAGAGATTACGCAATTGCCGGAGGCTGAAAGACGCCTCCTGGGCATTGAACGCAAATTCAACCTCAACAACGACGTCTTCACATTCCTTATGCGCAAGCGCGCTGAGGCGCAAATACAAAGAGCGTCCAATACGGCCGACCATAAGTTGCTCGACGCCGCAGAGACCACAAGCATCATAAGCCCAAACGTCAAACGAAACCAGACTCTAGGCTTCGCGGCGGCAATTCTCTTGCCTCTCATATTCCTTGTCCTTAGGCAAGTGGCGGACAACCGAGTGCGCACAGCTAGCGACGTGAAAAAGATTTCCGACCTCCCGATGATAGGAGAGATCCCCAACAGCAAGAAAGAGACCCCGTTTGTGGTGCAGGAATACCCGCGGTCTAACATATCTGAGGAATTCCGCCGAGTCCGCATAAAACTCGACTTCATTTGCAAAGGAAAACACCCTGCCGTCTTCTCCGTCACTTCGGCCATGCCGAGCGATGGCAAGACATTCTGCGCGCTCAACATAGCGTCTGTTTTCGCCATTGCGCACAAAAAGACGGTGCTGCTCGGCTTCGACTTGAGAAAGCCAGGCTTGTCTAAAGTCCTCAACATTCAAGACAAGCAAGGCATAACAGACTATCTCATAGGCAACTGCAAGCTTGATGAGATAGTGACCAAGCAGGGTGATTTGGACATTATCGGCTCCGGTACCGTACCTCCAAACCCTTCGGAATTGATAATGAGCGAGGAGTGCGCTCAAATGATGGCGACACTGAAACAGACCTACGATGTCATAATCATCGACACCCCGCCAATTGGCCCCGTGTCTGACGCTTTCCTGCTCACACAGATGTCCGATGCCACCATTTTTGTGATTCGCCAAGACTACACATCCAAAGAGGCGCTCAAGGACGCGCTCAACGCCCTTGCGGAAAACAGCACGAAGAACGCCACGCTGGTGATGAACGACATCAACAACAGCAAGACCCGATACGGCTACGGATACGGGTATGGCGGCTACGGTCGCTATGGCAAATACGGCAAGTATGGCAAAGGCTATGGGTATGGATATGGCTACTCCGACGACCGTACCTATGGTGGCTACGTTGATGAATAAAAGACCTATGAAATCTAAAAAGCATATACAGCTTGCGGCTGTCGGACTGGCTCTTCTTGCGGTTGGTTGCGGCGCAAACAAAAATTCAGTCAAAGGCCGCTGCCCGCAAGAGGCAAACAGCCTTGCGCGTGAAGGGCGCTTTGATGAGGCGTTCGGCAAATACCAGGCGTGCGACGTGGCCGTGTGGGATAGCGTCACTTTTCGTCTAGCTGCGATAGCCGCCAGTGAGACTGGGCATGACAGCGCAGCATGCGCTTGGGGGCTGACATTCAGTGCGACTGGAGACACTGCGCGCCTGAAGGCTCTTAACAAAAGCCTCAGTAACATGGGCAAGACAGACGAGCTTGCCGCACTGGTGCAGTCAAACCAAAGCGTCTTTGAGAGCATCATAGGCGCTGACGGCGTAAGGACAATCTGTGCGCGCACCTATGCAGCCAGCGGAGACGAGCGCATTGTGGGCCTCTACCCCACTCTCCCTAACGAAGTCAAGGCTGAGGTCTTCGACCCATATTTCAAAAAAGCCCAGGCCAAGCTGTCTCCTAAAGAGTTGGAAAAAACGTGCAAGGATGTCCTGAAAATTGACGCCAAGCAAAAGACGGCTCTGCGATTCTTGGGATGGTCTAAATATGAGGAAGCAGAGGCCAAATATGCCAAAGCCATGGGCGACTACAACAAGAATAAGTCGCAGGCCGCATACGCCTACCTTCGGCGAGACCTGAAAAAATATATCACGCCTCTCTACACCGAGAGCCGAACCTACTTCGAGCGACTGCTAAAGGAGACTCCAGAAGACAAAACGGTTGTTAAATACCTCATCAACATCAATGACCGGCTGAGTAATGATGCCGAGGTGAAGCGACTAAAGAAGTTGTTATGACATGGGCGTTAACGCTACTGCCGCTGATTGGCTACTTCTGGGTTGAGTATATATACGGCTGGTTTTGGGGGCTAGCCTTCGGGTTGGTCCTTTCTTGGCTTATACC
>CAKUYZ010000187.1 GCA_934717675.1 uncultured Bacteroidales bacterium
TTCTATGCCTCTGTTTATGAGCGAGTCTGTGTTGAGGAAGTGCCGAAGTTCATCCATGTCATAGGCTCTAAACGCGGTAAAAGGCCTATTCCTGCCGACAAAGTAGAGCTTTCGTTGGAATGGGTCGAACTGCGTGTCCTCATAGTAACTCGTGCCTTGCGCAAGAGCGTTGGCGAACGATGTGGCTAAGAGGATGGGTGCTATGAGCCTGGCAAAATTCATAAGGCCTATTTACAAGGTACGTTAGCATCTAGGTGGAAACCGCGAAGCAGAGCGTCTGTCGTCATTCGTTTTTTGCCACAAAGCTGCAACTCGAGCACCTCGACGTAGCCATCTCCCGTTCCGATAAAGAGCCTCTTGCCATCAATGACCAAAAGTGCGCCAGGTGTTAGCGAGTAGCCGTCTTTTGCTTCAGATACACGGAAAATTTTGGCAGTCAACTCATTGCCCTTGGCGTCAGTGAGCGTTGTCCAAGCCGTGGGGTAGGGAGACAGGCCGCGGACCAGGTTCACTACGTTTTGGGTAGGCTTGGCCCAATTTATCCTCATGTCCTCTTTGAAAATCTTTGGGGCAGGTTTTAGACTTTTGGGGTCTACGTCATCCTGTTTGTGGAATGTCGCAGTCCCGTCACCTATGGCGGCAACTGTCTTGACCGCCAATTTTGCGCCAAGGTGCATCAGTTTGTCGTGCACGGAGCCTGCGTTGTCAGAATCTTCTATGTTAATGGCCTCCTGGAATATTATGTCCCCCGTGTCGATGTCATGTTTGAGCAGGAACGTGGATATTCCCGTTTTTTTCTCACCATTTATAATGGCCCAATTGATGGGGGCTGCGCCACGATAGTTTGGGAGAAGACTTGCATGGACGTTGATGGTGCCCAGTCTGGGCATTGACCACACTACCTCTGGCAACATTCTGAACGCTACGACAACTTGAAGGTCGGCGCGCAACGAGCGTAATTCTTCGACAAAAGTCGGGTCTTTCAACTTTTCCGGTTGTAAAACCCGCAGTCCCTTGCTCTCGGCATACACTTTGACTGGCGATGGCCTAAGCTGTTGCCCTCGTCCCGCAGGCTTGTCTGGCATGGTCACGACTCCCACAATCTCATGCCCCTCGCGAATGAGCGCGTCAAGTGTCTCAACTGCGAAGTCTGGCGTCCCCATGTAAACTATCCTCATCTCTCAGTCCCTGTTGTTTTTGTAAATATACGAAAAATCGCGATGTGAAAGCTTGTGGCCCCAGCATCGCGAGTCTTTTTATGTGCAGACAAGTGGGCTTGTCTCGCAAATGTACTTATTTTTCCGTCTCAGTTTCATCGGCGACTTCCAGGTCTTCCATGTTATCCATCGGCTTCTCAACCTCATCCGGCTCTTCCTCCTCGTCAACGTCTTCGCCGCCATCGAGATCGAGGTCGTCACTTCCTCCACCGAGGTCATCTTGCTCCTCTTCAATATCCTCCGAGACCGGGAACTTGATCATATAGTAGTAATCCTCGGTCTCAAAAGGGAGCGCAGACATGAAACGTCCCCCCCCAATGTCAAAAGTCTTTATTTCAGATGCGTAACCATTGGGATAGCGTTCGGCAATCTCCTCGCGCAGTTTTTCATCGAGTTTCTCGTAATTTTTGATGACTCGTGGTTTCGTTTTTGCCATATCTGTCTGTTGATTTTCTTCTCTTGTTGAGTTATGAGCTTGTCTTTTATGGTTAGTTCGCCCGATTAGGGCTCTGACCCCCTCATCGCAAGCGGGGCAAATATAAGAACATATTTTTGTGTAGCGGGTAGAGCGCCGATGAAATAAAGTAAAAAAGTTTTAAGCGGTATGCGAATGGTGAGGCAAGAAAGATAATAATGTGTATTACAGCGTTTTATATAAAATAAGACTTGCGCTCCCGAACCAATCGGGAGCGCAAGTCTTTTATGGCTAGGTTAAGCTAGCTCTAAGATCCGGCTCTGACTATTTGAAAGCGGCAATGATGCCGTGGAAGTCCTCGGCCTTGAGAGAGGCACCACCAATGAGGCCACCGTCAACGTCGGGCTGAGCGAAGAGCTCAGGCGCATTGGAAGCCTTGCAGCTGCCGCCGTAGAGGATTGTGGTGTCCTCTGCTACCTGCTTGCCATATTTGGCGGCAACAACGGAGCGAATGTAGGCGTGGATCTCCTCTGCCTGTGCGCTGGTGGCAGTCTTGCCGGTGCCAATGGCCCATACGGGCTCGTAGGCCAGGACGATCTTGCCGAACTGCTCAGCAGAAAGGTGGAAGAGAGCGTTCTCAACCTGTGCCTTGACAACCTCGTTCTGCTTATTAGCCTCGCGCTGCTCAAGAACCTCACCAATGCAGAAGATGACCTGCAGGCCGTTCGCAAGGGCAAGATCTACCTTGTTCTTGAGGATCTCATCGGTCTCGCCGTAGTAAGCGCGACGCTCGGAGTGACCGAGAATGACGTACTCTGCCCCAGTGGAC
>CAKUYZ010000188.1 GCA_934717675.1 uncultured Bacteroidales bacterium
GCGTAATATTGGGCGTGGCGTTCCTCTTCGGCGTGATGAAATTGAGCGAGCGTCGCAATCGTAAAGCCTAAGATAGGTAATGGAGAAGACGACAGACATTCATAATCGGCTTAAATCAGTGGCGTTGTTCCTTTCAGACTACGCCTCGGAGTTGTTGGCCGTGGGGGCCACGTCGGCCAGGGTGGAGATGAACGTGAGCCGCATTGCCGCTCATTTTGGGTCGGATGCGGATATGGCCATCTTCAGCAAGCATATCATCATGACCGTCACGGACAAAGAGACCGGGCATACGTATAGTGTGGTTGGTCGCTCGCGGCAGCGTCCCATAAGTTTCTTTCGCAACACGGCCCTTAGCCGTCTCAGTTGGCAGGTCAGTGACGACAACCTCACCATCGATGCCGCAAAGGCGGCCTTTGAGCATGTGGTGGCGCAACCTCATGGCAACGTGTGGCTCGTGCTGCTGCTGACGAGCCTGGCCAATATGTCTTTCTGCTATCTTTTTGGAGGAGACCCGTGGGCCATGGCAACGGTCTTCACTGCCACTGCCATTGGCTATTGCGCTAAGATATGTCTGCTGCGCCTGCATATGGACACTCGCATGGTGTTCATCATTTCAGCTTTTTGCGCCACCATTGTCGGTTGTTCGTGCTATGTCTTCGGGCTTGGCCACACTCCAGAGGTGGCTCTTGGCACCAGCGTGTTGTATCTCGTGCCCGGCATCCCGTTCATCAATTCCATAAGCGACCTTATCTACGGTCATAATATGTGTTTCCTCAGTCGCCTGACAAATGCGTCAGTCCTCACGGTGTGCCTCTCCGCAGGTTTCATACTCGGGCTGCTCGTCATGCGCATAGGGACGTTGTAAGCGAAAGATAGTCAGTAAGATGATTGTTGTAGATATTATCCTTGATGGTGCATTTGCGGCCTTGGCGGGCATAGGCTTCATGAGCATAAGCAATCCTCCGCGCCTGGCCTATCCGGCTGTGGCGGCCTTGGCTGCCGTGGGGCACAGCATCCGTTTTATGCTTATGAATTTGGGCGGTATGAGCATAAGCTTGGCCTGCCTCTTCGCCGCGCTTAGCATCGGCTTCTTGGCCATACCTGCGGCCAAATTGGTGCACTGCCCTGCGGAGACGTTCTCATTCCCGTCCCTGTTGCCTATGATTCCTGGCATGTATGCCTACCGCACGGTTCAAGCCGTTGTCAACTGCCTTCAGACGTCAGACGAGGCCGAATTTATGCATTGGCTCTATATGTTGGCCTATAACGGCCTCACGGCCTTGTGCGCCATCATGCTGATGGTCATAGGCGTGACGGTCCCCATCTTCATCCTCAAGAAGCACTCCTTCGATGTGACGAGGGTGAAAACAAAATAGCGTTGACTACCTTTACGGAGGCGGAGACTCCCGCAAGAAGGAACATTGGACACAGAAACTCTCTAAGAACGGTGGAACTGAGGCAACTTAAATATTTCGTGAAAGTGGGCGAGCTCCTTAACTTTTCGGAGGCTGCGCGCGAGCTTTTTGTGAGCCAGAGCACACTGTCTCAGCAGATCCGTTCGTTGGAAGACGAGCTGCGCTGCCCACTCTTGAAGAGAGACAGTCACAGTGTGTCGTTGACCGAGGAGGGGCGTTATTTTCTAGAGGATGCCCGGCTGACCTTGCAGCAGGCGCAGCAGTGCGTAGATCGCATAGCGGACGTGCAAAACCTGGAGGAGGGCGCGCTGAGCATTGGCTGTACGCACTCCTTCGGCCCAATCTTGCGTCAGACTATGCTGGAATTCACCAACTTGCATCCAAATATCCGCCTCAACGTGAGTTTCCGCACCATGGAGGAGCTTATGGGGATGCTGCAACGTCAGGAGGTGGATTTCGCCCTCTCTTACAAGCCGCACGAGACATATGAGAACATTGAGAGCCATGTGCTTTTTGACAATAAGCTGTGTGTCTTTGTTTCAGACTCACACCCGCTCGCGCGCAGCACTCGCGGCTCTGGCGTGACACTGAGCCAGATGCAGAGTCTGCGTTTTGCCATGCCGGCAAAGGGTATGCAGGCGCGTAACCTTTTTGAGCACCTCATTGCCGACAAAGGCTTTGAGTTTGACGTTCGCCTTGAGATAAACGAGGTGAACATATTGTTGGACATGGTGCGTAGCGGCCAGTTCGCCACGGTGTTGAGCAGAGCGGCGGACACCGCCTCGCATGGCCTCGTGTGCCTGCCCATAGACGTGACAGGGAACAACATAGAAGGGTGTTTCCATATCTTCAAGGGCAAGTACGTAAAACGCTCCGTCAAGGAGTTTCTAAGGATATTGTCCGAGAAAAACGCAGAGTTCACCTACCAGATAATAAATATCTGACCCTCACCAATTCTCTCACACCGCCCTAGGTTGCGCATCATGAAAATGCACACCAAAAAAC
>CAKUYZ010000189.1 GCA_934717675.1 uncultured Bacteroidales bacterium
TGTGTAGGCTGCGCTCAGGCCCGCCACGAACGAAAGCACAAGCGCGCTCAGCACATCCATCATTGGCGGAATGTCCAAAGTGAAATATGGCGGGACGCTGTCTGCCCCATTCACCAAGCCGCTCACGTCACACCCGCCAACCATGTTGGGAAAGAAGAACGAGCCAACGCCATAGCCTATCATCGAGGCCAGGACAGTGTCGGCATATGCCATCACAACCGTGACGCCCAAAATTTTCTTGGCCGAGCTGCCACTGTCTATTATGGCTGGGGTCACAAGCCCAACAACGATGAGTGGCACCATAAAGTTTAGAAATTGGCCAAATATGTAGTCAAATGTTGACAAGATGCGGACCCAAGGAGTGGTCAAGAAGCCGCCAAGGACCACGCCCAATATTATGGCGACAATTACGCGCGGCAGAAGGCCTAAGCGCTGTAGTTTCATCTAAGCAAAATTGCGGTCTCCGTAACGCGGCGGAGGCTCTATGTGAAAAATAAAAGACTGACACCCGTTGCCGAGTGTCAGTCTTAAAGTTAACAATTTTACGTCAGAAGACGAAATGCAACTAGAGCATCTCCTTGACTTGCTTGTAGACGTTCTCGCCCGTGAAGCCAAGCTTCTCGTCCAGCACCTTGTATGGGGCGGAGAATCCGAATGACGACAGACCCCAGATCTTGCCATCGGTGCCAACAAGCCCCTCAAGATTGACCGGGAGGCCTGCCGTGAGGCCGAACTTCTTAGCCTTGGCCGGAATCACGCTCTCCTGATACTCTTTGCTCTGCGTGCGGAAGAGGCCTTCAGACGGAGCGGAGACGATGCGAACCTTCACGCCGTCTTTGCGCAGCAGCTCGGCGCCAGCCACGAGGGTGGACACCTCAGAGCCGGAGGCCACCAGCACAACGTCGGGGTTCTCATCAGACCCGGCCACGACATATGCGCCTTTGGCCGTCTGGGTGTAGTCGTTGCCGGCAGGCAGGTTGGCTATGTTCTGGCGCGAGAAGATGAGGGCCGTGGGGGTTGTGGTGTTCTCCATGGCCAACTTCCACGCCTGCGTGGTCTCCTCGGCGTCGGCGGGGCGAAGCACGAGGGTGGAGTTGTGGCCCTTGTGGTTTTGGAGCTTCTCCATGAGTCGGATCTGCGCCTCCTGCTCCACGGGCTCGTGAGTGGGGCCGTCCTCGCCCACGCGGAACGCGTCGTGAGTCCAGATGAACTTGACGGGCTGCTCCATAAGGGCCGCCATACGGATGGCGGGCTTCATGTAGTCAGAGAATACGAAGAAAGTGCCGCATGCGGGAATCACGCCGCCGTGGAGGCTCATGCCTATGCACACGCAGGCCATGGTGAGCTCAGCCACGCCGGCCTGAAGGAACTTGCCAGAGAAGTCGCCCTTGGTGAAGGCGTGGGTCTGCTTCAAGAATCCGTCTGTCTTGTCAGAGTTGGAGAGGTCGGCCGAGGCCACGACCATATTCTCCACTTGCTTGGCCAGTGCGCCCAAGACGGTGGCCGATGCCGCGCGAGTGGCGGAGCCTGGCTTCTGCTCAATGGCGCTCCAGTCCACTTTGGGAGCCTTGCCAGAGAAGAAGCTCTCCAGTTTCTGTGCCAGCTCGGGGTTTTTCTTGGCCCACTCGGCTTTCTTGGCGTTGCGCTCGGCCACAATCTTCTCCAGCTCGGCCGCCCTCTTGGCATAGAGCTCCTTCACCTCGGGGAAGATCTGGAACGGGTCGTCGGGGTTGCCGCCAAGGTTGATTATGGTGTTGCGGTAGGCGTCGCCTCCCAGTGGCGCGCCGTGTGTGGCGCAGTTGTGCTCATAGCTGCTGTTGTCGGCCTTGCGCGCGCCTTTGCCCATCACGGTGTGGCCTATGATCAGGGTCGGCTGGCCCTTAGTGGCCTGCGCCTCTTTTATGGCCTTGCGGAGGGCGTCGGCATCGTTGCCTTGCTCCACTTTGATGACCTTCCAGCCCCAAGCCTCATATTTCTTGGCTGTGTCCTCGGTGGTCACGGCCTTGGTCTCGGTGGAGAGCTGGATGTCGTTGGAGTCATAGAACATGATGAGGTTGTCCAGGCCCAGGCAACCGGCCAGACGGCCCGCGCCCTGCGAGATCTCTTCCTGGATTCCGCCATCGGAAATGTAGGCATATATGGTCTGGCCCATCACATCGCCAAAGCGAGCCTCAAGGAACTTGGCCGCGATGGCTGCGCCAACGGCGAATGTGTGACCCTGGCCGAGTGGGCCAGAGGTGTTCTCAATGCCGCGCATCACGTCAACCTCGGGGTGACCTGGCGTGGGCGAACCCCACTGGCGGAACTGTTTGAGCTCATCGAGGGTGAATTTGCCAGTGAGGGCCAAGACGGAATAGAGCATCGGAGACA
>CAKUYZ010000190.1 GCA_934717675.1 uncultured Bacteroidales bacterium
GGGTGCAGCTCGTTGATCTTGTTCTTGAGGAACGTGGCGTTGGCGTTGACATCCCAATTGAACGATCCAATCTTGAGAACGTTGACATTGAGGTCAACCTCAACGCCACTGTTGGTCATGGAGCCGACGTTCATAGGGATGGAGGTGTAGCCGTTGGTGGCAGCCACGGGCTTATAGTAGAGCATATCGGAACTCTTGCGGCCGAAGTACTCCACTGAGCCTTGGATCCTGTTGCGCAACAGGGCGAAGTCGAGGCCAATGTTCCAACTCTTGGAGGTCTCCCAAGTGAGGTCGGGGTTACCCTTGTAGACGATGGTCACATCGGAGAACTTGCCGTCGGAGCCAGTCACCTCATACTGATCCTGCCAAGCATAGTAGGCGTAGTCCTCATTCTTCATTGTGGCGTTTCCTATGTTGTCATTGCCCTGCTCGCCATAGGAAGCCCTGAGCTTGAGGGTGTTGAGCCACTTGGCGTCTGCCAAGAAGTTCTCCTTGCTGATGAGCCAGCCGGCGCTGACGCTCCAGAAGTCGCCCCAACGGTTGTCCTTAGAGAAGCGGCTGGAAGAGTCGCGACGGTAAGAGACATTGGCGAAATACTTCTCGGCATAACTGTAGTTGAGGCGGCCGAAATAGCCGGCCGTGGCGTAAGATATCTCCCTGCCATAGATGCTGAAGTCCATCGTGGCGTTAGAGAGGAAGTAGCTGTCGGGGTTGTAGAGGTGCGTGCCGTAGCCCTGGATCAGACGGTCGCGCATATGGTAACCGTCATAGCCGACGGTAACGTCGAAAGCGTTGACATCCGCAATGTTCCACTGATAGGTGCCGAGATACTGCTGGTCGAAAGCGTAGGTGCGCTCGTAGGCCTGCGTGGCATTGCCGCCGCTGTTTGCGGACTGACCCATATAGGCGTTGCCAAGGTCGTCGTAGCGCATGTTGTCGGCATAGACGCCATACTTTGCCGTGAGGGTCAGACCCTTTATGGGGGTGATGTCAGCGAAAGCGTTGCCGCTGAAGATGTCACTGTCATAGATGGTCTTGTTGTACTTCAGGTCTCCCAGAGGGTTGGAGATTGACATAAACTCACGAATCGAGTTGGAACACTTACCGTCACCATACTCGTAGACGACGCGGCCGTTGTCCGTCTTGATGGAGCCATCTGCGTTGCGGACATAGATGGGGTAGACGGGCGCCATGTTGTTGGCGATGAAGAAAGCGTTGCCCGAGCTGTTGGTGGTTATCTGCTCGCCCGGGTAGCGGCTGCGAGAGTGGCTATATGCGGCGTTAGCGCCCACCTTGAGCCATTTCTTTGCCTGATAGTCGACCTTGAGACGGGTGGAGACGCGCTTGAAGGCGGAGTTGTCAATGACGCCCTCGTCATTGACGTAGCCGGCGGAGAAGAAATAGTTCACCTTGTCAGAGCCGCCCGAGATGGTGAGGTCATACTGCTGACGGCCGTTGCGCTGGAAGATCTCATCGCCCCAGTTGTCCGGGGTGTAATAATACTGGCCATCGGAATATCCGAGCTTGGCGTTGGGGTTGAGCTTGCCGTCGGCGCCCACCAGGGTCTCGCCGTCAGGCACGGTGTAGATGTTGCATCCAGTGCCGATATAGTCCTTCCCCGCGGACTCCTCATCGAAAAGGTTGCGATTGGCCAAAACATGGGCCATCTCCTCTGAATCGCCTGCCGCCATATAGCGGAACTTGGCGGCCTGGTAGATCATCTCAGTATACTCGGCCGGGCTGGTGAGGACGTCATAGTTCTCGATCTCGCGGGTGTTGGCTCCCCAACGGGCCTCGACGGTTATCTTGGCCTCGCCCTGCTTGCCCCTCTTGGTGGTGATCATGAGGATGCCGTTGGCGCCGCGCGCACCGTAGAGAGCCGATGAGGCCGCGTCTTTTAGCACGGTGATGCTCTCAATATCGCTCGTGTTGATGCTGGAGAGGTCGCCATCGAAAGGCATGCCGTCCACAACGATGAGAGGCGAAGAGTTCGCGTTGATGGAGCCCACGCCGCGGATGCGGATGGAAGAGCTCACGCCAGGCTGGCCGTTAGAGCTGAGGGTCTGGACGCCAGGCATGACGCCCGAGAGGGCCTGCGAGGCGTCGGTGACCTGACGCTTCTCAAGCGACTTGGCGTCGACCTGCGCGGCGGAACCCGTGTAGGCGCCCTTCGTCGTCGTGCCGTAGGCCACGACCATGACCTCGTCCATCTCGGTCTCCTCGTCCTGGAGGGTCACGTCGGTCTG
>CAKUYZ010000191.1 GCA_934717675.1 uncultured Bacteroidales bacterium
GCGCGGGTTCTTGGGGTCGTAGACCAGGAACTCGCTGAAGAGGACGTTAACGAAGTCTGCGCCGCCCATGGCGCCGCCTGGGTGACCGGAGTTGGCCTTCTCGACCATAGAGGCAGCAAGAATTCGGATGTTGTCCGCTGCCCTTTGCGTTGCGTTAGACATATTTATCTACTTGTTTTCTAGTTTGTATTTATCTTTTCCCTGTGTGTGCTTTGGCGCTTGCCTTAGAATCGGTCAATCTTCTCAATTCGCCTTTGATGCCTGCCGCCTTCAAACGGGGTTGAGAGGAATATTTGAGCCAGCTCCCAGCAAGTCTCTTCGGGCAAGAAGCGCGCGGGCATGACGCACACGTTGGCGTCGTTGTGCTGGCGCGCCAGGCGGGTTATCTCGTCTTGCCAGCAGTAGGCCGATCGCACGCCAAAATGATGGTTGAGCGTCATGTTTATCCCGTTGCCACTGCCGCAGAACGCAATGGCGCGTTTCAGCTCGCCTGTGCTTATGGCATGAGCCAGGGGGTGGGCGTAGTCGGCATAGTCGCAGCTGTCCGCTGAGTGGGTGCCGAAGTCCACCACCTCGTAGCCGGCGGCTTCAAGGCGGGCTTTGATGGCCTCTTTCATCTTGTAGCCGGCATGGTCGCTCGCCATGCCTATCTTGTCCTTATCCATATATTTCTGTCATATTTCGATGGTAAAAGTAACACTTTTTTATGTTACCTAGGTGGACTGCCACGCGGCAAAAGGTGCATTTTTGTCCCGATTCCGCGAACTGGACGAACGGTCCGCAATCGTTTGCGGTCGAACGGCATAGAAATGCCGCCCGACCTGAATTTTTGCATCCCAGGTGGGCGGCGTTGTGCGCTATTCGGCGCGCCCTATGCGGCTATTTCTTTATCAACTTGACGATGAAGAGCAGCACAATGGCGCCAATGACGGCCGTGGCGAACCCGCCAAGCGAGCCCAGGCAAGCCAGCAGGTCTCCTAGCAGCCAGCCGCCAAGCACGCCGCCAACAATGCCGACAACGATGTTGCCCAATATGCCCATGCGCGACTTCATGATTATGCCGGCGAGCCAGCCCGCCAGGGCGCCCAGGACCAGATAGATGATGATGCTTACCATGACTTATGTTGTTTTTAGTTGTTCTCTTCCTCCTTGTGGCGGAACAGTTGCAGGAACTCCTGCGGTATCTTGGTCTCGAAATTGAGAATCTGTCCCGTTATGGGATGCTCAAACTCAATCTGCCGCGCGTGGAGGCACAGGCGGCCTATGGGGTCCATGCGCCCGGAGCCATATTTCTGGTCCCCCACCAGCGGGTGGCCAATGTGGCGCATATGGACGCGTATCTGGTTTTTGCGCCCCGTCTCCAACTCCAGCTCCAGGAGTGAGATGCCGGGTGCCTCGTCTATCAGCCGATAGTGGGTCACGGCCCTCTTGCCCGTGCCGGGGCGACACACGAAGACGCGCGTGGTCTTGGGGTCTTCGTCTAGCCATGTCGTCACGGTGCCCTCCTCTTGCTCCATGCGCCCCTCCACCACGGCCACATATTGGCGGCTGAGCACCATCTTGTCCCAATTGGAGCGGAAAATGCGCTGCACCGACTCGTCTTTGGCGAAGATGAGCAGCCCCGACGTCCAACGGTCTATGCGGTGGACAATGAACACCTTGTCATCCTTATGGTAGAATTTGAGGTAGGCCGACAGATAGGCGAACGCCGTGTGCTCTTTTTCATTGTCCGTGGCAATGGTGAGCAGCCCTGCGTCTTTGTGCACCACCAGGAGCCAGTCGTCTTCATACACAATGCGCAAACCTTCTGGCATAATGAACCTGGGCTCCGGCTTAGGCTCTATGGTGATGGTTGAGCCGGCGAGGATGAGGTCGTCAAGCTTTTTCAGCACTCTGGCGCCAATCCTCACCGCGCCCTTGCTCAGGAGCTGTCTCTGCGCCGTGCGGCTCTTGCCGCTCATCTGGCGTTCGAAAAACTCCTGCACCGTGCAGTCTGACTTGACGCTATATGTCGTGGGCTTGGCCGCCTGCCTGTAGCCGCCGTATGTGCCGTTGTTGTCTTTCATTGTTGTCTGTCTTCTTGTTCTTACGGGGAGCGACGGCCTATTGTTTCGGCTTGGGCGCGTCCTTTGCGCCGAGCAGGAAATCTTCCATCAGCCCCTCGGCCAGCCATCGGGCCATGGCCTCGCGGTTGTTTGCCTTGGCCAGCCTCACCATGTC
>CAKUYZ010000192.1 GCA_934717675.1 uncultured Bacteroidales bacterium
TTTGAGAACCTTGTTCAGGGCGATGTAGCGTTCGCAAGGTATATCATCGCGACGGTCGAGTCGGAGCGGAACTCGTAGTCGATCGTAAGCCTCCTGAAGTTCTCCATCACCTTGTCGGCGCCCCCTGTACCCGCCGTTGGCGATTATCCTCGTGAGGCGGCGGGACGCCCCGCGCAGCCCGTCTAGTACGAGCATGGCGCCCTTGCTGTCGTGGACGTTGGCGGAGTGCACCGCCGCGCCTATGACAAGCCCAAGGCTGTCAGTGACAACGTGCTGCTTGCGCCCTTTCACTTTCTTGTTGCCGTCTATGCGCGGTCCGCGTCCACGTGGTGCGAGGTCCTCACGCTGCGCGAGTCGATGATTCCGAGGCTCGGCTCCCGCCGTCTGCCGAGCCTCTCCGACCAGAAGCGCGGACAGCTGCTCGAACACCCCCTCGTCCCTCCACTTGTGGAAGTAGTAGTAGACGGTCATATAGCATTTATTTCCACTTAATTCAAAACAGCTTCTTAGCCACTCTTCACCGAATATCGTTCATTTGAACGTTCGAATGAACAACTCAAATCTGCCATTCTGGACAGGCTCGCCGCAAAATAAAACACCCCTGCGGCGCAAAAGAAACATAAAAACAACGGCTGCCCTGCGGGGTTTTGCCACGAAATATGGTATATTTGGGGTATCGTGCTGTGAGCGTCTCTCGGCAATGCTGCAGGCGGACGTTCGCAGAGTTACAACAAACCCCATACCTCAGATGAAAGTATCTATCATAACGACGTGCTTTAACCGCGAGGCGACGATAAAGGGCTGCATAGAGAGTGTCTTGGGTCAGGATTATCCTGATATAGAATATATTATAATAGACGGGGCCTCGACCGATGGCACCATGTCCGTCGTCGGCGAGTATCGGGACAGGCTCGCGGCCGTGGTGTCGGAACCCGATCACGGCATGTATGAGGGCATCAACAAGGGGTTGCGCCTCGCCACGGGCGATATTGTCGGTCTCGTCCACTCAGACGATTTCCTCTACTCGCCGCACACCATAAGCAGCATAGTTGAGGAGTTTCGGAAGACCGGTGCCGATTTTCTCTATGGCGACGGCCTCTTTGTCAAGGCCGATGACGTGAGCAGCGTGGTCAGAAAGTGGGTAGGCGGTTCATACCGCCTATGGAAAGTGCGCCACGGCTGGCTGCCGCTCCACCCCACGTGCTACATACGCCGCGATGTCATATTGCGCAAAGGACTGTATAACGAGACCTATAAGATAGCTGCGGACACCGATTTCCTTGTCCGCTACCTCTTGCCCGGCGAGCTGTCTGTCACCTACCTCAAAGAGTTCATCGTCAGGATGCGCATGGGTGGCCTCAGCACAAACGGCAGCAAGAGGCAACAGGTGTGGAGGGAAGATGTGAGGGTGTACCACTCTCACGGGCTCTCGCCAACCATATCCAAAGTGCAGAAAGTAATCTGGAAAATACCACAGTACATAAGGGCCTGGTTCGTATAGTCCACCGCGCCCGCAACAAAATATGTCATCATGATGAAATCATTTCAGCCTAAGCCATGGCTTGCCCCGCAGCCTGTGGCAATCATTGGCACTTATTGCGCCGATGGCCACCCCAACGCCATGAACGCCGCTTGGGTCGGCACGTGGGATGCCCATCAGATAATGATCTCTATGGGCAGTCACGCCACCACGGAAAACTTGAATCGTTGCCCCGACTTCACCCTCGCCCTTGCCACGGCGGACACTGTGGCGGCCGCAGACTATGTGGGGCTCGTGAGCGCAAAGAAAGTAGCGGACAAGATTGAGCGCGCGGGTTGGGCGTCAGTCAAGGCGGGCAATGTCAACGCTCCGGTCTTCAACGTCTTCCCACTCACGTTCGAGTGTCGTATGGTTCGTAAAATTGACGAGAGTGCCACGGGCTACTACATTATAGCGGACGTTGTGAACATCCTCTGCGATGAGAAATATCTAGCGGCCGATGGGCAGCCAGACATCACCAGGATGGCCCTCATTACGTATGACCCCGTCCATTTGCGCTACGTCAAGCTGGGCGATGTTGTCGGAAAGGCCTTTTCTGACGGCAAGTCGATAGGCTAGGGCGCAGAGTGTCAAACGTGCATACTCCCCACCAACACATCAGATGTTGGTGGGGATTTTTTTGCTTGGGGCTGCATATGCGTCTAGACACAAAAGA
>CAKUYZ010000193.1 GCA_934717675.1 uncultured Bacteroidales bacterium
GTCTATGACGCGCCGCTTTTCATCCTCACCATGCGCTTGGCGCAACCGGAACACAGCAAGGGCCACGGCCTCGGCGCCTTTGAGCCCCTCGGGGTGATTGTGTGTGACGGCAGTGACATATTCCGCCATCTCCTTACACTCTGCCTCGGAAGAGGCTGCCCACCCTACGGCAGACACCCTCATGGCAGAACCGTTGCCACATGAGTTATAAGGCTCACGATGCTTGAGTCCCAGCCACATGGCAAACCGGCCACCATAGCCCGCATTGGGCATTCTGTGGCAAAAAGAGACCAGCGACTCCTCTATTGGCGCGCCATGCAGCAGCGCATCGGCCACGGCCAACGTACACACGCTGTCATCTGTTATAAAAGAGCGCTTGTCATAATACTCAAAATCGTAATTGTCCGTATTGCAAAACTCATATACGGAACCTTCTATGTCTCCAAATATTGCGCCTATCATAAAATTCTCAATTAGAGAGCCACCATTTGCGGTCCTAGTGACCATGTTTTCGTTCTACGTCATACGCCGCCTTGGGGTTTCCGTCTCTACCCATGTTTTACCGTCCGTTGATGGCAAATCTCATCCCGAGAGCCAAGATTTGCAATATTACCCGCATTGGCGTATACTTGCGTAAACCTACGTATCAGAAATGAAGAAGTGCCTCTATACCATCTTGCTAGCGTTTGTTTTGCATCTGACGCACGCCATGGCCACAAGCCCAGGTGCGCCATACTTTGACAAGTTCTTCACAAACAAGACATTGCGCCTTGACTACATATTTGCAGGCGACGCACAGGCTCAGGCCATCTATCTGGACCAGATGAGCGTCTCTGACAAGTGGTATGGCAAGCGGCGTAGGCTTGGCGATGTGCCAATGGAAGGCAACGGCCAAGTGGTGATGACAGACATGCTTACCGGCGAAGTGATTTTTCGCAACTCCTTCTCCACGCTTTTTCAAGAGTGGCTGTCAACGCCAGAGGCCAAGACGGTGAGCCGCTCATTCGAAAATGTTTTCTTGACGCCCATGCCGCGCCGCAAGGCACGGGTGACGGTATCTCTCCGCAATTCGCGCCGCGAGACTGTCACCGAGATGAGCCACGTCATAGACCCCGCAGATATTCTAATCCGCCGCAAGGCCAAAGGCCCAACAGCTCCTTGCGAGACTCTGCAAGCGGCGCAAAATGCTGAAGGCTGCATCCATATAGCCTTTGTGGCAGAAGGCTTTACGGCAAATGAGATGCCTCACTTTCTGCAAAAGTCAAAAGAGGCCATGGAGGCCATTTTTGCCTACTCACCTTTTAAGGAGAACCGCAACGCTTTTAACGTGGTGGCCGTCTTGTCGCCATCGGAAGAGAGCGGCACTAGCGAACCGGCACGAGGCCAATGGCGGCGTACTGCGCTGGGCTCGCACTTTGACACTTTTTATTCGGACAGATACCTGACGACGCTTCAATTGAAGAGACTACATGACATTCTAGACGGCGTGCCGTGTGAGCACATAATAGTGCTGGTCAACACACCCAAATACGGAGGCGGCGGAATCCTCAACACATACAACCTGACCATGACAGACCACCCGCTTTTTTGCGAGGTGGTGGTCCATGAGTTTGGCCACAGTTTTGCGGGCCTGGCAGATGAGTATGCCTACGAGGGCGAGGACGACGGCATCTATGCCCCCGATGTGGAGCCTTGGGAAAGAAACATAACCACAAAGGTTGACTTCGGCTCTAAGTGGGAGGGGCTGATGGGACGACAGTGCGATGGCGGAGTTGGCGTGGTGGGTCTATACGAGGGAGCTGGCTATAAGACCCACGGCGTGTGGAGGCCGGCCCCAAGTTGCAGGATGCGCGACAACACATGCCCAACGTTTTGCCCCGTGTGCAAAAAGGCCATAGAGGATGTCATAATGTTTTATACCGCGCCCTGAGCCACCACGAAATTTGACAGAGGACAAGACTGATCCGCTTGTCAAACTTTTACAATAGCACACAAAAGGCGACCTCGGACAAGACATCCGAAGCCGCCTTTTTGCCTTATAATCGTCAGACTCGACTGACAACCAGCAACGCGGAGAGGCAGGGATTCGAACCCTGGATACAGTTACCTGTATGCCGCATTTCGAGTGCGGTACAATCGACCACTCTGCCACCTCTCCAATATGTAAAAAGAACGGTGGGAGGTGAAGGATTCG
>CAKUYZ010000194.1 GCA_934717675.1 uncultured Bacteroidales bacterium
GCACTCGAGAATTACCTGCACACGATTACCCTTTGCTTTCTTAGCCATTGTCTCGGTTTATTTTTATTTGTTCAAGAAACCTTTCTTCTCTGCACGACGGAGGGCGGCCTGGAGGCCTACCTTGTCGATAAGACGGAGACCTGCGCTGGTGACCTTGAGGGTCACCCAACGGTCTTCCTCGGGAATGTACAACTTCTTCTTAGCGACGTTGGGAAGGAAACGACGCTTGGTCCTCCTCTTCGAATGGGAAACATTGTTTCCATTCTGATAGTGGATGCCCGTTATCTGACAAACTTTAGACATTGCTTGTTAATTCTATAGATACATTTTCAAAACACGCTGCAAATTAACCACTATTTTTCCACTTAAACAAGGAAGGCTTACGGAAATATGGCCGCACCAGGTAAAAAATCAGCCATTTGAGCCATATGTGGCCTCAAATTCACGCTTACTTTAATGAGCGGACTTCATAAACGCGCGGCGTCGTCTTGCCGTTGAGGGCCACTATGCGGATTTCCGCAATGCCGCCTTGGGGTTTGTGTACGGGCAACTCTATGACTTGCGCCCCATTGCCCTCTGGCAACACGCCGATGCTCTGTCCATCAAGTATCACCTCCGCTGAACGGCCAGCCTCACAAGAGACGCTCAACGATAATACCTTAGCGTCATTGACCTTCATTTTATAAGCAAACCAGCCTTCCGTCTCGCGCCAGTGCCTATTGTCATCGTCTCCACCAGCCCGTGATGACGCCTGCGAAAAATCATGGTCAGTTTCCGGTTGTTGCTCACCGCATATCACAACGTCCACAGTACGGGCCTCCAGCTTAGCCCTTTGGACCTCAGCCTCCCTTATCTTTGCCATTTGTTCGTCATATTTTTCTGGGCTTAGGGTCCGGAAATATATTTGATAACGATGCTCGGACAGGTTCACAAAAGGCACAAGGCGCAAATCGGAATACTGTTGCGGTTTGACGCAATCGACAGTCCACCTCATTTGTCCGTCCTCTTTGTGGATGTGCGCGAGAGGCTCGCTATTGGTCACGAGGCATGGAGCCGCGTCAAGCGGCATTTTGCGCCCGTGAGCAATGTGCCCGCCACGGCTCGCGTCAGCATAAAGGCCATCTTGCCCATCTTGACCCATGTCTGCGGCCAGGACTATTGGGCCATAAGCAAACGAGGCGTAATCACTTCCATCTGGCAAACGAGACAAAGACAACGACATTGGTAGCGAGACCCTTATTGTGTCAGTCCCACTCCAGGAGCGATGGATGTCCACATAGCCGTCCTCTCCTACCATGTCATACGCATTGCCGCCGACTGAGACTCGAAATCCCTCTACAGCCCAAGCGGGCTTGCGCACCTTGAGGGTGAACGAGTTGCGCCTCGGCGAGTTTACCACGATTGAGGCCTCTTCTGTCCACGGGAAGTCTCCAAGGATTTCAACGGATGCCCCCGCCTCCGTCCAGTTGAGCCTAGACGGAATAAAAGTGTTGACGAACAATGCCTCGGCACCGTCATGAGCATATATCATTTCACCATAACGACTATGGTTTTCAAGTCCAGAGCCTACGCAACACCAAAAACTTGTCTGTGGTTGCGAATAGACGCGATAGTGGCCCGGGCGCATGGGCGTGAAGTAGACGAAACCACCTTGAACGGAGTTTATGGTGGAAAGGATATGATTGAGCAGGGCGCGCTCATAAAAATCGACATAGCCGGCAGACGGAGAGGCGAGGAAAAGCATCTTGGTGAGCCGCAACATATTGTATGTATTGCAAGTCTCAGGGCCCTGCTCGCTCTCAATCATTGAAGAAAAGTCCGCCACGGGATTGAAATGTTCTCGGACGCTATTTCCTCCGATGGACACAGAGCGCGCCCCCGTCACACGTTTCCAAAAGAAATTGGCGGCGTCGGCCCAGTCTTTGTCAGCATCAGCCAGTGCTATGGCCTCTGCACCTATCACTTTGGGTATCTGTGTGTTGGCGTGAAACCCATCCAATTGGTCCTGATGGTTAAGGAGCGGGGTCAGAATGGCCTTGTGTGTCAAGCGTCTGGCTTGGACCAGGTATCGCCGTTCTCCGCTCAGATTGTATGCGTCGGCCATTATCTCATTAATGCCGCCATGCTCACTTATCAGCATCTGCTGCACCTGCTCATCAGACAGGGCCTCTACCCCTCCGGCGAACCAGTTGC
>CAKUYZ010000195.1 GCA_934717675.1 uncultured Bacteroidales bacterium
TTGCAAGGGATGTCCACGAATGCTAATAGTAATAGGCCGTAAACAAGGCATTTTAACAATAGACTTTTAGAACAAATGTCCGATAATTTGTATTATGTTAAGTCTTGCTTGTCCAATCGAACCTGCGCACGGTCATGGCGCAGAAGGTCTAAGGCCATATTTAGTGCAGTCTCTGCGGCCTGCTCAATGACAGATTCACGATCTCCTTCGAAAAGATATTGGCGAGTCATATGGCCGCATTTCGTGCAGGCTGATATATACACAGTTCCTACGGGTTTTCCTGGCAAAGCGCCTGTCGGTCCGGCGATGCCTGTCGTAGAGACGCTTACGTCAGTATTCATTAGCTTCATCACCCCAGCGGCCATTTCTGTTGCTACGGCCTCGCTCACTTCTGTATCTGCGTCAATGGAAGTTTTCTTGACGCCCAGGACACGAATTTTAATCTCATTACAATAGCTCACTACTGAGCCTTTATAATATGCAGAGCTTCCGCTTCGCTCTGTCAGCATATGAGCTATGTAACCACCCGTGCAACTCTCTGCGGAAGATATTGTCAACTTGAGCTCGCTCAAAATCTGCGCAAGTTCAGAAACTATATTGCTCATATTGCCACTTTCATATAGTCATTGAAGAGCCAGACTCCAGTCGCTCTACTTTGTGGATGCCTTTCACTGCCTTAACTTTCTTGATTATTGAGTTCAAAACGCTGGCGTTAGTCACCAAAACCGTTATCGTGCCATCAAAGCCACCTTCAGTGCTGTCTACATTTATGTTTCTGAGTTTCACGTCTTTCTCCGCATTGAACAGTTGCGATATGTTTGACATTATGCCAATGTCATCGTTGCCGCTCACGTGCAGCATCACGGGCATAGCGGCGCCATCCGCCCCGCTCCATCGTGCGTCAATGATCCGATAGCCATACTTGCGACGCATTTCCGGCTCATTGTGGCAGCCAATTCTGTGGATCTTTACTCCACCCGAAGCCGAGACGAATGCGAACACGGGGTCGCCATAGATTGGGTTGCAGCAGTGGGCCAAAGAGAAATCTATGTTAGTCAAACCTTTGTCCAGCACCAGCACACTACCCTGCTTATCTTTGTTTTGTGGATTTTCTGACGTGCGAAACTCTTCGACCGATGTCACCTTGGGCTGTTCGAACGCTGCTCGTTCTTTGGCTTGGCGGTCAAGAAAATCCTTAATCTCTGTCGCTGATATCTTTTCCTCACCAACGGCCGAAAGGAAAACGTTGATATCCTTGTAACCATATTCTTTCATCAGCATGCGCTGAGTCGCGTCGTCGAGTTCCAATTTCCAGTTCTTTAGACGACGATCCAATAGCTCTCGGCCTATTTCGGCCTGCTTGAATGTTTGTTCGCGCAGAGCCTGTCGTAACTTGGTCTTTGCGCGAGACGTGGCTACATAATTAATCCAGTCTTGCTTGGGTTCTTGATGTGGCGAGGTCAGGATTTCGACACTGTCACCATTTTGCAAGACGTAGCGCAGCGAGACGTTTTTATCGTTTACTATGGCTCCTGTGCAACGGCGACCCACATTGGTGTGTATGTCAAATGCGAAGTCTAAGACCGTGGCGCCTTTGGCTAGCCTTCGGAGCTCGCCCTTGGGTGTGAAGACAAAAACCTCTTTGTCATATAGGTTCAGTTTGAAGTCTTCAATGAAGTCCACGCTGTTCAACTCTGGGTTCTCCAACACTTCGCGGATGTTAGAGAGCCAAAGCTCCATATTCTCCTCGGTCTTGATGCCTTTGTATTTCCAGTGTGCGGCAAAGCCTTTCTCTGCGACCTCGTCCATGCGTTTAGTCCTTATCTGGACCTCAACCCAACGCTGCTTTGGACCAAAGACTGTTATGTGCAAACTTTCATATCCGTTGCTTTTAGGCACAGAAATCCAATCCTTTAGTCTTACTGGGTTGGGCTTATACATGTCAGTGACAATGGAGTAGGCTTTCCAGCACTCTGCTTTCTCGTCTTTTAGGTCGCAGTCTATTATTATTCTGATGGCAAAAAGGTCGTAGATGTTTTCTAGCTCTACGTTCTTCTTTTTTAGTTTGTTGTATATTGAACTGATCGTTTTGGTGCGTCCCTTGATCTCAAATTTCATGCCCGTCTGGTTCAATGCCGTACGCAGGGGGGCAATGAAATTCTCAATGTACTCTTCACGGCTTCGC
>CAKUYZ010000196.1 GCA_934717675.1 uncultured Bacteroidales bacterium
CGCTAGAAGAGTGCTGCTGCGGATCGCCCTTGACGATAATCTTCTTGCCGGCCTCGAACACGATAGGCTGGTCGCATGGAGTGGTGCGAATCTCGGGACCCTTGGTGTCTACGAGAATTGCGATTTTGTCAGAAACCTCACGAGTGTTCTTTACGATGCGACCGATACCCTCATGGTCCATATGGGCCGTGTTGCAGCGGACAACGTTCATGCCGGCCTCATGGAGCTTGCGGATGAACTCTACATCGCAACGAATATCGGAAATCGTTGTGACGATTTTTGTTAGTTTCTTCTTCATCGTTAATTTGTTAAGTATTTAGTCCTTAGGTTTTTGCTCTGTCTGATTGAGATGTTTTAAGGCTTCTATGCCGAGCCTGTATGAGTCCAGACCGAAGCCGGCTATCGTGCCGAGGCAAACCGCAGATAGGAAAGAGTGATGCCTGAACTCCTCACGTTTGCCCACGTTGCTTATGTGCACCTCCACAACCGGCACTCTGATTGCCGATATGGCATCGGCAATGGCCACCGACGTGTGCGTGTAGCCGCCAGCGTTTAGTACCACACCGTCAACAGCCCCAAAGCCAACTTCGTGGAGTTTGTCTATGATGCCGCCCTCGTGGTTTGACTGAAAATAGTCCAACTCATCGGCGGGGTATGCCGCACGCAAATCCTTATAATAGTCCTGAAACCCACGACTGCCATAAATTCCTGGCTCTCTCACGCCAAGGAGGTTCAGGTTAGGCCCGTTAATTATGAGAAACCTCATCGAAAATAGAGATAGCAGAGGCTGGCGAAAGCTGAGCTCAAGTCTTCCTCAAAAACGCCGCTAATTTACTATCGTCAAGTTTAATATAGAAATTCGTTAATGTGTATTTTGATATTGTTATGTTTATTTTGCGTTGAGCGCGGCCATATGGGGGCTAAGTATCGCGTCTTTGGATATTTTGTTAAATTAGCGGCGTAAACCTAGAAGAGATGAATTGGGAAGACGAATTGGAAGAGTTTCGGACTTATCTGAGACTTGAGCGTGGGCTTACGGTGAATTCTGTCAAGGCCTATTCCAATGATATAATGAAACTTGTGGCATTTATGGAGGAGAATGGGGGTGTTGTTTCCCCAGAATCCGTGACCGCCGAGATGTTTCGTGACTTTATTTGTTGGCTCGGGAAAAATGGCATAAGCCCTAGGACTCAAGCGAGAATTTTGAGCGGAGTCCGCTCTTTCTACAAGAACCTCATTGTGGCGGAAAAAATAGACAGCGACCCTACAGAGGCTGTTCAAGCTCCGAAAATTGGCAGAAAGTTGCCCACGGTGCTGTCTGTGGAGGAGATTGACGCCATGGAGTGTGTTTTTGACTGCTCGCGGCCCGATGGAATGAGGAACTTGGCCATTGTGGAGACTCTATATAGCTGCGGCCTTAGGGTGTCTGAGTTGACGGAGCTGCGAATCTCCAGTTTGCACTTTGAGCAAGGCTACGTCCAGGTGGAGGGAAAGGGTAGGAAAGAGCGTATGGTGCCGATTGGCGGGAAGGCGCAAAAGTGCATTGAGGACTACTTGGGCACTTTTAGGAACGAGGCTGACGTTGTGGCCGGGAATGAGGATTACCTGTTCATAAGCAGATTGGGGAGAAAGCTCTCACGAATAATGGTGTTCAACATCATAAAGGAGGCGGCTGCGGCCGCTGGCATTGAGAAGGTGATAAGCCCACATACCTTGCGTCATTCTTTTGCCACACACTTGGTTGATGGTGGAGCTAACCTGCGCGCCGTGCAGGAGATGTTGGGCCATGAATCGATAATGACCACGGAAATATATACGCATCTTGACAATTCATATTTGAAGTCTGAGCTTGTCGAGCATCACCCCTATAAGGATGTGTAGGTGCGGGTGATGTAAAGAAATAAACCGCCTCCCACGGCACCTAGACGTCGTGGGAGGCGGTTTGGCTCTTGGTGGATAATTGTCAGAACTCTACGACTTTGCCATTGCCTTTGGTAGATTTTGACACCTTTGCGCTGTCGCCCACATATCTGATTGTGCAGCTGACGGCTTCGGCTTTGAGGCTGTTTGAGAAACTAACGACCGCATCTGTGTCAATGGCTTTGATATCAACGTCTTCGCTCTCCAAA
>CAKUYZ010000197.1 GCA_934717675.1 uncultured Bacteroidales bacterium
GGGACTTGTCTACATTGACATTAATCTCGGGAGAGAGGCCGAGGTCGAACTTGAACGTGAGCTTGTCCACGTCCTTGTCGAAATCGATGGGCTGCTGATCCTTGTTGGGCAGGGGCTCGCCCAGGATGTCGATGTTGTTCTCCTTGATATAGTTGGAAAGAGTCTCACCGACGAGGGTGTTGATCTGGTCGACGAGGATAGATTTGCCGTAGAACTTCTTGACCAAGCCTGCGGGTGCGTGGCCTGGGCGGAAACCCTTGATGGCTACTCGCTTACCATAGTCCTTGATAGCCTTCTCTACTTTAGGCTCGTAGTCTGCCTTCTCGAATTCTATTGTCAGGACGGCGTTGAGCGCATCAATGTTTTCTTTTGAAATATTCATTTCAACCAGTTGTTGGATATTACTATACTCTGTGGAGTACGGATGAGGGGACTCGAACCCCTACGCCTTGCGGCATCAGATCCTAAGTCTGACACGTCTACCAATTTCGCCACATCCGCGGATGCTTAGCGCTTTAAGCGAGGCAAAGTTAAGCTATTTATCCTTTCGAACTTCAAATTGCGCAATATTTTTAACCGCCACGCCTCGACGGCAAAACAGAAGCCCCCCGCCCGGCTTTTGCCTGACGAGGGGCTGCCCCAATAATTAATTTCTTGCGGCCTTATTTGATGAGGAGATAGGCCTCCTCACAGGTGAGGGAGACGAACACGTCGTCTGCGTCGGTCTGCTCGACAGCCGAGGCCTTGATGCCGATGTAGTTTTGGAAGTGGGTCTCGCCATTGGCGTAGACAATGGTCATCTTGACATCGATCGTCGCGCCGTTGTTGGTGACGGAGATGGTGTAGACGGAACCGTCAATGTTGCCCTTGAAGGTGTCCCAATCCCAGTCGCTCTCAAGCACTTTGTCATCGTTGCCATCGTAGCCCGCGCCCCATCCGAAGTTGTCGGAGCGAAGCACAGCGTACTCAGCTTTCGCGGCGTTGCGGAGGATCACTACGGGGCAATGGAAGTTCTCAAGATTGTCAGAGCGCACCTGGAGGGTCTTGGTGACGGTCTGGCCATTCTTGACCTGATCGTCGGCGGAGAAGACAGTCCACCAGCCAGATGAGAAGTCCGTCGCTCCCACCTGAGTGCAGCCCGTGGCGGCGACATTAGCCTTGCCAGTGGCCGTCAGGCCCTGATATTCAAAGGAGAACGTGCCATCGGCCGCCACGCTTGAGAAATTGACCAAGCTATTGTCAAGAAGCACCTTTTCTCCATCGCCACTGAAGCCGTAGACCTTGGCGGAAGACTTGATGAAGGGCACGGCCTCAACTCCGTCTGGGAAGAAGTAGGCGGCTGCCTCGGCCTGCTCGATCTCCAAACCTCTGAAATCGGTTATCTGGAGCGTGTATGAGGCATAGATGGGCGCGCAGTAGTTTCCGCGGCTTGTCTTGTTATAGAGCACCGTCACGGTCTTCTGACCCGTGGTGGTGAGGTCGGGAGCCACGAAGGAGAGGTCGAGCGTGTCGGCGTCGGCCGACGTTCCGTCCTCGAAATAGACCTTGGCGGCTATGCCGGCGTGGAACGCAGAGTCGCCGAGGGTGAGGAACTGCGGGTAGTTGCTGAGCTCCATGCGCGCCGGGTTGCTCTCGGAGATGACGATGGTGGCCGGGGTGATGACGGCCGAGAGGTTCTCGAAGTGGCTGCCGTCGCACACCAAGAAGGCGTAGATGTCATCGGCAGGCGAGCAAGCCTGGTGGTATTTCTCCACCAAGACGGTGCCGTCCGCAGCCGTCATGGTGGCGGTGAAGTAGACATAGCCCGCGGCCACGTGCTGAATCTCCATCACAGTGTGTGCCCCCTGCATCTTCTCTTTGAAGAGGGCCCACTGATCCTCTACGCCAGCTGCGGCTGCCACGTCGGCATAGTTGGTGGAGATGTTGGCGGCCTCGTAGGCGTAGCCCTCATCGGCCATGCCGCCACCCCATCCGTAGGCGTCGGAGCGGAGGACGAAATACTCCTTGTAACTCTCGTTGGCTTCAGTGCTTGTGGCCTTGGCATTTACCACGCAGACATTCCAGTTGTTCCAGTTATTGGCTCCAGAGCCGTAGTTGTCAAACTCCAGGGT
>CAKUYZ010000198.1 GCA_934717675.1 uncultured Bacteroidales bacterium
CTCCTCTACGACTCAAAGGTCATTGGCAGCCTTTTCCTCAATCTGAACCTCAATCGCTGCACCACGGAGTTCGTCTTCCGCACCATGACGCTCGAGGACGACATCTTCTTCCGATACAGCAAACAAAAAGAGCCTGTATCTGGCAGCTCTGGCATTGCCATGGAGATTACGCTAGATTCCGTAGGGCACACATCAACGTTCATTGACTCGGTGGCCATAGTGAACAAGAAGATCAGATATAACGAGAGCCTTGAGAACGTCCGTCTATATATTTATTAGCGCATTCCTGTGGCTGGTCACGCTCAGCCCCGAAGCCACCGCGCAGACTGGCAGCACGGAGACTGGCGACACGCAGAAGCAGGAGGAGCGGGAGCGACCAAAGGAACGCAAATATGAAGTGGTCAAAGACCAGGGCCTGTCGTTGGGCATAGACCTTTCGCCGTTCATCTTGCGCATGATCAAAGATGAGCGCACGGGCTTGGCGTTCATAGGTCGCTACGGGGTCAAAAACAGGTGGTTCGCCACGGCTGAACTTGGCTACGAGCACATAAAGTATGACAAAGAGAACTATGACTACAAATCAGATGGCACGTTCATCCGCATTGGCATGGACTACGACATCTTCAACTCCGAAGACTTCCCTACAAACGACAACATATTCATAGGGCTCCGCTACGCTTACGCTTGGCAGACACACGAGAGCGGCAAGTTCACCATCGTTGACAGTTATTGGGGGGATTACTCCGGCAACGTCGGGAAGACACCCGTAAACTCCCACTCCGTGGACCTGGTGGGCGGCATCCGTTGCGAGATGCTGCGAAACTTCTACATGGGTTGGACTTTCAGATGTCGATTCCTGTTGGCGTCAAAACACTCCGACGACTTGAAGCCATACGCCATTGCCGGCTATGGAAACTATGACAACAAAGTGGCCATTGGCTTCACCTATACAATTGAATATCAGATACCTTTCAACAAATTAGGTAGAAAAAGATGAGAAAAGCCTGCATATTCTGCGCATCCAGCCCCCTGATTCCACAGGTGTATATGGACGAGGCCCGCAAGCTGGCCACACTTCTTGTGGATGGCGGCTGGGGCATTGTCTATGGCGGAGGCGGCAAAGGCCTTATGGGGGCCGTGGCGGACGCCGCATTGGCCAAAGGTGGCGAGGTGACGGGGGTCATCCCGACATTCATGGTCGAGGTGGAGTGGCAACACAATGGCGTGAAAGACATGAGGCAGACCGAGACCATGTGGGCCAGGAAACGCATGATGATGGACTTGGCGGATGCCATTATGGTGCTGCCAGGCAGTACAGGCACGATGGATGAGTTTTTTGAGGCCATGGCGGACAAAAAACTCGGCCTACACTCCAAGCCCCTCATCTTGCTCAACACAAATGGCTTCTTTGACCATACGATTGCCCAGATGCAGCGGATGGTCGATGAGAACTTTATGACGCAAAGGCACTTGGAGGTGCTCAGCGTGGCCACGACCCCCGAGGAGGCCATGACAATGCTAAGCGAACCCGCCCAACCAGGGTTATCACTGCGAGATGCCGCCGTCAAATAGTCAACAATGAACGACTTGGGCACAGAGATACAGGCAAAAGCAGACTCGACGCATACGGTGCGGGCGACAAAGCTAGCCACGGACCTGCGCAAAAAAAGGCAGAGTGGAGAGCTTGTCCCTAAGCCACTCGGACTCCGCATTCTTCTGCCCACAAGACACAACGTTTTGCCAAATTTGCCAAAAGGAGACCGACATTGCCATTGAGTTCTACGGCTCCCATTGGGGACGAACTTTGGCTACGGACAGCGTGCCTTACTCCTCGCCCGTCACTCTCAAGCCTGCAGCGGAGACGCTATTGGAACCCGAGTCGCGTGGCACAACGCCACTGCGCCCCTACGCCGACGCGATCGTTGGCATAGTGTGCGCAGTTGTGGTCGTCTTGGGCATCGTCCGACTGACAGGCAAATCTTTCCTCACGGACATCGCCGGCTTCTTTACGAACTCAAATGGCTGGAAGCGACTGGAGCAGTCTTCCGCCATTCAGACTAGCGTAAACTTTCTGCTGTTGGACGC
>CAKUYZ010000199.1 GCA_934717675.1 uncultured Bacteroidales bacterium
AGTCTCTTCTCAAAAAAAATGAGTGACTACGGGCCGGCGTGGAGAATATTGCGTCCCTCATCCCTCACAGACCAAATTTTCATCAAGGCCAATCGGATTCGCTCCATACAGACCAAAGGGGAGCAGATGGTGTGCGACAGCGCGCGCGACGAGTTGATCGGGATTGTCAATTACGCGCTGATAGCGCTCATTCAGTGTAAGAAGGGCTATGCAGACACTGTTGACATGACTCAGGAGGAGGCTCTAGCCGAATATGACGAGCAGTCTCGACGCGCGAAAGCTTTGATGGACAATAAGAACCACGATTATGACGAGGCGTGGAGGCTTATGCGCGTCTCTTCCATAACCGACATAATCTTGATGAAGATATACAGAACCAAGCAGATAGAGTCTCATAACGGCCACACCGTGGTGTCGGAAGGAGTTGAGGCCAACTATCTAGACATGGTCAACTACGCTGTTTTTGCACTGATTCTGTCAAAATAACAAACCACGCAGGAGCCTAACTATGGATTTGAAAACGAAAAGAGCGACATTCAGAATCTCAAGGATAATCCTTGGAGCCCTGTTCATATTCTCCGGATTCTCGAAGTGCATTGATCCGACAGGCGGAGCCATCAAGATCGAGGACTATTTCGTGGCATGGGGCTTCGCAGGTGCTCCGTGGTGGCTGTGCATGGCACTGTCTCTGATTCAGAACATTGTGGAATTCTCCGCTGGCTTCATGCTCTTGTGCGGATCTTTCATAACGGTGTCGTCTTTTGTGACGCTGGCTTTCATGATTTTCTTCACGCCTCTGACACTTTACATTGCACTGGCCAATCCCGTGAGCGATTGCGGCTGCTTTGGAGACGCCCTGAAGATCACAAACTGGCAAACATTCGGTAAAAATGTATTTTTCCTCGCCATTGCCATTCTCGTTTTCAAGTGGAGGAAGATTGACGACGCTTGCGGCAAACGGTGGAAGCAAATGGCCATGACCGTCATGGGCGTATTGGTCGCTTTGCTCGTCAGCATCAAAGGCGTCACGGACGAGCCGATTGTTGACTTTAGGCCATATGCCGTAGGAACGGACATCAAAGCTTCCATGGCAATTCCGGAGGGAGCGCCTCTTACCGAGTATAAGACCACTTTTATCCTTGAGAAAGATGGCATTACACGTGAGTTCGATGAGCACAACTACCCATACGACGACTCTACTTGGGTATATAAGGATTCGCGCTCTGAAGTGGTGAAAGAAGGCTATGTGCCGCCAATAACTGATTTCACGTTCACCACGACTGACGGAGAGGAGATGACCGACATGTTGCTAAATAGTTGCGCCCCAGTATTCTTGGCCATATCCCCAAAGTTGGAAAATGCGGCTGAAGCAGACTTGGCGAAGCTCGGGCAGCAGTGCGAGTTGGCTCGCAAAAACGGTTATGAGTTCTTTGTCGCCACTTCTTCGTCAAATTTGGCTTTGGACAAGGCAATGGAGAGCGCAGGAGTCAATCTCGACTTTCTTTTCGCAGACGAGACGATGCTAAAAACCATAGCAAGGAGCAACCCTGCGCTTGTCATTCTTCAGAACGGCGTGATTGTGGCAAAATATAATTTCAACCACATTCCGTTTGATGCTGACATGGCCACGCCGGCAAGTTCGTTCTTGACCAACCTCAAGAGTTCTTATGACTGGATGCTGATCACCTGCCTGTGCATGGCGTGCGTGATAGTCTGGCTGCTGCTCAGGGGCAGTGGCAATAAGTCAGTAAGCCTCCATGACGTGCGGGCTGAAGCCGAAAAAGAAAATAACAAATAACAAATAGCAAACATAAATATTTCAGAAAATGAGAAAGAAAATTGTTGCTGGCAACTGGAAGATGAACAACACCCTCCAGGAGGGCGTGAAGCTTGCCAAGGATGTCAACGCCATCCTCTCCAAGGAGGCTCCCAAGTGCACCGTCATCCTCGGCACACCGTTCATCCACCTCGCTGACGTTGTCCGCAGTGTTGACAACAACCTCATCAAAGTCTCCGCAGAGAACTGCGCAGACAAGGAGAAAGGCGCATACACGGGCGAGGTTTCCGCAGCCATGGTA
>CAKUYZ010000200.1 GCA_934717675.1 uncultured Bacteroidales bacterium
TGAATGTGTAGTTGGCGTCTTTCGATGAAGCCACCTCCACAACCTCGCCGAAAGCCTTGGCCTCTTTGAGGGCCTTATTTGCCCACGTGCCAGTGTTCAGGTAGGCAGCCTTCTTGTTCAGCAGGTTGAATGGCACCATGCAGAACTGGAGGCTTGCGCCGCCACCGAGGAATACAACTTCGTAGCCAGATGGGATGTCAAGCAACTCTTTGAAGAGAGCCTGAGCCTCGTCCATGACCGCCTGAAACTCCTTGCTTCTGTGTGAGATCTCGAGGATGGAAAGTCCAGTGCCGGCGAAATCCAACACAGCCTCTGCGGTCTTCTTGATGGTCTGCTGAGGCAAGATCGAAGGCCCGGCATAGAAATTGTGCTTTTTCATCTTTGTCCTTTATTGAGTTTTATGATGTATTTTGCGCTAGTCGGAAAAACCACGTCTTTGGGGGCTTTCCCTACCCGACTGCAAAAATAAAAATTAATCGTTCAATTCTACACACGGCCGCCGTTTTTTCTCAGGCCTCTATGAATTCGCCCGCCACGTCTTTTCGGAGCCCATCAATGGCGCGGTCCAGATAGAAGCAGCACGTGTTGCGCCCCAACTCCACAAACTCGGCCGAATATTCGAGGGCGGAAGCCGTGGGCGACACCGTTTTGAGGGCCTCGCTCATGGTCTTCATCACTTCGTCTTTGGCTCGAACAACTCGCAACCATGAGGCGCTTGTGACATATATCTGCATCGCGGCGTTGTGTTCAAATTCCTGACGGACGCTGTTCACCATGGCCAGATACAGGTCTTTAGCCGATGTCACGCCCACCTGCTCACGCACGGCCATCTCGTCGGGCGTGATACGGCTGAGGTATAACGACAGACGCTCGTAGGCCTGAAGCCTGTTTGGCATAATGTCTCCCATCGCGTGCCGTCTATACTCGGCCGCGCGTCGCCTCTCCCCGTCTTTCAGAAAGAAGAGGACCACCAATGCCAAAACAACCGCAAAAGTGACGGTCGATAAGAATACGTATAGCTCCATCGCTCTTTTCAGCTCTTTTATAGAACCAAAGGTAGTAAAAAAACGCTGTGGAATGAAAAGATATTCCTTGCGCCAGACGTTACCGCCTTTCAGCCACTCGGCCTCGGTTGTTCGCTTTTGAGGCAAAAATATGCAAATATGCCGGCCGCATTTTTCACAGTAGATAAAGAAATTTGCTAAATTTGCCACACTCTTGTTGCCGTGTCGCAGCAGTTGGCCGCGGCACCGCACTTGAGTTTTTACCCCACGTACAAATCATATTTTACAATATGCAAGTTAATGAGCTGAAGGGCGCAATAGCCAAAGGCGCGACCCTACGAAACCTCTACGGCGACGACGCGAATGTGCTGAAGGCGCAAGAGGAGAGGTATGTTAAACTCATAGACGAGTTCGTCTCTACCTATGGAGACAAGGATTTGACCGTTTTCAGCTCCCCTGGCAGGACTGAGATCGGCGGCAACCACACCGACCACAACCACGGCCGCGTATTGGCCGGCGCGGTCAACCTTGACAATGTGGCCGTGGCCTCGCCCAATGGCACAGACAAGGTGCGAATCCTCTCGTCGGGCTACCCTCAATTTGAAGTTGACCTCACCACGCTGACGCCCAACACCGACGAGTATTACACCTCCGTTGGCCTTGTCCGCGGCATTTGCGCCCGCATGAAGGAGCTCGGTTTCACGATTGGCGGATTCGACGCCGTGATCAACAGCGGTGTGCCCAAAGGCTCCGGGCTCAGCTCTTCAGCCTCGTTCGAGGTCCTCATCGGCGCCATTGTGAGCCACCTCTTCAACAACGGCAAACTTGACCCCGTCCTTAATGCCCAGATTGGTCAATATGCTGAGAATGTGTTCTTTGGCAAGCCTTGCGGACTGATGGATCAGACGGCATGCTCCGTTGGCGGCCTCGTCACCATCGACTTTGCCGATCCTGCCAAGCCCATTGTCAAGAAAGTTGACTTCGACTTCACGAAGACGGGCTTCGCTCTCGTCATCACCGACA
>CAKUYZ010000201.1 GCA_934717675.1 uncultured Bacteroidales bacterium
GTAGACGTTGGCTCCATCGCCAAGGTTGAATTGCTTGAGAGACTCGTTTGTAAAATGGTTGGTTCGTATGGTGCTGAAGGTAGAAGTCTGGGTCTGGCGGGTAAAACCCGCAAGTGCGTCAATGCTGTGCCTCCCGTCTTGCAGATCTTTGTTATAGTTCACCGTATACTCTTGCTGCCAGACATCAGTCTGTCTGTTGCCTGTGCCGCCAATGCCCTGTGTGGCAAGACCTAGTGACGTGTTTGCGCCAGAGAAGTAGTTCTGCGTGAGCTTCTCGCTGTTAAGCCCGACTGACGCTTTGACAAGGAAGTCCCCGATGCGGCATGAGGCCCATGCGTTGCTGAGCAAATAGTTGTTGATATTGTCGGCCACGCTCTCTTCCAAGTCGTATACGGGGTTCGAGGCGTGGTCGCCTATTGCGAAATAGGCATATTCATACGGATTCTTGAAGTTGTATGACCCGTCTGCGTTATAGATGCTTACGACAGGCGGCATGAGAAGTGCGTAGACAAAACTGTTCGTTATGCCAGCGGAGAATGGGGATGAGTTGTAAGCCTGTTTCTCCGTCGTGGTCAATCCGTGCTGCACAGAACGTCCGTATGTGGCGTTAATGCCGAAGTGCAGGTTCTGCCTCAGGTTCCACTCCGTATTGGTGTGAAAATTGTAACGTTGAAAACCGGAGCCAATCACAATGCCGTCTTGATCGGCATAATTTGCGGAAAAGGCGTAACGGCTGTCTCGTGAGCCGCCAACAATGCTCAACTCATGTGTCTGCTGCATGGCGTTTCGCAACACAGCGTCTTGCCAGTCAGTGCCTTTGCCCAAGGCCGCAATCTGCTGGTCTGTGTAGCCACCCTTGTTGCTGAAGTAGTCTTTTTGCATCCTGGCCCATTCGGAGGCGTTCATAAGATCCAGTTTCTTGGTGATTGAACTCACTCCGACCCCATATGTATATCGCACATTGGCGTTGCTTTCTCCTTGCTTGCCTTTCTTCGTTGTGATCAGGATTACGCCATTGGCACCTCGAGAGCCGTATATCGCCGTAGCGGAGACATCTTTCAATACTTCTATTGACTCTATGTCATTTGGGTTGATTGTGGCGAGCGGGTTAAGGCCACCTTCTATCGCGCCCAATCCGGCACTGTTGTTGGCCGCATCCTTAAAATATATGAAGCCGTCTACAACGTAAAGCGGCTCGTTTGAGGCATTCACGGAGTTTCCGCCACGTATCCTTATGTTGCTGTCGGCTCCTGGTTGGCCGCTGCTGGCTGTCACCGCCAGGCCTGCCACCTGTCCGCTCAAAGCTCCGTCTAAGGTCGGGGTTTGCGCTTTTTCAAAAATGTCAGCTTTAACGGAAACCACGCTTCCTGTGAGTTGAGTGCGCTTTTGAGTCCCATAGCCAACAACTACAACCTCATCAATACGGCTCGTGTTGTCAGACAGTTGGATCTCAATAGGTTCCTCCGTATCGTATACATCTAACTCAAGCGGGTTGTAGCCAATAAAACTGGCTGTCAGCGTAACGGGCAGGCTCTCTTTGGTCTGAAGGCTAAAATGCCCGTCAATGTCCGTAACAGTGCCAAGCCCTTTGCCCGCTTTCACCATCACTGTGGCTCCGATCAGAGGGTCTCCTGAGTCAGCATCGATAATTCGTCCCTCAAGCTGTGTCTGAGCCGTGGCGGCTGCTGTTGAGGCCAAAAGAATGGCGATAATGGATAGCCTTTGCATATGTGAGTGGTGTTTTAACAGTGTGAGAAGGGTGGAGGACTTCTATTTGCTGGCCGTCAGGACATCTTGCACTTGCGCAATCTGGGCGTTGGCCTCTTTTGCCCCAAGGTTCAGAAAGCCGTATTCATGATTGTATTGTACCCCATTTTCCAACACCCATTGGATAAAGTGGCCTACAGCCTCATCTTTGCCATCATACGATATTCCAATGGTCTCCACGGCCACTTCCTGCGGTCTGTCACTCTCCAGTGCGTTAAGTATGTCAT
>CAKUYZ010000202.1 GCA_934717675.1 uncultured Bacteroidales bacterium
GCTTTGAAGACGCCTGCCTCTATGACCCCGCGGTAATCGGCAACATCGCGGACATTGACGTGGGCAAGTTTGACGACCTCCGCAAGATTGTCGGCTCCACGGCCGCGCAGCCCAAAATCAAGACCATAGACATAAACAAGCATGGGCTTGACGGGGCGGCGGCCAACGAGGCAAAAGACAAAAAAGAAACAGGATGCGAGCGCGACGAGAGGGCCGAGACACTCAAAAAACGGCGCGACGCCGCCATTTCCATCCTCCGGGGCATATCCATCAGGATGCCACTCCTCATCTATGGTGCCGACATTGCCGATGAGGACGGCGAGCTGACCATTGACAACTTCACAGCCTTGGTGGACGACGCCAGCTGGCAAGAGTTCATGCCCGCGGGCGTCACCAAACAGAGGTTCAACCTCTTCCGCAGATATTATGACGCGGCCGTCTTCCACGCCGCCGGCGTACGCATCCGCGCCATGGCACGCTCGGCGGACCGCATGGGTGTGGAGCAGCGCATTGGCCGGCTGGCCGCTCTCTTCAGCACTTTCCGGAATCCCGACAAGGAGACCGTCCTCACCCCCTGGCGGGTGGTGAACATGCACATGGCCGAGACCATAGGCGGCTGGACGTTCTTTGACGAGAAGTGGCAGGCGGAGCTGGAGACCCCGCGCCATGTGACGACCGAGGGAGACGTGACCAGGCGCGCCCTAAGCCCCGAGTCCAAGGTGCTGGAAGTGAACAGCAAAAGCGGCCTCTACCCCCTCTACGTGGCCTACTCCATCTGGCGAGCCAGGCAAGAGCGGTATGAGAAGACATGGGGCGAGGGCCTCACCGTGGCGCAGCAGCAGGAGCTGTGGGACATGACCGTGAGAGACAACGTCTTCATCCTCTGCAAGACGCCAATGGCCGCGGCCATCACGCGCCGCACACTCATGGGCTTCCGCTCCGGCACTGCCGTGAACGCAGTCTGCGTGCCAGGCCTGCTCACAAGAATAACGAACAACGCCCAATGGCTGGCCCAGGAGATGCTGACTCCCAAATTTTGGAACAAAACATTCAACGACAAGACAATGAAGTTCGACGCCGTGGTTGGCAACCCACCGTATCAGGTGAAGAAAGATGACACGAGCGACATGCCTGTATATCACCTTTTCATGAACCTGGCGTTTATGCTCTCGGACTTTGTCTCGCTCATAACGCCAGGCCGTTTTCTCTTCAACGCAGGCAAGACTCCAAAAGAGTTCAACGATCAAATACTCAATGACGAACACTTCAAAGTGGTGCGCTACGAGCCAAACAGCACCAAGATATTCAGCAATGTTGACATCAAAGGCGGCATCGCCATCACATTGCGCGATACAAAGAGGGTGTTTGGCAAGATCATTTGCTACACAGCCCACCAGGAGTTGAACGGCATTTTGACGAAAGTAGTTGAGCGGCCAGACTTTAAGTCAATAGACAGCCTCATTAGGCTTCAAAACAAATTCAATCTTGACGCCCTATATGCTGACCACCCTGACTACAAAGCCATAATAGGCAGCGGAGGGCGAGAGAAGAGGCTCACCACGTCCATTTTTTCTTCTTTAGACGTATTTAATATAAACGGGGGGGTACGGAGCAGGTTCGCGTGCTAGGACTCGTAAACAACACTCGGACTTTCAGATATATTGACACAAAATACCTTGAGCCTCATGACAACCTCGGCAAATGGAAAGTCATCCTCCCTAAAAGTAATGGCTCAGGAGCCATTGGAGAGGTACTGAGTACGCCAATTATCGGCGAGCCAATTATCGGCTATACGCAATCCTTCATCAGCATAGGTTGCTT
>CAKUYZ010000203.1 GCA_934717675.1 uncultured Bacteroidales bacterium
AACCGCGCCCCGGCAAAGGTCCAGTCCGCGCTCCTCGAGGCCATGCAGGAGAGGCAGGTCACCATTGGAGACTCCACATACCCCATGGCAAAGCCATTCCTCGTCATGGCAACCCAAAACCCTGTGGAGCAGGAGGGCACATATCCGCTGCCTGAGGCGCAAGTTGACCGTTTCATGCTCAAGGTGGTCATTGACTACCCCAAGAAGGAAGAGGAGCAGCTCATTATCCGTAACAACCTTGCCAAGAATTTCCCGAAGCCAAACACCATCCTCAAGCCAGAGGACATTGTGCGAGCCCGAGACGTGGTCAAGGACGTGTATATGGACGAGAAGATCGAGAAATATATCGTGGACATTGTCTTTGCCACACGCTATCCCGACCAGTATGGCCTTGGCCAGTTCAAGGATATGATCTCATGCGGGGCGTCGCCGCGAGCCTCCATAAGCCTGGCCATGGCGGGCAAGGCCTACGCGTTCATCAAGCGCAGGGGCTACGTCATCCCAGAAGATATCCGCGCCGTGTGCCACGACGTGCTGCGCCACCGCATAGGCTTGAGCTACGAGGCCGAGGCCAACAACGTCACAAGCGAGGAGATCATCTCCGAGATTCTTAACAAGGTCGAGGTGCCCTAGTGGAGGTTTTGCCCTATGGATCAGAATAATTTGGACAGTGCCGAGCTGCTGAGGCGGGTGCGCCAGATTGAGATCAAGACCCGCGGACTCTCCAACCACATCTTCGCCGGCGAGTACCACTCGGCCTTCAAAGGCCGAGGCATGGCTTTCAGCGAAGTGAGGGAGTATCAGTATGGCGATGACGTGAGGAACATAGACTGGAACGTCACGGCCAGGATGAACAAGCCCTACATCAAGATTTTTGAGGAGGAGAGGGAGAACACCGTGGTCTTGCTCATTGACGTCTCTGGCTCGCGCGAGTTCGGAACAAAGCTTCGCTTCAAGAAGAATCTGATTACGGAAATGGCCGCCACGTTGGCTTTCTCCACCATTCAGAATAATGACAAAATAGGCGTCATCTTCTTCAGCGACAAGGTGGAGCACTTCATCCCGCCAAAGAAGGGCAAGAAGCACGTGTTGCACATCATCCGCGAGTTGCTGACGTTTCAGCCCCAAGACCGCGGCACGGACATTGGCGAGGCCTTGCGCTACATGACCAACGCCATCCGCAAGCGTTGCACCGCGTTCCTCATATCGGACTTCTTGGCAGACAAGGACTTTGAGCTCCCTCTGCGCATTGCGGGTCATAAGCATGACCTTGTGGCCCTCCGTGTGGAAGACCGGCGCGAGACGGAGTTGCCCGATGTGGGACTGATGCTCTTGGCCGACGCGGAGACGGGACGCCAGTCTTGGGTCGATACCTCCGACCCCGCCACTCGCCGCGCCTATGCCTTGAACGCTGTCCGCCGAGACAAGGAGTTGGACGCCATCTTTAAGCGGTGCGCCATTGACTCAGTGAGCGTCTTTACGGACGACGACTATGTAAAGAGCCTGCTCGGCCTCTTCAAGCGGAGGGGCTGACGGCAGGGTCGCTTGATCGTTTTTTTTTCTTTTGCCTATGCGCTTTTCTAAGCATTTTATATTGGCGGCTCTCTCCGTGTGGCTTGGATCTTCTGCCTTGGCGCAGCAGCCAGTGGTGAGGGCGGAACTGGACTCCGTCTCCATCCTTGTCGGAGGGCAGGTGGGGCTCAACGTCACAGTGCAGGTCCCC
>CAKUYZ010000204.1 GCA_934717675.1 uncultured Bacteroidales bacterium
GATTATATTGATACTGGTGATCCTATTTCTGCTCAATTTTCGCAACAGCTCATTGAGACCATCTTTTTCAAAAACACTCCGCTTCATGACGGAGCCATGATTGTGGACAAACACCATATCCTTGCCGCTGGCTGCATATTGCCAGTGTCAAAAAACATGTCGCTGCCAAAGTCGTTTGGATTAAGGCATCGGTCGGCCGTAGGCATAACGGAGGTTACCGATGCCGTGTCAATAGTGGTGTCTGAAGAGACTGGCGGCATCTCTGTGTTTGAGCGGGGGGAGCGAAAGACAATAGAATCTGCAAGTGAGTTATTTGAGTTCCTAAAAAAAATATAGAGCGACGGGAGGGAGACAATGGTAGAGTTGAAGAATGTCGCCATATGCGGCATTGGCACACCTCTAGGTAAAGAATTGAGTGAGCAACTAAAGGACAAGGGCTGCAACATCTTAGAAATCAGAGGGACAGACCTTAGGCTTCCCGCCCCAGCTTTGGCAGAGAAGATAGCCGGCGCTGATGGCGTCATCAACTTATACGGAGAGCCTTATGTGGCAAAGTGGAAAGGACGGTACGAATTTGACATATACAGAAGTCGCCAGTTGGCCATCCGCTCCATTTGCAATGCTTTGCGCTATGCTAAGCCCGAGCCTAAATTCTTCATCACCCTGTCAAATGCCATGGTGTATGACATATATGAAGTACATGACGAGTACTCAAGTTCATACGGAGATTCGTTCATGTCCGAGGTCGGGCAGATGGAGACCAAAGAGGTGCTTCGAGCGGCGAAGCAATGCCCCAACATTAGATTATTGCTTGCGCGCGCCGGCTACCTTATGAGCGCGACAGGCGGCGCTTACCCCATCCTAGCCAGAATGGCTAAAATAGGGTGGGGAGGCCGCATTGACGAGGGCTACCAGTGCATCCCTATGATACACGTGGCAGACGCCGCAGCAAGCCTCATAATGCTTGCGGAGAATGAGGAAGCGAGAGGCGTATATAACCTGACAATTCCAGAAATGGCATCGATGAACGAGCTTGTCAAGGCCTTTTCCACAACTGTGGGCAAGAGCCAACACAGGTTGCCAAAGTTCATCATAAAACTTATAGCCGGAAGGGCGGTCAACCTCTTGGAACAGAATTGTAAAGTTGTACCAGCCAGACTAAACGCCATGGGTTTCAAGTTTGGCCACCCGAATGTAGAGTCTATAATCCGCTCCCTCTGTCGAAAATAAGACCCGTCCATACGGCATTTCTACGGATAAAAGACTATATTCGCATAGGGTCGGTCAGACCCCACCTAATCCCAAAATCAGATTGCCGAAGCCGTTTGCCTTCTTTAGGGCGATGGGGAGGCTAGAGACACCCTAAAAAGATTGATTACCATGGCGCCGCAGACATCACTTACCCAAGAAGAGCGGAGAGCTATATGCGTGGCTTATAAAAAGTTGCGCATACTGACTGCTGACTTGTTTTCCAATGCTGACATACAAAATATTCGAGATGTTTTTCATCTTGCCAGTGAGACATCTGACATATGCAGATACAAAGCCAAAGGATTTCCGAGCCTGCTGCATTCCGTGCAGGTTGCCATCATTGTGGCCGATGAGATTGGGCTTGGGCGTTCGTCCGTCATCTCTGCGTTCCTATACGACGTCATACAAACGGCTCAAATTCCGCAAGA
>CAKUYZ010000205.1 GCA_934717675.1 uncultured Bacteroidales bacterium
GGCTATGCGCACGTCGGCATCAAGATATTCCGTGGCGTAGCCCTTAATGATGGGCATGAGCCTGCCGTTGGTCAAGACGAGATTGACCACCACTATGATGGCTAGAAAGACGAACGCCACAGTGGCAGCGAGCAAAAGCAAGACACGGCGCGCGACTATCCACAATTTGGTCTTTTTCATTTAGCTGTATTGAATACCGTTGTCAGCCAATCTACAATTTTAGTCCGGACAGTGTGCGGAGTCTCGGAAAAATGATTCACGATGACACAGAATGCCACATCAACGCCACTCTTGGCCGTCATGAACCCGGCATAGGCCACGACACCCGTCATGGTGCCGCTCTTAGCCCTGACGTTGCCAGCAAGTGGCGTACCTTTGCCTAGGTGCGCCCACGTACCCTCCACACCCATGCGCGGCAGGGTGGACCGGAAATCGGCACCGCAAGAGGATCGCGACATGGAGCGTAGCAAGGCTACGACAGAGGACGCGGACACCTCGTTGAACGGCGAGAGACCTGAACCATCGTGAAGTTTGACATTAAGCCCGGCATTGGCCTCCCAAAAATCAGACACGGCCTCGGCCGCACCTTTCCAAGAAGCCCTGACGGAGCCGCCACGAGTGCTCAGGCTAAAAGCTAAAGCGTCGGCAAAAAGGTTGACACTGTGCACATTAGTCTGCCTGGCTATCTCCAGCAAAGTTGGCGAACTTTGGACATACAGCACAGAATCCCCCTCACAACCATCACGCAGAGCCACAGAACCGACAGCTATGCCACGACGCGTCAACAACGCCGCCAAGTGGCGCGCATAAGAGACTTCGGGACTAGGCATTGTAGCCGACACCCGAAACGCCTTGCGCCCTTGCGGAAGCTCGCCAGTGACATACCACAAGCTGTCGCCCGCCAAAAAGACGCTGCTCTTGTCGGCTCCGCCACGATAAGATCTTACGAAAGAGCGCGGGCGGAAGCCACCCATGGATGGGACAACAGAATCTACGCGGCAAAGACCGCCAGTGCCACCCAAGGTGTTAAAATACAGGTTTACAGCATTGTCGGCAAACATGACGACCGTCGGTATGGCCCCATAGTAATTTCCCATATCCTCCCAAAGCCTCTTGTCGCAATACGGAACCTCTGGGCTCAGAGACCCGTCTACGCACAAGAGCGAGAGCGAATCTACCCCCGCGGAGCGGAGCCTATCGGCAACAGAATCGGCCACAGCGGAGAATGACGCATCGCGGAAATAGCGCGAGTCTGGTGTCGGGTCAAAACCTCCATGAACCGTAAGGACATGGCCTGTCGGCTCCAGGCCAAGGCCGAAACTGGTTGTCAGACACGTATCTGGTCCCAAAAGCCTCATAGCGGCCCCTGTGGTGAAGAGTTTTGTGACGGAGGCCGGACACATACGACGCTCGGCGGCAAAGGTGTACAAGACGCGCCCATCGGACACCCTGGCCACACAGGCCGACATTGACGCGCCTGCGGCCAAAGACAGCGGAGGCCTCTCTTGCGCAACGGCCACACAGACATGGCA